>JBOHDE010000112.1:0-12326 GCA_050699035.1 Nocardioidaceae bacterium | reverse complement strand
CGAGAGCGCGAGCACGATGCCGGCGAAGACGGCGCCGACGCCGACGGTGAGGACCAGCAGGGGCGACATCTCAGACCTCCACCTTGACGACGCGCGACAGCCAGAACCCGCCGGCCAGGATCATCACCGTCGCCGCGACTGACATGGCCCACCCGATCGGCGTGGTGTAGAGCGGCTCCAGGTACTCCGGGCGGACCAGCGCGAGGTACGCGGCGAACATCGGCGGCAGCCCGCCGAGGATGTACGCCGAGAACCGGCCCTCCGCCGACAGCACCTTGACCTGGCGGCGCAGGTACTCCCGCTCGCGCAGCGTGGCCGCCACCGTCAGCAGCAGCTCGGCGAGGTTGCCGCCGACCTCGCGCTGGATCCGGATCGCGATCACCACCCAGCCGAAGTCGTCGCTGTCCATCCGGTCGGCGATGCCCTGCAGCGCGTCCTCGACGTCCACGCCGAGCCGCTGCTCGATCAGCGCCCGCCGCATCTCGCCGGCCATCGGGTCCGCGCCCTCCCGTACGACCGTGTCGACGGCCTGGGGCAGCGACAGTCCGGCCGACAGACCACCCGAGATCAGTTGCAGCGTCTCGGCCAGCTGCCCGTTGAACGCCCGCACCCGCCGGCTGCCCTTGATGCCGAGGTAGAGCCACGGCACGACGGCGCCGAGCACGAAGCCGAGCACCAGGCCGACGGGGCCGACCACGAAGCCGACCATGGTGGCGACGACGACGATGCCCGCGTGCGTGAGCAGCCACTCGGCCGCGGTCAGCGACACGCCGCCGGCGATCAGCCGCTTGGACAGCCGGCTCTCGAAGTCGCCCTTGACCAGGGTCTCGGCCAGCGCGACGGCCGACTGCCGCACGCTGGGGGAGGCCGTCGGCACCGGGGCCGCCGCAGGTCCGTTGGTCGAGTAGTGCGCCAGCTGCCGCTCGGCCAGCGACTCCTTCTTGCCGCTGAGCAGCACCAGCGCGAGTACGCCGGCCAGCCCGACCGCGAGTGCGCCGCCGCCGACCAGCAGGCCGCGCCGATCGACCAGCGGTGCCGGGGCGGCCACCTGGCGGGGTCCGTCGTCCGGCGTGGCGGCCTGGTCGAGGTCGGCGAGCCGGGCCAGTGCGGAGTCGGTGTAGGCGGCGCCGTCGGCGGTGAGCGACACCGCGAGCGACGCCTCGCTGCCGGTGCCCTTGGGGGGCGTGAACTGCACCAGGACCTGCTTGGCCAGCTCGTCGGCCTGGGTCTTGAACAGGGCGGTCAGCGCGTCGGGCTCGCCGGCCGGGATGACGGTGCCGCCGGCGGCTCCGGTGATCTGGTCGAGCCGCTTGCGGGCGCCGGCCGACTGCTCCAACGCGACGGCGTCGAGCTGGACGCCGGACTTCTTCGCGGCCGCGACCGCGTCCTCGATCGGGGTGTCGGACGTGTCGGCGCCGTCGGACAGCACCAGCACCCGGCGGGCGCCCTCGGTGCCGCTGGCCTGCACCGCGGCGATGACGCCGTCGTACAGGATCGTGCCGCCACCGAGCGTCAGCTCGTCGACCAGCGCCGAGACCGCACCGTGGTCGGTGGTGGGCTCGGCGAGCACCTCCACCTTCGCGGAGAACGCCACCAGGCCGATGGACACGTCGGTCGGTGCCGACTCGAGGTAGGTCTGGGCGGCGGCCTTGGCGGCCGTGAAGCGGTCACCTCGCATGCTGCCGCTCGCGTCGATCGCCAGGATCGTGGTCCGGTCGATGGTGCCGCCCCGGACACTCTTCGCGGTCGCCTCGACCGGCTTCCCGTCGACGGTGACCGCGACGCTGTCGAGATCGGCCGCGATGCCGGTGGGCAGGCCGGGCACGCTGACCAGCATCCGTACGGCGCCGTTCTTGGTCGTCTCGACGTGGTCGATCTCGGCGGAGCCGGCGGCGTACCCGGGCGCTGACGTGAGCAGCAGGCCCAGGGCCGCGGCGGCGGCGAGGAGGGGGCGGAGGTTCATCGGCTGACGTACCCCTCGGCGAAGACCATCGGGTCGACGGTGACGCCGTGGTGACCGAGCTTGTCCAGGAACCGCGGACGGAGGCCCATCGACCGCAGCGCGCCGAGCGAGCGGCCGTGCTCGTCGAAGCCGGCGGAGTAGTCGAAGGTGAAGAGGTCCTGCATGGTGATGATGTCGCCCTCCATGCCGACGACCTCGGTCACATAGGTGATCCGGCGGCTGCCGTCCTTGAGCCTGGTCTGCTGGATGATCAGGTCGACGGCGCTGGCGACCTGCTCCCGGATGGCCCGGATCGGCAGGTCCATGCCGGCCATCATCACCATCGTCTCGACCCGCGACAGCGCGTCGCGTGGGGTGTTGGCGTGTGCGGTGGAGATGGACCCGTCGTGGCCGGTGTTCATCGCTTGCAGCATGTCGAGGGCCGCGGCGTCGCGGATCTCGCCGACCACGATCCGGTCCGGGCGCATGCGCAGGGCGTTGCGCACCAGGTCACGGATGTGGACCGCGCCCTTGCCCTCGATGTTCGGTGGGCGCGACTCCAGCCGCAGCACGTGGTCCTGGTGCAGCCGGAGCTCGGCCGCGTCCTCGATCGTGACGATCCGCTCGTCGGTCGGGATGTACGACGAGAGCACGTTGAGCGTGGTCGTCTTGCCGGCGCCGGTGCCGCCGGAGACGAGGATGTTGAGCCGGCCCTTGACGCACGCCTCCAGCAGGTTGGCGACCGCAGGCGTGAAGGTGCCGAACGAGACCAGGTCGTCGGCGGTGTACGGGTCGGCCGCGAACTTCCGGATGGTCAGCATCGACCCGTCCAGGGCGAGCGGGGGTACGACGGCGTTGACGCGGCTGCCGTCGGGGAGCCGGGCGTCGACCATCGGGCTGGACTCGTCCACCCGGCGACCGACCCGGGCGACGATCTTGTCGATGGTGCGGCGCAGGTGCTGCTCGTCGCCGAACGCGGTGTCGACCCGGGTCAGCCGGCCGCTCTTCTCGATCCAGATGTCGTGCGCGGTGTTGACCATCACCTCGGTGATGTCCGGGTCGCGTAGCAGCGGCTCGATCGGGCCGTACCCGAGGATGTCGTCGGCGATCTCCTGCGCGATCCGGGTGCGGTCGGCCATCGGCAGCGGTCGCTCGTCGAGCGCGATGACGTTCTGCAGGCAGACCCGTACCTGCTGCTCGAGCTCGGACTGCGTCATGTCGGCGTCGTACAGCTTCGGGCCGAGCGCCTCGACCAGCTGCGCGTGCACGCCACGCTTGATCGGGGCGAACGGGTCGGTGCTCCGCGGCTTGTCGCGCTGGGTGCCGTTGGTGTCGCGGGCGGCGGCCCGGTCCTGGGTTTCGAGGCTGTTGCCGCGCTCGAGGTGGGCGCGGGCCAGCCGGTCGGTGAGGCTCATCGTCAACGCACCTTCCGGCGCATCAGCCGGCGCCGCGGCTCGGGCTCGGCGGTGTCGCCGACCGGGAGGTCGGTGCGGACGCTCGTGAGCAGGTGCTGGGCCAGCGTGCGGATGCTGAGGGTCACCGGGTGCCGCGGCTCGGCGCGCACGATGGCCTGGCCGCGGTTGATGCTGGCCGGCACGTCGCGGCTGCTCGGGATCGCCGCGGTGATCGACATCGTCAGCGTCTTCTCGACCTCCTGCGGGTCGAGGCCCACCTTGGAGTCGGCCCGGTTGAGCACTAGCCGGCGACGGGCACCGGGGAAGTTGAGCAGGTCGAGCGTCTCGGTGGCGAGCTTGAGGCTCTTCAGCGCCGGGATGTCGAGCGTGCCCATCAGCAGTAGCAGGTCGCTGTGGTCGAAGGCCTGCAGAGCGAAGTCGTCGAAGCCGCCCGACGTGTCGACCACGACGACGTCGAACATCGTTGCCAGCATCTGCAGGATCCGGCCGACCGCGTCCGACGAGACCATCGCGCTGGCGTCCGGCGAGACCGGCGCGGCGAGCACCGAGAGCCGGGGCGAGTGCGGCGTCAGCAGCGACTCCACGGCATGCGGGTCGAGGCTGTGCTGCATGCTGGTCAGATCGGCCAGGCTGGTGGTCGGCAGCAGTTGCAGCATGATCGCGACGTCGCCGGAGACCACGTCGAGGTCGACCAGGCAGACCCGGGTGTCCTCGTCGTCGGAGAACGCGACGGCCAGGTTGGTGGCCAGCGTCGACTTGCCGACGCCGCCCTTGTTGGAGAACACCGTGAAGACGTGGCCGCGCTTGGTGGCGGTGCTGCCGCTGTCGGTCTCGGTGAGCGCCTGCCACAGTGCGTACGCCCGGTGCACCCCCTCGCCGAGCCTGGTCAGGTCACGCTCCTCGACGACCTCGCGCATGCCCGACCGGAGTGCCTCGCCGAGGATGGCTGCGTCGACGCGCTTGCGGACCAGGATGACGCTCAGCGTCGGGCGGGTGAGCCGCATGCTCTCGGCGAACGTCGCCGCCGCCGACAGGTCGACGGACGGGCCGAGCACGACGGCGTACTCCTGGGGGTACTCGTCCAGCCGGCGCCGCAGCAGGTCGAGGCTCTCCACCGCGAGGGCGCTGTCACCCAGCACCGACTGGAACATGTCGACCAGGGTGTGGTCGAGCTCGACGATCGTGGTCATCGCGACGCCTCCGGGAGAATGTCGTCGGCCGTGACGCCAGGCCCGGCCGTGATCTTGGACTTGTCGTTGCGCAGCGCGAACGTGAGTGAGTGGTTCTTCGAGGCGTAGATGACCTTCTCGGCGTCGTCCTGCGAGACGGCGAGGGTGAGGATCGTGCGCGGGATCTGCTCGACCGTCTGCTCGCCCTCGGGGGTCGTCTTGGTGGTCGACTGCACGGTGGTCTGGCCGACGCCGACGACCTGCACCTTCGGCAGCAGCAGCGCGGTGATCGGGCCGGCGGTCTCGTCCCTACCGGACTCGGCGTTGACGAAGATCGCGACTTCCGAGCCTGGGTTGACAAAACCGGCAACGCGCGCCGGGTCGTCGAGGTTGACGCTGATCGCGATCTGGTCGTCCGGGATGGTGAGCGACTCCTGGCTGCCGACCGCACCGAACTTCTGCGCGATGATCTGCTCGCCGGGGTAGACGTCGCCGAGCGCCACCTGCTCGGCGATGCTGTCGGTCGACGAGAGCGCGCCCTCGACCAGGTCGGCACGGGCGACCTCGACGCTGTCGAGCTTGCCGGCCTTCTGGGCGTCGGCGACGGTCTCCCCGGCCGTGATGGTCTCGGTGGCCGCGAGCACCGCGACCCGGTCCTGTCCCTCGACCGCACGGGCGTTGATGCCCTGCACGTACATCAGGATCAGCGCGGCCCCGGCGGCGGCGATGAGGACCGCGGCGATGAGGAGAGCTGTTCGACGTCCCATGACTGAGTTTCCTTGTGTGAGGGGAGTGTTCGTTGGTGTTCGTGGGTTGGCTACTCGACCATCCGGAAGACCGCGGTGATCCCGTTGTACGGGCCGATCGGTCCGGAGTAGCCGGGCGCCGACGCGGGCAGCGAGTCCGGGTGGATCGCGACCGCCGACACCGACGTGACGTGGTGCCCGTCGTGGTTGATGCCGTTGATGCTGTTCGCGGTGCTGGCGCCCTTCATCGACGTGATGGTCTCGTCGGTGATGAACACCCCGCGGTACTCGACGATGGGGTAGAAGCCGTTGGACGGGTTGATCGGCGTGTTGATCATCGGCACCCACATGAAGCGGGGGGAGTCGAAGATGGCGGGCGTGATCGCGTCGGCGGCCGGTGCTACTGCCCGGCTGACGTCGCCGACCTTGATGCCCGGCTTGAGGAAACACGACAGCACGTCGGCGTTGATGTGCTTTTCGAGGACGACCTGTTGCGCGGACCCGCCGGTGCGGTCGCAGCCGGGAGTCGTCGGCTCCTGCAGCCGAGCCCCCGGGTCGGTGACGAGGCCGTCGGTGAGCATGTCGACCTTGTTGCCGTTGAGGATGTTGACGCAGTTCGGGTTGCCCGACGACACCGGGTTCGGTGGATTCGTGTCGAGAACCGCGCCGGGAACGGGCGACGACGTGGGCTGGCAGGCCTTGTCGCCGGTGGGTGCCAGCGGCAGGGCCGGCGGCGCCGGCCACGGGTCGAGGTCGTGGTCGATGCCTTCGCTGAGGTTGAGCCGCAGCCGCTCGGCGAGCGGGACGTCGGGAGTGCGCGGGCTGTCGAGCAGGCCGAAGTCGCCTTCGACCTTTGCGCCACAGCTCGGGTTCGCGTCTGCCGGGCTCTTCACCGTGAGGGTCAGCGCCTGCGACGCCTTCGACCAGCCGCTGGCGTTCTTGACCCGGACGTACCAGACGCCCTCGACCTTGAGCACCTCGTCCGGCACGTCGACGGTGATCGTGGCGTTGCTGCCGTTGACGGTCAGCGACTGCGCCGGAGCGGCCGGACCGGACGGCAGCGGCCAGGACTTGTCGTCGCGGGAGAACCGCACCGACAGGTCGGCGAGGCTGCTGCCGAACTTCTTCCCCTCGATCGAGACCACGGTCGCCGGCGGAGCCGCCGGGTCCTCCTGGTTCACCTCGAGCGGGTCGACGACGCCGGGGTCCGGGCTGCTGCCGTTGGGACCGTCGGGGTCGGTGGCCGGGAACGTCACCGGCGGCTCGGGTGCCTGAGCGCCCTGTTTGATCTTCTGGAGCCCGAGGCTGCACTCCTGTGGGAGGAAGAACGGCGTCGGCCGGGCCGGTGAGCCGAGCATGACCCGCGACACCGCGGTGACGTCCATGCCGTCCGCACCGATGGCGCCGGCCAGCCCGAAGTCCACCCGGGCGTGGGGGGCGTGCAGGCGGATGTGGGTCGGGCTGAGGAACTCCAGCCAGCCGTCGGCGAGGTCGGAGTCGGCAAGGTCCCAGGCGGGCTCGTCCTGGCCCCACACCAGGTTCTTCTTCAGGTACTCCTTGGCGGCGAAGATCGCTTCGCCCTCGGCCGTGGGAGTGTTCGCGGGCAGCTTGGCCGCCGCGGCGAGCGCCGCGAGGTCGACCTGGGTCTGCACGTCGGACTTGCGGGCGTGGGCGTTGCCGAGGTCGACGGCGATGGCCGCCAGACCGAAGATCATCGTCGCCGAGAGGGCGACGATGATTGCGACGGCGCCACGCTCGGTGGCGGTCCTGCGAGTTCTCATGAGCAATCCACCGAATTAGTCGGGTCAACGTTCTCAACCCGGGAGAAGGCCTCTTCGCTGACCTTGCCGTCATCGATGAACGGCACGAACGGGAAGCCGAGGTCGATGCTGGTGAAGGTGACGGTCACTGTGACGACGCCGCCGACCACGGCGGGGCTCACGGGCGTGCCGTCCGCGTTGGCGTAGGTCCGGGTGATGTCCCCTGCGTTGGTCTCACCCTGCACCCGCTCCTTGACGTACGTCCGGAAGTTGGTGCAGTCCAGGTCACCGACGGCCGCCCGCCGCGCCCCTTCGCGCGCGGCGGACGAGCCGGACTGCAGCGACCAGAAGTAGAGGCCGTACTGGATCAGGCCGAAGAGAATGCTGAAGAGGAGCACGCTCACCAGAGCGAACTCGACCGCAGAGGCGCCGTCGTCGCTGCTGCGACGACGGCACCTCTTTGCGGGGCGATGCGACCGGGGGGAGATCACGTCGCGCCTCCTTCACCTCGGGACCTTGGGGGGTGGTGGTCCCACAGCGAAGTTAGGAGAACGCAAGGGGTGATCGGCCGCAATTCGGACTCAACCACCCGAAAGCGCAGTCACCAGCAGCTATTCGGATGATGCGTATAGCCCAGTTGGGCTATGGCGTGGGCGCGAACGACGTAGCGGCGTACGCCAGGCTACGGTGTTTCTCCTTGCTCCCGACCGTCGCGAGCGGCGCCCGCCGAGGGTCGCGCAGCAGGTCAGCGGAGTAAGGAGACACACCCTAGGTGTAGACGGCCTCGACCTCGGCGCTGAACTCGCGCATCACGACGGCGCGCTTGAGCTTGAGCGTCGGCGTGACCTGGCCGCCCTCCTCGGTCCAGTCGACCGGGAGTACGACGAACTTGCGGATCGACTCGGCCTTGGACACCCCGGCGTTGGCCTGGTCGACGGCAGACTGGATCTCGGCCAGCAGGTCGGGGTCGCGGTTGAGGTCGGAGACCTTGCCGGACTTGCCGTGCTGGTCACGCCACGACGCGAACGCCTCCGGGTCGATCGTCACCAGCGCGGCGACGAACGGCTTGGCCTCGCCGACCACCATGCACTGGCTGACCAGCGGATGCGCGCGGATGGCGTCCTCGAGCGGGGCCGGTGCGACGTTCTTGCCGCCGGCGGTGACCAGGATCTCCTTCTTGCGCCCGGTGATCCGGACGAAGCCGTCGTCGTCGATCTCGCCCATGTCGCCGGTGTGGAACCAGCCGTCGGCGTCCAGCGCGTCGGCGGTCGCCGGCTCGTTGTGCCAGTAGCGACGGAACACCTGGCCGCCGCGGAACAGCAGCTCGCCGTCGTCGGCGACCCGGACCCCGGTGCCCTGCAGCGGCCGGCCGACGCTGCCGATCCGCTGGGCATCGGGCAGGTTGGCGGTGAGCGCAGCCGTGCTCTCGGTCAGGCCGTACCCCTCCAGCACGGTCAGGCCGATGCCCCGGAAGAAGTGCGCGAGCCGCTCGCCGAGTGGCGCGCCGCCGGACACGGCATACTCCGTCTTGCCGCCGAGTGCCGCGCGCAGCTTGGTGTAGACGAGCCGGTCGAACAGCGCGTGCTGGACCCGCAGCAGCGGGCGGACCTTGCCGTTGTCCTGGGCCCGGCTGTGGGCGATCGCAGTGGTCGCGGCGGCGTCGAAGATCTTGCCCTTGCCCTCGCTGTGAGCCTTCTGCGATGCGGAGTTGAAGACCTTCTCGAACACGCGGGGTACCGCCAGGATGAACGTCGGCTGAAAGGCTGCCAGGTCATCCAGCAGGTGGGAGACGTCGGCGGTGTGGCCGAGGCGTACCCGGGCCTTGACGCACCCGACCTGGATGATCCTGGCGAAGACGTGTGCCAGTGGCAGGAACAGCAGGGTCGACGCGCCCTCGGCGTCGAACAGCCGGTCCAGCTCGTCGACCGCGACCCCCAGCTCGAACATGAAGTTGCCGTGGGTCAGCTCGCAGCCCTTCGGGCGGCCGGTCGTGCCGGAGGTGTAGATCAGGGTCGCCAGGTCGTCGGGTGTGACGGACGTGCGCCGCTGCTCGAGGTCGGCGTCGGACACCGCGGTGCCGGCCTCGGTGAGAGCGGCGATGGCACCGTCGTCGAGCTGCCAGACCTGCTTGAGGTCGGACGCGCGGTCGCGTACCTCCTCCACCCGGGCCAGGTGGTCCGCCGACTCGACGACGGCGACCGTCGCGCCGGAGTCCTCGAGGATCCAGCCGATCTGCTCGGCCGACGAGGTCTCGTAGACCGGCACCGTGGCGGCGCCGGCCCACCAGATCGCGTAGTCCAGCAACGTCCACTCGTACCGCGTCTTGGAGACCAGCACGACGCGGTCACCCGGCTGCACGCCCGACGCGACCAGGCCCTTGGCAACCTGCACGACCTCGTCGCGGAACTTCTCGGCGGTGACGTCGACCCAGTCGTCCTTGACCCGCCGGCTGAAGAGCACCTCCTGCGGCTGCTCGTCGGCCGCCGACACGACGTCGTCGGTGAGGCTGCCGGTGGTCGGGATCTCGACCGTCAGCGGGCTGACGTACTCGCGCAAGGGAACCTCCGGGGCCTCAAACCTGTGCTAATCCGCACGTTACAGTCACGGCGTGCCGATGCTCGACCTGGTCGACGAACACTTCATCGCGGCCGACCGCGGTGCGGTGCGTCGCCTGCTGTGCGACGAGGCGCGCTGGCGTGGGTGGTTCCCCGACCTAACGCTGACGGCCTACGACGACCGCGGGCTGGAGGGGGTGCGGTGGCGGGTCACCGGGGCGCTCACCGGTACCGCCGAGGTGTGGGTCGAGAAGTACGGAGACGGGGCCGTCGTGCATGTCTTCCTGCGTGCCGACCCGACCCGTCCTGGGCGCTGGCGGCTTCGGGCGGCTGGCCGGCGTCGGCGGCGTCGGGAGGCCGCCCGGCTGCGGCGACGGTATGCCGTACCCCTGAAGCGGCAGCTCTTCGCGGCGAAGGACTCCCTAGAGGCCGGCCGGCCCGCGGGGGAGCGCCGTCGCTGAGCGTTGGCGACGCGTGTCATGTCACGTCACGTCATGGGCTCGACGCCGCGGGGGGCCCGCTTGCATTCTGCGGCCACGTGTCGGCGGATCGCATGCCGATGGCGGACCCGAGTGCATTCTGCGGACACATGTTGGCGGATCGCATGCCGGCGGACCGTTGGCGACGTGTCCTCAGTCGCGTGTCATGTCATGGGCCTGACGCCGCCGGACGGATGACACGCGACTCGCGGCCACGACATGCCAACGACCTGCCTTCCGCATTGACCGCCGCCGTCACTACAGTCGAGACCCTGGAACCCAACCAGCGTCGCCACCTCATCGGGTTCGTCTCCGACGCTCCACGCGGGGTGGTGAGGCAACAGCGGATCGCCGCAGCCGTCACAGCGCTGGCCTCAGCAAGCACGTCATTGGAGGTGCAGTGATGACAAAGCCAGCGGCGCTCAATGAGCTGGTCGAACATGCCGCGGCTCGACATCCCGTCGCCGAGATCCAGACCGCCGCCCGGGCCGCGCTAGCTGTTCACGTCCCTGACCGGCCGACGGTCGGTTGGACCCTGAGGTGGCGGTTCATGCCCTGGCCCCAACGTCTGTCGGCGCTCTGTCAACGTTGCGGCGCTGACTACCCGTGCGAGACCAGTCGGCGCGCTAGCCACCTTGCCTCCTCAGGTCGGCTCGCTGTCGCGCGCCTCGTCACTACTGACGCGAACCGCGAGCGGCGGCCGTAGAAGAGCCGTGGGCCTGAGCCGCGCGACTCCGTGACCGTCGGCGGGCGCGCATGTCATGTCACCGGTCGGTGCACCATTTGCCACCACTCGGTGCCAGATGGTGCAGAGGTCGGCCTGCGGTGGGCGCTCCGGCCGTCGCGATCTCAGATGGTGTGTCGAGATGGACGAAGTCGGGGCCAAACCCACCTGGCCGACCCCGACTTCGTCCATCTCGGCGGCGGGACTCGGCGTCGCAGTTGCGTGTCAAGTATCGGGCCTGACTTCACACCGCGGCGCCGGGCCCTTCCATGACACGCGACCCGGCGATACCCGCCATCGACCCGGCATGCGATCTGCCGACATGTGTCCGCAGAATGCACGTCGGTCGGCCGCCGGCGCGCAATCTGCCGACACATGTCCGCAGAATGCGTGCGGGTCCGGCGCCGGCCCACCACATGACACGAGACTCGGCGACACTCCGCCCGCCGGCGCCGGGCCCACCACAGTTGCGTGTGATGCATCGGGCCCGACGCCGCCGGCTGGATGACACGCGACTTCGTGACTGTCGGCGGGCGCACGTCCATGTCACCGGTCGGTGCACCATTTGCCACCACTCCGTGCCAGATGATGCAGAGGTCGGCCTGCGGTGCACCGTTTGCCACCACTCGGTGCCAGATGGTGCAGAGCCCGGGCCAGGACGCCGCGACGATGATGGCGCTCCGGGTGGACCCCGTCGGGCTAGAGTCTGCCCATGGCTGAGCAGACGTCCTCCAGCATCCGCGTCGCCGCCGACCCGGCCAGCGTGATGGCCGTGATCGCAGACTTCGAGGCGTACCCCGACTGGGCGACCGGGGTGAAGAAGGCGGAGGTGCTCTCCACCGACACGGACGGTCGTGCCGAGCAGGTGACGTTCTCGCTGAACGCCCCACCGATCAAGGACACCTACACGCTGGAGTACGACTGGCGCGGCGACACCGAGGTGCACTGGACGCTGGTCCGGGCGAGCGTACTGAAGGCGATGGAGGGGTCGTACGCGTTGCGCGCGGCCGGTGACTCGACCGACGTGACGTACCGGCTCTCGGTCGACGTGTCCATCCCGATGATCGGCCTGCTGAAGCGCAAGGCCGAGAAGGTGATCATCGACACGGCGCTGAAGGGCCTGAAGCAGCGAGTTGAGTCGACGAGCTGACCTCCCGGTAGCCTCCACCCCGTGCGAGTTCTGCTTTATACCGGAAAGGGCGGCGTCGGAAAGACCACGGCCGCCGCCGGCACGGCGACCCTGGCGGCGCTGCGCGGGCTGCGTACGCTCGTGCTCTCGACCGATGCCGCGCACTCGCTGGCCGACACGTTCGAGGTGCCGATCGGCTCCGGCCCGACCGAGGTCGACGACAACCTGTTCGTGATGCAGGTCGACGCCCAGCGCCGGTTCGAGGCGTCCTGGGGTGAGATCCAGGGTTATCTGCTGAGCGTGCTCGACGCCGCCGGGGTCGACCCGATCGCGGCCGAGGAGCTGACCGTACTCCCGGGCGCCGAGGAGATCCTGGCCCTGCTCGAGGTACGCGACCAGGCCCGCTC
>JBOHDE010000111.1:0-12358 GCA_050699035.1 Nocardioidaceae bacterium | reverse complement strand
CGGCGGCTGAGTCATCGGCGGCTGAGTCATCGGCGGCTGGGCCTTCGGCGGCGCGAGCACCGGCTGGCCAGGCGGCGCCGGCACGGCAGACACCGGTGCCGGGCGCTGCACCGGCGCGGTCATCACCTGCGGCGCAGCGACGACCCGCGGGGCGGTCTGCAGCCGGGTCAGCCGCGCGGCCAGCTCCGCGGCGCTCGGCCGGCCCGCCGGGTCGGGCGACAGGCTGTGCTGGACCAACGGCCGTAGATCGGTGGGCAGCGCCGACACGTTGTACTCGCCGCGGCGGGCGCGGTCCATCACCGCCATCGCCGGACCGCTGCCGTACGGCGAGACGCCGCTCGCGGCGAACACCACGGTGGCCGCCCAGGCGTGCACGTCGGCGGCCGGCGTCGGCTCCTCGCCGTACAGAACCTCAGGGGCGAGGTAGCCCGGCGTGCCCATCAGCCACCCGGTCACCGTCAGCCGGGCGTCGTCGCTCAGCTTGGCCAGGCCGAAGTCGATGAGGACCGGCGCCCGGCCTTCGAGCAGCACGTTGCTCGGCTTGATGTCGCGGTGGAGGACGCCGGCCCGGTGCACGGCGACCAGCGCCTCGCTCAGCCCGAGCGCGAGGAGGCGCAGGTCGGGCTCGGACAGCGGCCCCTCCTCTCGCACCTGCGTGTGCAGGGACCGACCGGGTACGTAGCGGGTGACGACGAACGGCCGCGCTCCCCACGGGTCGGCGTCGTACACCTCGGCGACGCGCGGGCTGCGGACGCGACGCAACGTGGTGACCTCACGAGCCAGCCGGGACCGGCCCTCGTCGTCACCGACTACGTGGTCACGGAGCACCTTGAGCGCGACCCGCTCCCCCTGCGGCCCACGGGCCAGATGGACGACACCCATGCCGCCCTCGCCGATCTTGGCGAGCAGCTGGTATCGGCCGATGCGAGGCGCGTCGGCCGACTGGGCCGGTGTCGTCGTCACCCGGACAACGGTAGCCGGGAGCTGGTCAGCAGATGCGGTGCATCCAGCCGTGCGTGTCCTCGATCCGGCCGTACTGAAGGTCGAGCAGGGTCTGGCGGATCCGCGTGGTGACCTCGCCGGCCTCGGCGCCCCCACTGACCTCGCCGCCGTCCCAGCGCAGGCTGCCGACCGGCGTGATCACGGCGGCCGTGCCACACGCGAAGACCTCGCTGATGTCGCCGCCGGCCACCCCGTCGCGCCACTCGGCGATGTCGACGCGGCGCTCCTCCACCTTGTGCCCGAGGGACTCGGCCAGCTCGAGCACCGAGGACCGGGTGATCCCTTCGAGGATGGTCCCGCCGAGCTCCGGGGTCACGATGTGCCCGTCGGCGTGGACGAAGTAGAGGTTCATCCCGCCGAGCTCCTCCACCCAGCGGCGCTCGGCCGCGTCGAGGAACGCCACCTGGTCGCACCCGTTGTCGATCGCCTGCTGCTGCGGGAGCAGGCTGGCTGCGTAGTTGCCGCCGCACTTGGCCGCGCCGGTGCCGCCGGGAGCGACCCGGGAGTAGTCCTCGCTGAGCCAGATCGACACCGGCTTCACCCCGCCCGGGAAGTACGCGCCGGCGGGCGAGGCGATCACACAGAAGGTCACATGCTTGGCAGGACGTACGCCGAGGAACACCTCGGAGGCGAACATGAACGGACGCAGGTACAGGCTGCTCTCGCCACCGGTCGGCACCCAGTCGCGGTCGGTCCTGACCAGGCCCTCGACCGCGGCCACGAAGGCGTCCTCTGGCAGCTCCGGCAACGCCATCCGGGCCGCGGAGCGCCGGAACCGGGTGGCGTTGGCGTCCGGGCGGAAGCTCCAGACCGAGCCGTCGGCGTGCCGGTAGGCTTTCATGCCCTCGAAGATCTCCTGGGCGTAGTGCAGCACCGCCGTCGCGGGGTCGACCTGGAACGGGCCGTACGCGCGCACCTGCGCGTCGTGCCAGCCCTGGTCGGGCGTCCACTCGACGACGACCATGTGGTCGGTGAAGTGCACCCCGAATCCCGGATCGGAGAGCACCTCGTCGCGGCGCTTCGCCGGCGTCGGCGTGGTGGTGGGGACGACCTCGAACGAGAGGCCCGCAACGGTGTCGGTGACGGCGTCGGTCATGAGCGCACGTTAGCCCACGGATCGCGGCTCAGGGCAAGGAACCCCGGCTGCCCAACCGCTGCGCGATGGCGTCGCCGATCTCCGGCGTACGGCGCGGGGCGCCGCCACGGCCGGCCAGGTCAGCCGCGACCGCGTCCTCGACGGTCCGGGCGGCCTCGGCCAGCCCGAGATGGTCGAGCAGCAGCGCTGCCGACAGGATCGCCGCGGTCGGGTCGGCCTTGGCCTGCCCGGCGATGTCGGGGGCCGACCCGTGCACCGGCTCGAACATGCTCGGCGCGGTGCGGTCGGGGTTGATGTTGCCGCTCGCGGCCAGCCCGATCCCGCCCGCGATCGCGGCGGCCAGGTCGGTGACGATATCGCCGAAGAGGTTGTCGGTGACGATGACGTCGAAGCGGGCGGGGTCGGTGGCGAGGAAGATCGTCGCGGCGTCCACGTGGAGGTAGTCGACGCTGACGTCCGGGAAGTCCGCGGCCACCGCCTCGGTGACCCGGGTCCACAGGTGGCCGGCATGGACGAGCACGTTGTTCTTGTGCACGAGGGTGAGCTTCTTGCGCGGCCGGGCGGCGGCCCGGGCGAAGGCGTCGCGCACGACCCGCTCCACCCCGAACGCCGTGTTGACGCTGACCTCGGTCGCGATCTCGTTCGGAGTGCCGACCCGGACCGCACCGCCGTTGCCGACGTACGGGCCCTCGGTGCCCTCACGGACCACCACGAAGTCGACGTCTCCGGGTTCGGCCAGCGGCGAGCGCACGCCGGGGTAGAGCCGGGCCGGACGCAGGTTGACGTAGTGGTCGAGCTCGAACCGCAGGCGCAGCAGCAGCCCGCGTTCGAGCACACCGGACGGCACCGACGGGTCGCCGACCGCGCCGAGCAGGATCGCGTCGGCCCCCCGGATCTCGTCGAGCACCTCGTCGGGCAGCGTCTCACCACTCGCGTGCCAGCGGCGGGCGCCCAAGTCGTACTCGACCGGCTCGAACTTGACGTCATGGGCAGCGGACACCACGTCGAGGACCTTGCGGGCCTCGTCGGTGACCTCGGGGCCGATCCCGTCACCGGGTACGACGGCCAGTCGGTAGGTGGTTGCCATGCCTCGAGCCTAGGACGCCGTCTCGAATGACGAGTGCCCAGTCCTGCGATGTGGACGGGCGGGGCTGTTCGTCCCCCGATCGAACAGCCCCGCCCGGGTAGGTGGGACCCGAGTGGATTGACGCCGTGCGCGGCGCCCAGTTATCGCCCAGTCGTCGCTCAGTTGTCGTCGGGGCGCTCGCCACCGTTGTCGCGCAGGTCGAGCGAGACCTGGACGGCCTCGCGCGCCTTCTCGTCGACCTCGCGGCGGGTCGGACCCCAGTCCGGATACATCTCGTACATCGGTGATCACTCCACAGTGCATAGGTACAGCGAGTTGGTGGTCCGGAGCTCCGCCGGAGGCGAACTACGCCTCTCGCACCGTGGGTCTCACGGGAGATGGATGTCGCGGGAAGAGATCAACAGATCGAAGTGCGGATACTCTCACCGGGCTACCAGCGGACGGCCAACGCCGAGACTCCGCGGCAGGGTGTCGGCCTTAGGAGGCCCCGCCGCGGCAGCTAAGAATTACGACGAAGCTCCGCATGATGGGACCATCCTAAAACGGTCAAAGCGCTGTGTCAGCGGAAAAGACCGGACGTCTCGGATCACGAGACACATAGGGCGCGTCCGGTCCTGTGACAGACTCGGCGGGTGAGCGCTCCTCCGGAACTACCTGATCGCGTGAGCCGTGCGCTCGACCTGTCGCGCCGCGAGGGCTTCTTCTCCTCGACCCGGCACGAGACAGGCCGGCTGCTCGCCACGTTGGCGGCCACCCGCGCCGGCACGTTGGCCGAGTGCGGCACCGGCTGCGGAGTGGGGTCCGCCTGGCTGAGCAGTGGGATCCGCGGCGACGCGCACATCGTCACCGCCGAGCTCGACCACGCGCTGGCCGAGAAGGTCAGCGAGATCTTCGACGACGACGACCGGGTCGAGGTGCTGCCCGCTGACTGGACGACCTTGCAGGACTACGCGCCGTTCTCCCTGCTGTTCCTCGACGTCCGCGAGATCAAGCAGAGCGGGCCCGACCGGGTGACCGAGCTGCTCGAGCCGGGAGGCATCGCGGTGCTCGACGACTTCACCCCGTGCGCCGGCTGGCCGCCGATCTACGAAGGCCGCGTCGACGTCGTGCGTCAGCAGTGGCTGACCGACGAGCGGTTCACCTCGGTCGAGGTGATGGTGGCCTCCGACGCCGCCGTGGTGGTCGCCACCCGACGCTGAGCCTCGCCCGATGCCGTACGCCTGGCCCGCTGGACGTCGACCGGCACGACCAGCCGGGGCAGGAAGACCTGCACCAGCGGCCCGATGCCCAGGGCGTACAGCACCGTGCCGATGCCGACCACGCCGCCCATCAGCCAGCCGACCGCGAGCACCGTCACTTCGATCGACGTACGCACCAGCCGGATGCTCCACCCGGTCCGCCGGACCAGGCCGGTCATCAGCCCGTCGCGTGGTCCCGGCCCGAGCTGGCTGCCGATGTACATCGCGCCGGCCAGGCCGTTGGCCACGACTCCACCGACCAGCAGCGCCGCTCGCGCCCACAGCGACTGCGGCGTCTCGAGCACCGCCAGCGTCAGGTCGGTGACGACGCCGATCACGACGGCGTTCGCGATCGTGCCGAGCCCGGGCCATTGCCGCAGCGGCACCCAGAGCAGCAGTACGACGACGCCGACCACGATCACGACCATGCCGAAGCTGAGCGGCACGTGCTCGGCCACGCCGTAGTGGAAGACGTCCCACGGGTCGAGTCCGAGCTGGCTGCGGATCATCATCGCCATCGACACGGCGTACAGCGACAGCCCGACCATCAGCTGGGTGAGGCGCCGGGGCATCCGGCCGGCCCGCAACTGCTCGAGCGGGGTCAGGGCCGCGAGCTGGGTGGACGTCGCGGTGGACGTCTGTGTGGATGCCGCCATGGCGACCAGCCTCCGACAGATTGGCCTGGTATCAAAGGTCCACCTCTGGGACAGTGGACTGCATGGCTGCCCGACATCTCCCCGCCACCCACCTCGCCGCGCTGCTCGGGTCGGCCGTCGACGGCTCCCCCGCGTACCAGGCGATCGCGGACGGCCTCCGGCTGCTGATCGCCGACGGCCGCATCCTGTACGGCACCCGGCTCCCCAGCGAGCGGGAGCTGACCGCCGCCCTCGGGGTCAGCCGCACGACCGTCGCCCGGTCGTACGCGGAACTGCGCGACCGCGGCTACCTCAGCTCCCGCCGAGGCTCGGGCAGCGTGGCGACCCTGCCGGGCGGGCCGCAGCCGCCGACCAGCAACGTGCTGATGCCGAGCGGGCAGGACACGTCGTTCATCGACCTGACCTGTGCGGCACCGGCCGCTCCGCCCGGCACCGCCCAGGCGTACGCCGAGGCGCTCGACGAGCTGCCCGCCTACCTGGCGGGCAGCGGCTACTACCCCACCGGCCTGCCGGCGCTGCGCGAGGCGCTGGCCGAGCGGTTCGCCGAGCGCGGTCTGCCGACCGAGCCGGACCAGATCATCGTGACGACGGGCGCACTGGCCGGGGTGGCGGTCGCCGCCCGCACCCTCGCCGGCGTCGCCGACCGGGTCCTGGTCGAGACCCCGACCTATCCGAACGCCATCGCGGCCCTACGACGCTCGGGCGCGCGGCTGGTCGGGGTGCCGGTCGAGCCGTCCGGGCCGGACCCCGAGGTGCTCGACGGCGCCCTGCGGCGTACCCGGGCCACCGCCGCGCTGCTGATCCCCGACTTCCACAACCCGACTGGCGCGCTGATGCCCGATCGCACCCGGGCCCGGGTGGCACGGTCGCTGCGGGACGCGGGGACGACCGCGATCGTCGACGAGACGATGGTCGAGCTCGGGCTGGGCGACGCCGGCCAGGCCGCCCCGATGGCGACCTTCGCGTCCACCACGCTCACGGTCGGCACAGCCAGCAAGAGTTTCTGGGGCGGCCTGCGGATCGGCTGGCTGCGGGCTCCGCACGACCGGGTCGGCGCCGTCACCGAGGCCCGGCTCAGCCTCGACCTCGGAGCACCGGTGCTGGAGCAGCTCGTGCTCGTCCACCTGCTGCGTCAGCGCGAGGCGATGCTCGCGGCGCGGCGGCAGCAGCTGACCGCGTCCCGCGCGGCGCTGGCCGCGGCGCTGGCCGAGCAGCTGCCGGACTGGCGGTTCGCCCTTCCGGCCGGAGGTCTGGCGCTGTGGTGCGAGCTGCCCGAGCCACTGTCCAGCGCGCTCGCCGCGGCGGCCGAGCGGCACGGGGTGCTGCTGGCGTCCGGGCCGCGGTTCGCCGTCGAGGGCGGGCTCGAGCGGTTCATCCGGCTTCCCTACACGCTGGAACCGGACACGTTGCGCGCGGCCGTCGGGGCGATCGCGGTGGCCTGGTCCGAGGCCCGCCGACGGCGCAGCGCCACCAGTCGCCGCCGCCCCTGGGTCGCCTAACCCCCGTTGAGTGTGACGTCTTCGACGCGACACGCCGGCGTGTCCGTCGAAAACGTCACACTCAACGGGAGGGACGGGGGGTCAGTCGGTGAGGTCCACGGTGCGCACCGACTCGGCCGAGATGGCGGTGGCGATCTCGTCCAGCACCGGCGGCGGGATCGCGGAGTCGACCGTCATGGCGACCAGCGCGTGGCCGCCCTTGCGGTCGCGGCTGACCTGCATCCCGGCGATGTTGACGTCGGCCTCTCCCAAGATGTTGCCGACCGTGCCGACCATGCCCGGACGGTCGGCGTACCGCAGGAACGCCACGTGGTCCGTCGGGTCGATCTCGATGTCGAACCCGTCCACCTCGACCAGCCGCTCCTTCTGGTGGATGCCGACCAGGGTGCCGCCGACCGACACCTGGCTGCCGTCGGCCAGCGTGCCGCGCAGCGTCACCAGGTTGCGGTGGTCGGGGCTCTCCGGGTCGGTGACCAGCCGCACCTCGAGCCCGCGCTCCGCGGCGAGCAGCGGCGCGTTGACGTACGACACCTGCTCCTCGACGACGTCGCCGAATACGCCCTTGAGGGCAGCCAGTTCGAGCACCTTGACGTCGTACTGGGTGATCTCGCCGCGGACCTCGACGTCGAGCTGCTGGGCGACGCCGCCCGCCAGGGCGGTGAAGATCCGGCCCAGCTTCTCGGTGAGCGGGATGCCGGGGCGCACGTCCTCGGCGATCACGCCGCCCTGCACGTTGACCGCGTCCGGGACGAGCTCGCCGGCCAGCGCCAGGCGTACGGACTTGGCGACCGCGACGCCGGCCTTCTCCTGGGCCTCGTCGGTGGAGGCGCCGAGGTGCGGGGTCGCGACGACCGACTCGAACTCGAACAGCGGAGAGTCGGTGCACGGCTCGGCGGCGAACACGTCCACCCCGGCGCCGGCGACACGGCCCTCCTTGAGGGCAGCGTGCAGCGCGGTCTCGTCCACGATGCCGCCGCGGGCGGCGTTGACCACGATGACGCTCGGCTTGACCTTGTGCAGCTGCTCGTCGCCGATCAGGCCGAGGGTCTCCGGCGTCTTCGGCAGGTGCACCGAGATGAAGTCGGCCTGTTCGAGCAGCTCGTCGAGCCCGACCAGCCGGACCCCCATCTGGGCCGCGCGGCCCGGCTGCACGTACGGGTCGTAGGCGACGACGTTCATGCCGAAGGCTGACAGCCGCTGGGCCACCAGCACGCCGATCCGGCCGAGGCCGACGATGCCGACGGTCTTCTCGTACAGCTCGACCCCGGAGTACTTGCTGCGCTTCCACTCGCCCTGCTTGAGAGCGTCGTTGGCGGGGGCGATGTGGCGGGCGGCGGCGAGCAGCAGGCCGACGGCCAGCTCGGCGGCGCTGATGATGTTGGACGTCGGTGCGTTGACGACCATCACGCCGTTCTGCGTCGCGGCCTTGACGTCGACGTTGTCGAGGCCGACACCGGCGCGGGCGACGACCTTGAGCCGGGTGGCGGCCCGCAGCGCCTCGGCGTCGACCTTCGTCGCGCTGCGCACCAGGATCGCGTCGGCGTCGGCGATCGCGGGCAGCAGCTCGGCCCGGTCGGCACCGTTGCAGGCGCGGACCTCGAAGTCAGGGCCGAGCGCCTCGACCGTGGCCGGGCTGAGCTCTTCGGCGATGAGTACGACGGGCTTGCTCACGGAGACGTCCTTCAGCTGTCGTTTCGTTGGAGTGATCTGCGCACGACGCTGTGCCCGCGCCGCCGAGTCTAACCGACCTGCACCCGGCGGCTGGTGTGGCTCGCCCGGTGGGACGTCAGCGGGCCGACGAGCCCTCGGTGTAGTCGGAGTCGTGCGACTTCACCCAGCTCATCAGCTTGCGCAGGTCCCGCCCGGTGTCCTCGATCGGGTGCTTCTGGGCGGCCTCGCGGAACGCCGTGAACTCCGGCGCACCGGCGTCTTGGTCCTTGATGAACCGCTCGGCGAACGCGCCCGACTTGATGTCGACCAGCACCTCACCCATCCGCTGCTTCACCGACTCGTCGATGATCCGTGGTCCCGACACGTAGTCGCCGTACTCGGCGGTGTCGGAGACCGACCAACGCTGCTTGGCGATGCCGCCCTCGTACATCAGGTCGACGATCAGCTTGAGCTCGTGCAGGCACTCGAAGTACGCCACCTCGGGCTGGTAGCCGGCGTCGACGAGCGTCTCGTACCCGGCCTGCACCAGCGCCGAGGCACCTCCGCACAGCACCGCCTGCTCACCGAACAGGTCGGTCTCGGTCTCCTCGGTGAACGTCGTCTTGATGCCGCCGGCGCGCAGCCCGCCGATGCCCTTGGCGTACGAGAGGGCCAGGTCCCACGCCTTGCCGGACGCGTCCTGCTCCACGGCAAGGAGGACGGGCACGCCGCGCCCCTCGGCGAACTCGCGCCGGACCAAGTGGCCCGGTCCCTTCGGCGCCACCATCGCGACGTCGACCCCGGCCGGCGGCTTGATGTAACCGAAGCGGATGTTGAAACCGTGCCCGAAGAACAGTGCGTCGCCCTCGACCAGGTTGGGCTCGACGGCCTCCTTGTACAGCCCGCGCTGCACATGGTCGGGCGCGAGGATGACGATCAGGTCGGCCTCCTCGCAGGCCTCGTACGGCGTCACGACCCGCAGCCCCTCGGCCTCGGCCTTGGGCCGGCTCTTCGAACCTTCGAGCAGGCCGACGCGGACGTCGACGCCAGAGTCGCGCAGCGACAGCGCGTGCGCATGTCCCTGGCTGCCATAGCCGAGGACGGCGACGTTGCGCCCCTGGACCAGGCCGAGGTCGGCGTTGTCGTCATAGAACATCTCTGCTGCCACGGGGGCGCTCCTTCAGGTGTAGGTGCGTTCTCAGGTTGTCGGGTACGGGTGCCCGGTCAGGCCGGCTGGCTGACGGGGCGCAGGGAACGGTCGGTGATCGAGCGGCCGCCTCGGCTGATCGCGACCATGCCCGACTGGACCAGCTCGCGGATGCCGAAGGGCTCCATCACCTTCAAGAAGGCGTCGAGCTTCTCGCTGTTGCCAGTGATCTCGACGGTCACCGCCTCGGTGGACACGTCGACCACCTTGGCACGGAACAGCTGGATGGTCTCGAGCACCTGGCCACGAGTGGCGGCGTCGGCGCGGACCTTGACCAGCAGCAACTCACGCTGGACCGTCGACGACGGCTCGAGCTCGACGATCTTGATCACGTTGACCAGCTTGTTGAGCTGCTTGGTGACCTGCTCGAGCGGGAGGTCCTCGACGTTGACCACGATGGTCATCCGGGAGATCGTGCTGTACTCCGTCGGGCCGACCGCGAGCGAGTCGATGTTGAACCCGCGGCGGGAGAACAGCGACGCCACCCGGGCCAGCACACCGGGCTGGTTCTCGACGAGGACGGACAGGGTGTGTTTGCTCATTACTCGTCAACCTCGAAGTCGGGCGCCATGTCTCGCGCGATCTGGATGTCGTCGTTGCTGGTGCCGGCGGCGACCATCGGCCACACCATGGCGTCGCGGTTGACCAGGAAGTCGACCACCACCGGCCGGTCGTTGATCGACATCGCCTTCTCGATCACCGCGTCGACGTCGTCGGGCTTCTCGCACTGCAGTCCCACGCAGCCCATCGCCTCGGCCAGCTTGGCGAAGTTGGGGATGCGTTCCTGCGTACGCGAATGGTGCAGGTCGGTGCTGGAGTAGCGGCTGTCGTAGAACAGCGTCTGCCACTGCCGCACCATGCCGAGCGCCGAGTTGTTGATCACCGCGACCTTGATCGGGATGCCCTCGACCGCGCAGGTCGCCAGCTCCTGGTTGGTCATCTGGAAGCAGCCGTCGCCGTCGATCGCCCAGACCGTCGTGTCGGGGTTGCCCTGCTTGGCGCCCATCGCCGCGGGGACGGCGAAGCCCATCGTGCCGAGGCCCCCGGAGTTGACCCAGTGTCCCGGCTGCTCGTACGGGATGAAGTGCGTCGCCCACATCTGATGCTGCCCGACGCCGGCGGTGTAGATCGCGTCCGTGCCGGCGATCTCGCCGATCCGCTTGATCACGTGCTGCGGCGCCAGCGAACCGTCGTCCGGCTCGTCGTAGCCGAGCGGGTAGCGGTCGCACCACGACCGCGTCACCTGCAGCCAGCCCGAGTAGTCGCCGCGCCGGCCGTTGTCGTGCTCGGCCTTCAGCGCCACCACCAGGTCGGCGATGGTCTCCCGTGCGTCGCCGACGATCGGCACGTCGGCCACCCGGTTCTTGGAGATCTCCGCCGGGTCGATGTCGGCGTGGATGACCTTGGCGTACGGCGCGAACGAGTCCAGCCGGCCGGTCACCCGGTCGTCGAAGCGGGCGCCCAGCGAGATGATCAGGTCGCTGCGCTGCAGCGCCGAGACGGCCGCGACGGACCCGTGCATCCCTGGCATACCGAGGTGCTGGTGGTGGCTGTCGGGGAACGCGCCTCGGGCCATCAGCGTCGTGACGACGGGGATACCGGTCATCTCGGCGAGGACCCGGAGTTCCTTCGCCGCGTTCGCCCGAACGACCCCACCGCCGACGTACAGGACGGGGCGGGACGACTCCAGCATCAGCTTGGCGGCCTCGCGCACCTGCTTGCCGTGCGGTCGGGTCACCGGACGGTAGCCGAGCAGCGCGATCTGGGTCGGCCACTCGAACGTGGTCATCTTCTGCAGGGCGTCCTTGGCGACGTCGACCAGCACCGGCCCGGGCCGACCCGTCGACGCGATGTGGAACGCCTCGGCGATCGTCCGCGGGATCTCGGCGGGGTCTGTGACGAGGTAGCTGTGCTTGGTGATCGGCATCGTGATGCCGCGGATGTCGGCTTCCTGGAACGCGTCGGAGCCGATCGCACCGGACGCCACCTGGCCGGTGATCGCGACGATCGGCACGGAGTCCATGTGCGCGTCCGCGAGCGGGGTGACCAGGTTGGTGGCGCCCGGCCCCGACGTCGCCATGCACACGCCGACCTTGCCAGTGGTCGCGGCGTAGCCCTGCGCCGCATGCCCGGCGCCCTGCTCGTGACGGACGAGGATGTGCCGGATCTGCTCGGAGTCGAAGAGCGGGTCGTACGCCGGGAGGATCGCGCCGCCGGGGATGCCGAATACGGTGTCGACCCCCGCGTGTTCCAGCGCGCGGATCAGACTCTGAGCCCCGGTCACCTGCTCACTCATCGTGGCCTTCCTCATGTGGTGTCGAATCGTCGCAACAAAAAACCCCTCGACCCGGATGGGTGAACGAGGGGGACGCGCTGCCTGTCGGTGGTGACCGCGGGCTAGGCGCGCCTTCTGATTACGACGAGGAGAGACTGCACAAGAGAAGATTCGCGCCGTTCGTCCGAGTGCGTCAAGCAACGCCCCTGCCTGTCTCGCCATCTGGACTCCGCGTCCAGACTCCGGTGCTCACTCCAGGATCGTGAGGAAGTACGCCGCCGCGAATCCCAGCACGGTGAACAGGCCGACGGCACGGCCGCCGTACTTCAACGCCTGCGGCATCATGGTGTCGGCCAGCATGGTGAGCACCGCCCCACCGGCGAAGGCCTGGATCAGCGCCACCGTGTTCGCCGACGCACCGTCCAGCAGACCCTGTCCCAGCGCGGCCGCGACAGCACACACCGCGACGACGCCGGTCCAGACGACGAGCACGTGTGTCCTGGTCGCTCCGCCCTGGCGCATCCCGGCCGACGACGACAGCGCCTCCGGCAGGTTCGACATGAACACGGCGGCGAGTACGGCGAACCCGACGGCACCGCCGTCCAGCAACGAGATGCCGATCACCGCCGACTCCGGGACGCCGTCGAG
>JBOHDE010000110.1:0-12418 GCA_050699035.1 Nocardioidaceae bacterium | reverse complement strand
GGTCAGCCTCGCGCATGGCCGCCAGCAGGTCGCCGTGGTCGTCGAGGCGAGCACGTACGTCGGCCGGGCCGAACACCAGGTCGGAGGGTGCGCCGGCGGCCTCGACCTCGTCCCAGGTGAGCGGCGTGGAGACCCTGGGCTGTTCCGTGCCGCGCAGGGAGTACGGCGCGATCGTGGTCTTCGCCGGGTTGTTCTGGCTCCAGTCGATGAAGACCTTGCCCTTGCGGGCCTGCCGGTTCATCGTCGCCACGACGACGGCTGGGTGTTCGTGGGCCAGCCGCGCAGCGAGGTCCTTGGCGTACGCGGAGGTGCGCCCACCGACGGCCTGCCCGATCGGCACGTACAGCTGGGCGCCCTTGTTGCCGGACGTCTTCGGCCACGCCTCCAGGCCGTCGTCGGCGAGCAGGTCGCGGAGCAGCAGCGCGACCCGGCAGCAGTCGACGACGGTCGCGGGCGGGCCCGGGTCGAGGTCGAACACCAGCAGGTCGGCGTCGCGGATGCCGCCGCGCGGTCCGACGGTCCACTGCGGGACGTGGAGCTCGAGGGCGGCCAGGTTCGCCAGCCAGACCAACGTCGGCAGGTCCTCGGCGACGACGTACTCGACCCCGTCGTCGCCATGCTCCTCGATCAGCACCGTGCGTACCCAGTCGGGCGTGCCGCGGGGCGCGTTCTTCTCGAAGAACGGCTGCGACCCGACGCCGTCGGGCCAGCGCTTGCGGGTCAGCAGCCGGCCGGCCAGGTGCGCCAGCAGCGGCTCCGCGACGGCGACGTAGTGGTCGATCACCTCGCCCTTGGTGAACCCCGTCTCGGGATAGAGCACCTTGTCGAGGTTGCTCAGGCTCAACGTGCGCCCGCCGACCTCGACCCGTACCTTCGTCCCCGCCATAGGTGTCACTCTAGACAGTGGATCGCCTGTCCAGAGTCCGGACAGGACCGGTCGGTGGGGCTCGGTCGGGGAACATGGCAGGGCCGATCCAGGTTGTGCCTGGTGCACCCGAGAACCGTGTGGAGGAGCTACCTGTGTCGCCGGACGTGTCATTGCCACCCCTGGTCGAGCCGTACCCCGAGCTGACGGTCGAAGAGGTTCGCCGCTACAGCCGGCACCTGATCATCCCGGACGTCGGCATGACTGGGCAGAAGCGGCTGAAGAACTCCAAGGTCCTGGTGATCGGTGCCGGCGGACTGGGCAGCCCCGCGCTGCTGTACCTCGCGGCGGCGGGCGTCGGCACGCTCGGCATCGTCGACTTCGACGAGGTCGACGAGTCCAACCTGCAGCGCCAGATCATCCACGGTCAGAGCGACATCGGGAAGTCGAAGGCGCAGTCGGCGAAGGAGTCGATCGCCGAGGCTAACCCCTTCGTCGACGTCGTCGTGCACGATGAGCGCCTCGACAACGACAACGTGATGCAGATCTTCGCCGACTACGACCTGATCGTGGACGGCACCGACAACTTCGCGACCCGCTACCTCGTCAACGACGCCGCCGTCTTGCTCGGCAAGCCGTACGTCTGGGGCTCGATCTACCGCTTCGACGGTCAGGCGAGTGTCTTCTGGGCCGAGCACGGTCCGTGCTACCGCTGCCTCTACCCCGAGCCGCCGCCGCCCGGGATGGTGCCGTCGTGCGCCGAGGGTGGCGTACTCGGTGTGCTCTGTGCCTCCATCGGCGCCGTCCAGGTGAACGAGGCGATCAAGCTGCTGACCGGCATCGGCGATCCGCTGCTCGGCAAGCTGCTGGTCTACGACGCGCTGGAGATGGAGTACCGCAAGCTGTCCGTACGCAAGGACCCCAACTGCGCGATCTGCGGCGAGAACCCGACCGTCACCGAGCTGATCGACTACGAGACGTTCTGCGGGGCGGTCTCCGATGAGGCCGCTGAGGCTGCCGTCGACTCGACCATCTCGGTCCGGCAGCTCGAGTCGTGGCTGGACGAGCGGGACCGAGGCGAGCGTGACTTCGTGCTGGTCGACGTGCGCGAGCCGAACGAGCGGGAGATCAACGAGATCCCGGGCTCGCTGCTGATCCCGAAGGGCGAGTTCTTGTCGGGCGAGGCGCTGGCGCAGCTGCCGTCGGACAAGTCGGCCGTCTTCTACTGCAAGAGCGGGACCCGTTCGGCGGAGGTGCTGGCCGTGGTCAAGGGCGCCGGGTACGCCGACGCGGTCCACGTCGGCGGCGGCGTGTCGGCCTGGGTCAGCCAGATCGATCCCAAACAGCCGTCGTACTGAGACTCAGGTCGCGGCGAGCCGGTCGAGGGTGTCGCCGACCCAGGTGACCACGTCGGCGTCGGACATCGCACTGCCGTCGGCATGGAGCGCCGCGAAGCGGGTGGGTGTGAGCTGGTCGCTGAGCACGCCTGCGGTCCGCCGCAGCCGGTCGGCATCGGGCCCGAACAGCGGTCCCGACGTCGTCCGGTTGCCGGCCGCGCCGAGCAGGATGGTCGCCTCCTCCCGTGCCCCGACCCGGGCGAGCAGCTCGACCACGTTGCGCAGCGTCGTCCACTGCTGGGTCCAGCTGCTGGCCTGGTCCCAGTGGGCGATGACGTCCCGGAACACCTCGAGGGCGCGGCGCGGGTCGCCGTGCCTGCTGCGCACTGACGCGATGGAGACCAGCGCGACGCCGACGAGGTAACGGTCGTCGACGGTCTGTGCGTAGCTCAGGGCCTCGGCGAGCAGGGCGGCCGCCGCGTCCGGCCGGGTGTCGATCTGCACCTCGCCCGCGACGTATACGGCCCACCCGACCAGCCCGACGTCGTCGTGTGCCTGCGCGTCGCGCCGGACCCGCTCCGCGAGGGACCTGGCGCTGTCGGGATCTCCGGAGTACGCGCGGGCGAGTGCGCGGATGATGGTCGCCAGACCGGTGTGGTGGTGGTCGCCGACTTCGGCTCCCCAGCGTTCGGCCTCGGTGCTGAGGCGTTCGACCTCGCCCAGCCGGCCGCGGAACAGCTCCACCTCGCACAGGACGTGCAACGGGAATCGGCGCACCGGGTGATCAGGTCCGGCCGCCTCGAGGCCGTGCTCCGCCAGTCGCTCGGCCCGGTCCAGGTCGCCGCTGAACCGGGCTCCCGTGGCGGCGCAGGCCCACGCCATCGCGTCGTGCGGGCTGTGCGCTCTCCCCCTCACCGAGCGCTCGGCCCAGGCGAAGACCTCCGGTGGCATCCGCATCTCGCCATAGTCGAACAGCGCGGCCACCAGACGTACGGCGAGGTCGTGGTCGTGCTCCATGGCCCAGCGGTGGGCGAGCCGCAGGTCGCCGAAGGACCGGCTGATCGCGTCGGCCCACCGCCGGCGCCCGGGCCCGTACAGACGAGGGGCCACCTCCTCGGCGAGGTCGACATAGGCATGGGCGTGGGCGCGCCGGGCCGGTTCGACCTCGCCGCGCTCGGCCAGTCGCTCCTGGCCGTACGCCCGGATGGTCTCGAGCAGGGTGAACCGGGTGGTGCCGTCCTCGTCCGGCGACGCCAGCACCATGGACCGGTCGACGAGGCCGCCGAGCAGGTCCGCGACCTCGGCCTCCGGTGCCTCGTCGCGCAGCAGCCGCTCGGCGGCGGCCAGGGTGAAGTCACCTGCGAACACCGATAGCCGGTCGAAGGCCCGGCGCTCGCGGTCGTCGAGCAGCTGGTACGACCAGTCGACGACCGCGTGCAACGTACGGTGCCGTTCGGCGGAGATGCGTCGCGAGCTGCGCAGGAAGTGGAACCGCGCCGACAACCGGGCCACCACCTCGGCGGGTGTCATCGAACGCATCCGGGCCGCCGCGAGCTCGATCGCCAGCGGTGCGCCGTCCAGCCGGCGGCAGATCTCCGCTATGGCCGCGGCGTTGCCGGCACCGAGGACGAATCCGGGCGCCGCGGCCTCGGCCCGCTCGAGGAACAGGGCGACCGACGGGGTGCCAGCGACGGCGCCCAGCTCGAGCCGGCCCGTTGCCGGAACGGCCAGCGGGGGTACGGAATGGACGTGCTCGCCCTCGACCCCCAACGGCTCCCGGCTGGTCGCCAGGATGGTCACGTCACGGCAGCCGCGGCCGATCGCATGGACCAGCTCGGCGACCGCGGCCACGACGTGCTCACAGTTGTCGAGGACCAGCAGCAACCGCTTGGTGTGGAGGAACTCCACCAGCCGCCGCTCGACGCCGAGCCCCTGCCGCTGCTGCACCGACAGCGCCGTCGTCACGGCGTCCGCCACGGCGGCCGGGTCGCTCACCGGGGCCAGCTCGACCAGCCACCCGCCGTCGACGTACCCCTTGGACGCACCGAGGTCGAGGTGGTCCACCGCGGTCCGCAGCGCCAGGCTGGTCTTGCCGATGCCGCCCGCGCCGGTCAGCGTGAGCAGCCGCACCCGGGCCAGCAGCTCCGAGATCTGGGCGAGCTCGTCGTCGCGGCCCAGCAGGCGAGGTGGGACGCCCGGCAGGTTGCCGGGAAGGTCGGCGACCGGGACCGTGTGTCGGCCGAGGCTCGGGTCCTGACGCAGGACCCGGGTCTCCAGCAGGTTCAGGTCCGGGGACGGCTCCAGCCCGAGCTCCTCGTCGAGGCGACGACGGAACCGGCGGTAGGTGGCGAGCGCGTCGGCCTGTCGTCCGGAGCGGTAGAGCGCGCGCATCAGCTGCCCGTGCGGTCGCTCGCGCAACGGGTTCTCGGCGAGTACGGCCTCGAGCCGCCGCACCGCGTCGTCGTCGGCGCCGAGGAGGAGCGCGGCCTCCACCCGGTCCTCACGGGCGGTGGTGCGGGCCTCCTCCAGCCGGGTCGCCTCGGCGCGGGCGAACTCCTCGTCCGCGTACTCGGCATAGGCCGGGCCGCGCCACAGGTCCAGCGCCTCGTCGAGCATCGCCGCGGCCCGCTGCGGGTCGGCCTTCAGGTGGGCGCGGGCCTCCGCCGTGAGCTGCTCGAAGCGGCTGGCGTCGAGGTCGCCCGGAGCGATCCGCAGCAGGTACCCGGGCGCGCGGGTGAGCAGGACCGGTCCGGCGTCGGCCCGCAGCGCCGTTCGCAGTCGCGACACGAGGTTGTGCATCGACGCGTCTGCGTTGGCCGGCGGGTTGTCACCCCACACCACGTCGGCCAGCCAGTCGACCGAGACGACGGCGTTGGCGCGGACGAGAAGGCCGGCCAACACGCGACGCAGCCTCGGCGACAGCACCGGCGCGGTGTCGGGTGCCACCCCCGGCCCCGACGTCGCCCCAGTGCCGACCAGCTCCAGCGCGCCCAGCACACACAGGCGCATCACAGACCCCATCCCCTGAGCAGCCGAGGGCCGCTCTCTCCACGCCCACGGTAGCCCCGCCCGTCCCGGCTTGGAAGGCAGTTGACAGCGACCTGGGAGCGCGTGGACAGGGTCCTCCCGGACGGTGGTCAGGACGCCAACCGGCGCTGACCCATCGGAAGGAACCGACATGACCGCCACCGCAGCTGCCACCACCCCCACCGAAGCACCGGACTCGCGCCGCGAGGACCTGGCCGAGCGGCTGTTCGCCGCGTTCCTGTCCGGAGCGGAGCTGCTGTCGGTCGACCTGGGCCGACGGCTGGGTCTCTACGAGGTCCTGCGCCAGTACGGTCCGGTGACCGCGGCCGAGCTCGCCCGCGCCGCCGAGATCGCCGAGCGGTACGCCCGAGAGTGGCTCGAGCAGCAGGCGGTCGCCGGGATCCTCGACGTCGCGGCGGAGACCGGGCAGGCGGACACCCGGAGGTACGTCCTGCCGGACGGGCACGCGAGCGCGCTGCTCGACCCTGAGGACCCGGCGAACCTGATGGCCACCGCCCCGATGCTCACCGGGCTGGCGCTCACGCTGCCGGCCGTGGTCGAGGCGTACCGAACCGGTGGCGGCGTCACGTACGCCGACTTCGGGACCGAGATCAGGCACGGGATCAGCGGCCTCAACCGGCCGGTGTTCGCGACCGAGCTGCCCGGTTGGCTGGCCACCATGCCCGATGTGGCGGAACGGCTGACCGCGGGCGGCTCGGTGCTCGATGCCGGCTGTGGCGTCGGGTGGTCGAGTATCACGATCGCCCGCACGTTCCCCCGTACCCAGGTCAAGGGCATCGACCTCGACCCGGCGTCCATCGTCGAGGCGCGCCGCAACATCGCTGCCGCCGGCCTGGCCGACCGGGTTGTGGTGGACGTGGCCGACGCTGCCGAAGCCGTCGACGGCGCGTACGACCTGGCCTGCATCTTCGAGGCTTTGCACGACATGGCCGACCCGGTCGGGGCGCTGCGCTCGCTGCGGGGTGCGCTGGCACCGGGCGCGCCGGTGTTCGTGGTCGACGAGCGGGTCGCGGACGAGTTCACGGCTCCCGCCGACGAGATCGAGCGGATGCAGTACATCTACAGCGTCCTGCACTGCCTGCCGGCCACGATGGCCGAGTCCACAGCGGTCGCGAACGGCACGGTGCTGCGGGCGCCGACGGTGCGGGCGTGGGCGGAAGAGGCGGGCTTCGCCTCCGTCGAGGAGCTGCCGATCGAGAACGACGTGTGGCGCTTCTACCGGCTCAGCGACCACGGAGGGAGGGGAACATCATGATGCATCCGGAGCTGCACCTCGAGCTGTACCTGAACCGGCTCCGTGAGCTGGAGCAGCGCTCGGCGCGGGCCCGGCTCGCCGAGCTGGTCAGAAACGGGAAGTGAGCGCGTTCCGTGTCCCTGCGCGTACGCTTTGTGTGCGCGTGACCTGACTCGCCAGTAACTCGTTGACTCGGCAACGGCATCCCCCGAACGAGGAGCACGTTATGTCCGTCAAGTACCGCCTGCGGCTGACCGCCGCGGCCGCGATGACAGCGGGTCTGGTCACTGCTGCGATCACGGCAGTACCTGCCTCCGCCGCGCCCACCTGGGCCCCCGCCGACACGGCGACGATCCACCCGGGCGTTCAGATGTACACCGACGGTGCCCAGTGCACCGCCAACTTCGTCTACACCGACGGCGCCGGGAGCGTGTACGTCGGCTACGCCGCGCACTGCGCCGGCACCGGTGGCGCGACCGAGACCAACGGCTGCGACTCGGGCTCCCTGCCGCTCGGCACCCCGGTCACCTTCAACGAGGGCGGCAGCCTGGTCAGCGAAGGCACCCAGGTCGGCACCGGCACGCTGGCCTACAGCTCGTGGCTGACCATGCAGGGCCGTGGCGAGTCCGACGAGGACGCATGTTCGTACAACGACCTGGCGCTGGTGAAGGTCGACGCCGGCTCGGTGGGCGACGTCAACCCGTCGGTGCCGTTCTGGGGTGGCCCGGTCGGGGTCAACAGCGACGGCGCTCCCGCTGGTGAGCGGGTCTACAGCTTCGGCAACTCGTCGCTGCGGTTCGGTCTGACCGAGCTCTCGCCCAAGACCGGACTGAGCGTCGGCACGACCGGCAACGGCTGGTCGCACCCGGTCTACACCGTGTCGCCCGGCATCCCCGGCGACTCCGGCAGTGCGTTCCTGGACGGCGAGGGCAAGGCACTCGGCACGCTGTCGACCCTGGCCATCGCGCCGCTCGTCGGGTCCAACGGGGTGGGCGACGTCGCGCACGAGCTGGCGTACGCGCAGCAGCACGGCGGCATCTCCGGTCTGCAGCTGGTCAACGGCACGGAGCCGTTCTCGCCGATCCTCTGAGGCCTGCCCGCCGCCTCGACGTACGTCACACTGTCCCGCGTGGACCAGGAGGCGTACGTCGAGGCGGTGCTGTCGTTGGTGGAGCGGATCCCGCCCGGCCGGGTCCTCAGCTACGGACTGATCGCCGAGTACGTCGGTGCCGGCGGGCCGCGTCAGGTCGGCGCGGTGATGGCGAAGTTCGGCGGTGGGGTGCCGTGGTGGCGGGTCGTCCGCGCCGACGGCTCCCTGCCGCGAAGCCATGACGACCGGGCCCGAGCGCACTACCTCGACGAGGGCACGCCGTTGCGGAGCGGCCGGGTGGACATCCGGCAGGCCCTGTGGCACCCGGTCAGCGCCAGAGACTGACGATGACGGCGACGGCCGTCAGCTTCAGCAGCCAGTCGCCGGCGTGGATCGCCGCGAGCGTCGACGGCACTCGCTCCCAGATGATCGCGCCCGTCCACAGCACCAGCGGGAACCCGACCCACAACGCCAGCGCGAGCAGCACCGCACCGGCCCAGGAGTCGACCCCGACCTGGTCGGCGAGGCCGGCCAGCACGGTGGCGAGCACGAGGGTGCGCGCCAGCTCGACCAGCACCTTCCACCCGGGCGGTCGGCCGGGATCCGCGTACGCGTCGTTCAGCTCGGCGAGCCGGCCGCCGAAGACCGTGTAATAGGCCGAGCTCAGCACGAAGCCGACGACGGCCGCGACGCCGATGGCCAGATAGTTGAGGTCAGTCATCGGGTCCTCCTCGGGTTGCTGTCCAGGAAGAACTCGGCCAGCACCGGCGCGAGGTCGTCGTCGGGGACGCCGTGCCACTCACCGACCAGGCTGCGATGGGTGCCGTTGGGCAGTGCCTCGGCGACGGTGGCTGCCCAGCCGGTCAGGTTGCCGGAGCTGCCCTGGCTGTCGAGGACGAGGGTGGGTGTCGTCACGGTCGCGACGAGCGCGAGCGACGTCGCCTCGGCGATCAGGCAGTCGTAGACGAGGGTGTGCGCGACCGACTCGAGCGCCCGCTTTCCCGGCCCCAGCTGGGCAATGACCTCGGGCGGGACGCCGATCGAGGAGAGGAAGTGCTGCGCCGCGTCCCCACGGCGGCCGGCCGCCACGAGCGTGGCGATCTCGGTCCTGAGGTCGGCATCGGCTGACTGGTCCGCGTCGGTGCCGATCGGCGGCTCGAACAACGCCAGCCGCTCGATCGCGAGCCCGGCTGCTGCGGCATGCAGGGCGAGCAGCCCGCCGGAGGAGAAGGCGTACACGTTGGCCGAGCCGCCGGCCGCGGCGACGAGCGCGGCGAGGTCATCGACCTCGCGCTCGATCGCGTACGGCGGGGTGTCGGTGCTCGCTCCTCGGCCACGGCGGTCGTAGGTAAACACGGTGAAGCTCGCCGCCAGCAGCTTCCCGAGCTCTCGGATGTTGTCGAACTCGCGGTAGCCCCCCGCAGGGTCCACCAAGATCAGCGCCGGGCCTGAACCACGCCGCTCGAACGCGATCATCGTCCCGTCGGCCGAGCGCACGCTGTCCGCAGGCGCGCCGATGGTCGTCCTGATGGTCGTCCCAATGGTCGTCCCAATGGTCGTCCCAATGGTCGTCATAGTGTCGTCCTTCCGCTCGGCACCCGCGGTGGGCGCCTCTCACCCGGAAGTAGAGGCTGCGGCACCGATTTCGACACGGGCGCGAAGGATCAGCGAATGTCTGCTGCGACGTCGGCGGTGGCGATATCGATCGGGCCGTCGTACTGGCCACCGGCCGCGGTCAGCGCGGCGGCCGGGTCCGTACCCGGCAACAGGTGGGTGAGCAGCAGCCGGCCGGCGCCGGCGTCCGCGGCCAACCGACCGGTCTGGCGCGCGCTGAACAGGTGGGCCTGCGCGTCAGCCGGGACCCGATCCAGAAAGCTGGCCTCGGCCAGCAGCATGCCCGCGTCGCGGGCCAGCTTCGCGAGCTCGGGGCTCGGGCCGGTGTCGCCGGTGTACGCGAGGACGTGGTCGTCGGCGGACAGCCGGAGGCCGGCGTTCGGCACGAAGTGGGGTAGCAGGCGAGTCTCGGCGCCGAACGGACCGATGTCCAGGGCACGGCCGGGGGTGAACTCGTGCAGGACGTACGCCGCGTCGAGCAGTCCGGGCCGGTCCAGCCTGAGTACCGCATCCAGAGCGCCGGGCGGTGCGTACACCGGTAGTGGAGCGGCCGGGGTGTCGGTCAGCGTCCGCGCGCGGAGCAGCGGGTGGAGGTCGGCGCAGTGGTCGGGATGCCCGTGGCTGACGTACACCGCGTCCACCTGGTCGGCGGTGATGAGGTGCAGCAGTCGCGGCACGGTCGCGTACCCGGGGTCGACGAGCAGCCGGAATCCGTCGTGTTCCACGAGGTACCCGCTACATGCCTGGCCGGCGTCCGGCCACGCGCCGCACCCGCCGAGAACGGTCAGTCGCACGGCAGCACCCTATGGCAGGGCTGGTACGGACCGTTGTGGGCGTCCGGTCGATTGGGGAGAATGCCGCGATGGCAGCGCAATACGGTCCGCATCGGTGGTCGGCGGGTTTTCACGACGACGGCAACAACGACGCGTTCCGCGGTGCGAGGTTCACGGTCGCCGACCTGTCCGGTGCGCGGTTCCTCGACTGCGACCTGAGCCAGGTCACGATCGTCGACTCGTGGCTCGTCGACGTCACCATGTCCGGGTACGTCAGCAACCTCGTCGTCAACGACGTCGACGTCACCGAGTTCGTGGCGGCCGAGCTCGACCGGCGACACCCCGAACGCGTGCAGCTGCGTGAGATCCGGCGGGCCGACGACTTCCGCGCCATGTGGGACACGATCGAGCGGGTCTGGTCGGACGCCGTCGCCCGCGCCGCGCGGCTGCCCGACCCGGCGCACCACGAACGGGTCGACGACGAGTGGTCGTTCGTCGAGACGCTGCGCCATCTCGTCTTCATCACCGACTCCTGGGCGAGTCGCACGGTCCTCGACGAGCCGCTGCCGTACCACCGGCTCGGCCTCACCCAGACCGCCTATGCGCCCGCGGACGCGGTGGCGCTCGGCATCGACGTCGACGCGGCTCCGTCTTTCGACGAGGTGATGGTCGTGCGCGCCGACCGGATGGGCCTGGTGCGCGGCATCGTCGACGGTCTCACCGACGGCGACCTCGGCCGGGAGTGCACGCGTACTCCCGCGCCTGGTTATCCCGAGGAGTCGCGCTCGGTCGGCGGCTGCCTCGGCGTGGTGATGGAGGAGGAGTGCGAGCACTACCGCTTCGCGGTCCGCGACCTCGCGGTGCTCGAAGCGCGCTAGCGGCGGGGGCCGACGGCCTGGTCAGCCGACTCGTGGCCATCGAGCACCGCTCGGTCGCCGCTCGGAGCCGTCAGTCGGTCTGAGGCTGCGGCTTGAAGCGGCGAACCTCATGGGGCCAGCCGCATGCCTCCGCGATCTTGCCCGCCCACATCGTGGCAGTCTCGTCGTCGGCCACGTCCACCACGGCGAATCCGCCGAGGAACTCCTTGGTCTCGATGTAGGGTCCGTCGGTGATCACCACGGTGCCACTGGTGGGGTCGGCGCTGTAGACCGGGCCGTCCTCCTCCTCGAGCCCCCCGGCGAAGACGTACACGCCGGCAGCCTTCATCTCGTCCACGACCGCCTTGGCGAGCGGTCCGCGCCCGCGGAACCACTCTTCGGGGTGGTCGCCCACCCACTGCTGGTTGAAGTAGAGGAGGTACTCGCTCATGACTGCTCCTTCTGCTCTGGCGGACCCAGTGGACCGCGTTCATCTACCCCACGAACGGCGACGGGCGAATCCGACACGGTTGTACCGCAGATGAAACACCGATTTTGGCGTGGCAGCGGAGAGCACTCGCACGCACATCGGCTCGGCGAGGCGTCGCACCCGGAGGCCGGGCGCCGTCTCGCGAGTGAGGAGGACTCAGCGGGCGGGAACCGGCTCGGACGATGGCCGCCACTCCCGCCTGATCAGCCCGTACACCCACGAGTCCGACACCTCGCCGTTCACGACGCAGTCTTCCCGCAACGTCCCTTCACGCACGAATCCGAGCTTCTCCAGGACGCGGGCAGATGCCGCGTTGCGCGTATCGGTCTCGGCCTGGACTCGATTCAGGTCCAGGGTGTCGAATGCCCACTGCAGCAAGGCGCGCGCGGCCTCCGTCGCGTAGCCGTGGCCCCATGCTGCATCGTCGAAGCAGTAGCCCATCGACGCGCTGCGGTAGTCCGGGTTCCACCGGGTCAGGCTGCACCAGCCGATGAACGCCCCGTCGGAAACGCGGTCCACGGCCAGCCGCGCCCCGCTGCCTTCCTCCGCCAGCTGCCGGCAAGCCGTGATGAACCGCTCGGCGCGCACGCGTTCGCTCCAGGGCGGCGCGTCCCAGTAGCGCAGCACGTAGGCGCTGCTGTGCAACGCGAAGAGGGCGTCCGCGTCCTCCTCGTTGAAGGGACGCAGTCGCAGGCGAGCGGTCTGCAGCGTGGGGGAGGGCAGGGACATGCGTGCCATCTTGCCTCGTCATGAGGGCCGGGCTGGGATTGTCGGTGGCCGGGTTTAGGGTGAACGTATGTTCGATTCGGTGGTGGTGGATGCGATGGTGCCGGGGCCTGGGTTGGCTGCGGTGTTGTTGTCGGTCGACCCGGCCGATCTGGACCATGGCCAGACGCTGGTGTGGTTGCGCAGCTGGCAGCGGATGGAGGCCTACGGGGAGGGGCGGCGACTCGATGTCCTCGGCCACTATGCGGATCTGCATCCGCCGGTGCCGCAGACCGATCCGGGTGTCCGGTCCGGGTTGGAGACGGCGCAGCGTCCTGGCGGGCCGGGGACGCCGGAGATGGCCGAGTTCGCGGTCGACGAGCTGGCCACGGCGACCGGGTGCAG
>JBOHDE010000109.1:0-12570 GCA_050699035.1 Nocardioidaceae bacterium | reverse complement strand
CTAGGGCGACGCGGTGACCTGGTCGAGGGGTACGTCGGGGTCGGCCAGCTTGGCCGGGTCGACGGGTGCGCTGGCGCGGATCAGGTCCTGCACAGCGTCGATGGTGTCCCAGACGTTGACGTGCATGCCGGCCAGCACGAAGTCGTCGGACAGCCAGAACGCCATGAACTCGCGCTTGTCGACGTCACCGCGCAGCACCACCCGCTGGTAGCCCCGGTCGGGGTGCACGTGCCCGGCGTACTCCATCCCGGCGTCGTACTGGTCGGACCAGAAGAACGGCACCACGTCGTGCACCACCGGCTGCCCGAGCATGGCCCGCGCCACCGTCTGCCCGCCGTCGTGGGCGTTGGCCCAATGCTCGACCCGCAGCCGGTAGCCCAGCAGCGGGTTGAACCACACCGCGACGTCGCCGGCGGCATAGACGTCGGGATCGGACGTCTGCAGCGACTCGTCGCACACGATGCCGCCGTCGACGTCGAGACCGGCGGCCTCGGCCAGCGCCACATCGGGCACCACACCGACGCCGACGATCACCAGGTCGGCGTCGACGGTGGCGCCCCCGGACGTGCGTACGCCGGTGACGCGGCCGTCGCCGACGATCTCCTCGACACCCTCGCCGAACCGGAACGTCACGCCGTGCTCGACATGCAGGTCGGCGTAGATCTGACCCACCTCGGGTCCGAGCACGCTCGCCAGCGCGGTCTCCTGCGGCTCGACCACGGTCACCTCGCAGCCGGCCTGCCGCGCCGCCGCGGCGGTCTCCAAGCCGATCCACCCGGCACCCACCACGACCACCCGTGGCTGCTCCGCGAACGCGTCGTGCAGCGCGCGCGAGTCGGTGAACGTGCGGAGGTAACGGACGCCCTCCAGGTCGGCGCCCGGCACGTCCAGCCGGCGCGGCTGTGACCCGGTGGCCAACAGCAGCTTGTCGTAGCGGACCGGCTCGCCGCCCTCGACCGACACGGTGTGCCCGGCCAGGTCGACAGCCTCCACCCGAGTGCCGAGACGCAGCTCGACCTGCCGGTCGGCGTACCACTGCTCGTCATGATGCCGGGTGGTCTCGTACTCGTCCTCGCCCTTGAGTGCGCCCTTGGACAGCGGTGGCCGGTCGTACGGCAGCTCGTCCTCGGCCCCGATCAGCACGATCGTGCCGGGGAAGTGCTCGTCGCGCAGCGTCTCGGCCGCCTTCACCCCGGCGAGGCTCGCGCCGACGATCACGAACTGCTGGTCCTGCTCGGCCATCTGGTCACCCATCCGCTAGAGATCTCGATGCCAGGTGGTGGCGGAGGCGTCCGTCAGCGAGGCCACCTGGTCGACGACCACACGTAACCGTGCGCCGTCGTCGGACGCAAGGGCGTGATCAGCGCGGAAGGCCGGCTCGAGCAGCTTGGGCTGCTCGGCCAGCTGTGCGACCAGGTCGGTCAGCAGGTCGCGCTGCCGCTGCTGCGGGAGCACCCGGTCGTCGCCGCGCATGATGTAGTGCGCCGCGATGCCCTTGAGCACGCCGATCTCCTCGCGTACGCCCCGCGGCACCTCGAGGCCGGCGCCGTAGCGGACCAGCGGACCGGGGCCGTGCAGGTCACGGGTCGCCTGCTCGACGGCCTGGCAGAACCGGCCGATCAGCTCGCTGGTGAGGTTCTTGAGGGCGGCCTGCGCCGCCCGCGACCCGTCGTACGGTGCCGGCGGCCAGCCGTCGCAGTGCCGCAGCCGCGCGACCGCGGCGTCAAGCGAGGCAGCGGTGGCGTCTGGGAGGTACCAGTCCGTGACGGCGGCGTAGACCCGCTCCCGGTCGACGTCGTACGACAGCCGGCCGAGGTCGATCCGCCCGGCGGCAACGCCGTCCTCGACGTCGTGCACGGAGTACGCGATGTCGTCGGCGAGGTCCATCACCTGGGCCTCGATGCAGGTGCTGTCGCCGTCGGGCGCGCTCTCGCGGACCCAGGCGAAGACCTCGGCGTCATCGGAGTACACCCCGAACTTGCGGACCTGGCGCTGGGAGCCGTCGGCGTGCGCGCCGACCGGGGGACGCGCGTCCTCGGTGGTCCAGGGGTACTTGGTGGCGGCGTCGAGGCTGGCCCGGGTCAGGTTGAGGCCGGCGCTGCGCCCGTCGGGATGCACCGCCTTGGGCTCGAGCCGGGTAAGGATGCGCAAGGTCTGCGCGTTGCCCTCGAAGCCACCGATCTCGGCCGCCACGTCGTTGAGGGCGCGCTCGCCGTTGTGCCCGAACGGCGGGTGGCCGAGGTCGTGGGCCAGACACGCGGTCTCGACGATGTCGGGGTCGCAGCCGAGCACCCGGGCCAGGTCGCGACCGATCTGCGCGACCTCCAGGGTGTGGGTCAGGCGGTTGCGGACGAAGTCGTCGGTGCCCGGTCCGACCACCTGTGTCTTGGCGGCCAGCCTCCGCAGCGACGCCGAGTGCACGAGCCTGGCGTGGTCACGCTCGAACGGGCCCCGGCCGACCCGCTTCGGCGGCTCCTCGACCCAGCGCTCCGCGTCGGCAGCGGCGTACGCGTCGTACTCCATGGCCCGATCATCGCAGCCGCACCCGACACGGGTTGTCGGCCGGATGTGTCAGGCTCGTCCCGGTGAGCACCCCGCCGAGCCGCGTGGGCGTCGGCAGCGTCCCCGCCCTGGTCGCGATCTTCACCCTCAACGGCTTCCTGATGGCGCAGGTGTTGTCACGGATGCCGGCGCTGCGCGACCAGGTCGAGGCCTCTCCCGGGGAGCTCGGTGTCGCGCTGCTCGCCGTCGGCCTCGGCTCGATCATCGCGATGCCGTGGACCGCCCGCGTGGCCGAGCGGTTCGGCAGCCCGGCGGTCGCCGCGGGGAGCGGTGCGCTCACCATCGGAGCGTGGGCGACGCTGGCGCTGGTGCCGGACCCGCGCTGGCTGGCCGCCGACCTGTTCGTCGTCGGGCTCGGCCTCGGCACCTGGGACGTCGCGATGAACATCCAGGGGCACCGGCTCGAGCACCTGCACAAGCGGGTCCTGATGCCCCGGCTGCACGCTGGCTTCTCCGCCGGCACGGTGGGGGGCGCGCTGGCCGGGGCCGGGTTCGCGTACTCCGGCGTGCCGCTGGGCGTCCAGCTCCCCGCGGTCGGCGCCGTGGGGCTCGCGATCATGCTGGCCTGCGTACGGCGGCTGGCACCTGACGCGCACCAGCGCGCGGGCGCCCCAGCCGACGAGCGACCCCGTGACCGGGCCTGGTCACGGGTCACCCGGCTGGAGATCGTGCTCGGTCTGCTGACCTTCTCGACCGCGCTCGGCGAGGGCGCCGCCAACGACTGGCTCGCGCTGGTGCTCGTCGACGAGCGCGGTGCCGCCGAGGCCGTTGGTGCCCTCACGTTCGCGGCGTTCAACGTGGCGATGACCGCCGGGCGGCTCGGCGGGGGCGCGCTGATCGAGCGGCGTGGCCGCAGCGCCGTACTCCGGGTGTGCGGCGTCGCCGCCGTCAGCGGCGTCCTGCTCGTCGCGCTGGTCCCGTCGCTGCTGGCGGCCGTCGCGGGCGGACTGTTGTGGGGCGTCGGCCTGTCCGTGGTGTTCCCGGCGGCGATGTCGGCCGCCGGCGAGGTGCCCGGCCGCGGCGCGCGCGCCATCGGCGTGGTCTCGACGATCGGGTACGCCGGGTTCCTCGCGGGCGCACCCACCATCGGCCTCGTCGCCGAGCAGGTCGGGCTCGACCGGGCGCTGCTGGTCGTCGCGGCCGTGTGTGCGCTGGTCCTTCTGCTCGCCGGCGCGGCCCGCGAGCGTCGCTGATCGTCACGACACGTACTGACATAGCGGGCAGGGGCTTGGCGTTTGGCGCCCGACCCGTCAGGATACGTCCGTTAACGAAACGGCGGGAGAGCCAGGAAATGACCATGCATGATATGGAGCTCGGCACGGTGCGCGCCGGCTGGGAGCGTATCGACGTGCTCGAGCGGCTCCCCGTCGCGCAAGCCGCCTCGGTCTTCGCGCCGTCGCTGGACAGTGAGCGAGCTCGCTCGCGGGAGCTGTTCGAGCCGCTCAAGCTCGACGCGAGGACGGCGGGTTACCGCAGGTCGTACGAGAGCCCCAGCAACCTGGTCCGCTTCCGGCGCACCGTCGACTTCCTCGAGCCCGGCGAGCGGGTCTTCGAGATCGGCATCGGCATGGGCTATCTCGCCGGCATGATGCTCCGAGACGGCAAGATCGGCGGCTACCACGGGATCGACATCGTGGAGCGCAACGTCACCGGCACCCGCGGGACCCTCGAGGCCAACGGCTTCGCCGACCGCGGCACCGCGGAGGTGGGCGACCTCTACGAGGTCAGCCGCGAGGAGGTCGAGGCCTTCGGGGCCGACCTGGTGGTGTGCTGCGAGGTCCTCGAGCACGTCCCCGACCCCGAGCACGCGTTGCAGGTGCTCGCCGACGCGCTCCCCGACGGCGCCGACCTGCTCATCTCCGTACCCCTGCTGCACCGCCTCGAGACGGTCTGGGGACACGTCGCGATCTTCGGTTGCGCCCGGGTGCGCGAGATGGTCGAGGCCGCCGGGCTGCACGCACACCTGGTCGAGGCGGTCGACAACACCTGGGTGTTCATCCTCGCCTCCCGCAGCCCCGAGCCGAGTGCCCACGCGGCCCGAGCGGAGCGCGAGGTCCCCGACATCACGCGCGGGATGCAGTCTCCGCCCGACCGGCCGCGGGCCGTCCACAACGTCGCTCCTGCTGCCCAGCCGCGGCTCGACAGCCTGTGGACCAAACGGCTGTCCCGAGCCGACGTCGACACGGTCGGTGACAAGCTCGTGTGCGCGTTCGACAGTGACCCCGCGGCGGACGGCAACTCGTACGGCGGGCTGCGTTTCGCGGTGTCGGGGATACGAGGAGTACGGCTGGAGCTGGGCCTCGACGACATCGAGACGGTCAACGAGCTGTACGTCGACTTCATGGCCGGCAAGCAGCGGGTGGGCCGGTGGCGCTGGGAGGTCGCCAGTGGTCGGCCGAAGGCCAACCCGGCGACGTTCCTGCTGCGGCCCGAGTTCAAGGGCAAGTACTTCCGGCGCGGCATCATCGGTGACCTGTCCACCGCCGACTCGATCGAGCTGTTCGCGGCGCTGGCGCCCGGCGGTCGCGCCCACTTCACCCTCAGCCGGATGGGGCTCGTCGTCTGAGTCGTCACAGCTGACGATCTGCGCGGACCAACCCAGGCAGGGGACTTGTGCGATGACCACCGACGTCGAGGACGGCCCGGAGGTGCACGACGTCCAGCAGGGCTGGCGACGGGTCGAGAGCATCGAGCGGCTGGGCCACGGCGAGGTCAAGACGATCTTCGCCCCGTACTGGAAGGCCGAGCGCGAGCGGTCGGTGGAGTCGTTCCGGCCGCTGGAGATGGGGCCGGGCAGAGACAAGTGGCGGCGAGCGTACGAGAGCCCGGCCAACCTGGTGCGCTACCGCCGTACCCTCGACTTCCTCACCCCCGGCGAGCGCATCTTCGAGGTCGGCGTCGGCAAGGGCTACCTGGCCGGGATGATGCTGCGGGACGGGCAGGCCGCCGGCTACCACGGCATCGACATCGTCGCCGAGAACGTTATCGGCACCCGTAAGACCCTGACCGCCAACGGCTTCGACGACCGGGCGACCATCCAGGGCGGCGACCTCTACGAGCTCACCCGTGAGCAGGTGTCCGGCTTCGGCGCCGACCTGGTCGTGTGCTGCGAGGTGCTCGAGCACGTGCCCGACCCCGAGGCCGCACTTCAGGTGCTCGCCGGCGCGCTCCCCGACGGCGCCGACCTGCTGATCTCGGTGCCGCTGCTGCGCCGGCTGGAGAACGTGTGGGGTCACGTCGCGATCTTCGACAGCCCCCGGATCCGCGCGATGCTCGAGTCGGCCGGACTGCACGCACACCTGGTCGACGTCGTCGACAACAGCTGGGTCCTGGTCCTGGCGTCCAGAGACCCCGCATCGAGCGCGCATGCGGAGCGCGCGGCGCAGGCGGTCTCGAAGGTGGCCGAGACGCTCGACCTGTTGGTCACTCCGCGCGCCGTGCACAACGTGGCACCGTCCTCGCGCACGCTGCTGCCGAGCAGGTGGACGCGAGGGCTGAGCCGCGCCGATGTGCAGGTCGCCGGGCCGGAGGTGGTCTGCACGTTCGACGCCGAGCCGAGCTCGCCGCTCCGCACGATCCGCCGTCGTGGTCGCCGGCAGAAGTCGTTCGGCGGGGTCCGCTTCGCCGTGTCCGAGCTGCGCGGGCTGCGGGTCGAGATCCGGCTCGACGACATCGAGACGGTCTCCGCGGCGTTCGTCGACTTCCTGGCCGGCGACCAGCGGGTGATGCGCTGGGAGTGGGACGTGCAGCGGCACCGGCCGGAGAGCCGGCCCGCGACCTTCGTCCTGCGGCCCGGGTTCAACGGTCTCTACTTCAAGGCCGGTCGGGTCGGCGACCTCAGCACGGCCGACTCGGTCGAGCTGTTCGTGCAACTCGCCCGCGGTGGCAGGGCCCGGTTCACCCTCACCCGCCTCGGCCTGATCGTCTGACCGTTCCTGGTCCGACGGCGTCGCGCCACTGTCACAATTGCCCAATTGGGGCTCCCCGGACCACGGTGGGCTGAGCGCGTCGCAACGAGCGCACGCCGTTCCCTGTCTCGGTTTCTGGGCTGTCAAGGGACCAGAAATCATGAACCAGGGGAACGACGTACCCGGCGTCACGATTCGTAGCCGACGACTTCGCTGTCGCCAACCGCTCTTGACCGCAAACTCGTCGGTGACGGCGGGGGACGATCCGGACCGGCGCCGACCTCATCGACTGGCGCGTTGCGTAGCCCTGGTGACCGGTTTGTCCCTACCGAACGCGCCAGTCAACGACAGTCGCAGGTCAGCTCGCCTCAGCGCGTCAAAGATTGCCCCATTGGGCAAAATTCCACCTCGAACCGCCGGTGTCGGGTGGAACTTTGCCCAATTGGGCAAAATTCGACCTGGCCGGTGGGTCGCCGAGGTGCGATTCGCCGACGGCCGGCGCTTGGATCAGCCCGCGTTGGGGCACAGTCATGGCATGAGGACTGTGCTGATCATCATCGTTGTCGTCGTCGCCGTCGTGCTGGTGATGGGGTTCCTGCGCCGCGGCAAGAGCGGCCGGGGTCTCTGACCCACCTACAGGACGGCGGCCCGGCCGGCCTCCAGCCGCGCCACCGGCACCCGGAACGGTGAGCACGACACGTACGTGAGCCCGACCTGGTGGAAGAAGTGCACGCTGGCCGGGTCACCGCCGTGCTCGCCGCAGATCCCGAGCGTGAGATCGGGGTTGGTCGACCGGCCGCTGTCGGTCGCCATCTGCACCAGCGCCCCGACGCCCAGCGCGTCGATGGTCTCGAACGGCGACACCCCGAAGATCCCGTGCTCGAGGTAGGTCGAGAAGAACGCCGCCTCGACGTCGTCGCGGGAGAACCCCCACGTCATCTGGGTCAGGTCGTTGGTGCCGAACGAGAAGAAGTCGGCGGCGTTCGCGATCTCATCGGCGGTCAGCGCCGCGCGCGGCAGCTCGATCATCGTGCCGATCGGGCAGTGCACATCCACCCCCGTCGCCGTACTCACGTCGTTGAGCACACCCGCGATGTGGTCGCGGGCCAGCTCGAGCTCCTGCACGGCACCCACCAGCGGCACCATGATCTCCGGCCGGGGGTTCTTGCCGCGCGACTTGAGGGCGGCCGACGCCTCCGCGATCGCGCGTACCTGCATCTCGAACAGGCCGTCGATGACCAGCCCGAGCCGTACGCCCCGAAGCCCGAGCATGGGGTTCTGCTCGTGCAGGCGGTGGACTGCGGCGAGCAGCTCCCGCGCCCGGCCGGCGTCCTCGCCTCGCTCCTCGGCCAACGCCACCTCGACCGACAGGTCGGTGTAGTCCGGCAGGAACTCGTGCAGCGGCGGGTCGATCAGCCGGATCGTGACCGGCAGGCCGTCCATCGTCTCGAGGATCTGCTCGAAGTCGTCGCGCTGCGGCTGCCGGAGCGCCTCCAGCGCGCGGTCACGCTGCTCGTCCCCGTCGGCCAAGATCAGCTCCTCGATGTGCCGCCGCCGGTCGCCGAGGAACATGTGCTCCGTGCGGCACAGTCCGACACCCGTCGCACCGAACCGGCGGGCCCGTCCACAGTCCTCCGGGGTGTCGGCGTTGGTGTGCACGCCGAGCTTGGCGCGGGTGTCGGCGTGCCCGACCAGCCGGTGCACAGCGCGGACCAGGTCGTCGACGTCGGGGTCGTCGGCACTGATCTCGCCCTCGAAGTACTGGACGACCTGCGACGGTTCGACCGGGACCTCGCCGGCGAACACCTCGCCGGTCGTGCCGTCGATCGACACGATGTCGCCCTCGGTGAAGGTCGCACCACCGGGTCCGGTCGCCCGGCGCGCCTCCACGTCGACGTGCAGCTGCTCGGCGCCGCACACGCAGGTCTTGCCCATGCCGCGCGCGACGACGGCGGCGTGGGACGTCTTGCCGCCACGGCTGGTCAACACGCCGCGGGCGGCGATCATGCCGGGCAGGTCGTCCGGGTTGGTCTCCCGGCGGACCAGGATCACGTCACGTCCCTCCGCCTCCCACTCGACCGCCCGCGCGGAGTCGAACACCACCTGCCCGGAGGCCGCGCCGGGCGACGCGCCGATCGCCTTCGTGACGAAGGCACGGTCGGTGTCGGCCACGAAACGAGGGAACATCAGCTGCGCGAGCTGGGCGCCGGTCACCCGCCGCAGCGCCTCGTCGGCATCGATCAGGCCTTCGTCGAGGAGCTGGGTCGCCACGACGAACGCTGCACCTGGGGTGCGCTTGCCGACCCGGGTCTGCAGCATCCACAGCTTGCCGCGCTCGATGGTGAACTCGATGTCGCACAGGTCGAGGTAGTGCCGTTCGAGCCGGGCCATGATGTCGAGGAGCTCGTCGTACGACTTCTTGTCCAGCTGCTCGAGATCGGCGAGCGGCAGCGTGTTGCGGATGCCTGCGACGACGTCCTCGCCCTGTGCGTTGGACAGGTAGTCGCCGTAGATGCCCTGCGCGCCCGAGGCCGGGTCGCGAGTGAAGCAGACGCCGGTGCCCGAGTCGTCGCCGACGTTCCCGAACACCATCGAGCAGATGTTGACCGCCGTACCCAGGTCGGTGGGGATGCGCTCCTGGCGGCGGTAGAGGACGGCGCGGTCGGCGTTCCACGAGCCGAACACCGCCTCGATCGCCAGGTCCAGCTGCTCGCGCGGGTCCTGCGGGAACCCGCGGCCGCTGTCGGCGCGGACGATCTCCTTGAAGTCGCCGACCAGCGCCTCCAGGTCGCCCGCGTCGAGGTCGGTGTCGAGGGTGACGCCCTTGTCGTCCTTGCGCTTGTCCAGCGCCTCCTCGAACGGCTCGCCGTTGATCCCGAGCACGGTCCTGCCGAACATCTGCAAGAGGCGGCGGTACGAGTCCCAGGCGAACCGGGTGTTGCCGGACTGGGCGGCGAGACCCTGGACGGACGCGTCGTTGAGGCCGACGTTGAGGACCGTCTCCATCATCCCCGGCATCGAGAACGCCGCACCGGAACGCACCGACACGAGCAGCGGGTCGTCGGCGTCGCCGAGGCGTTTGCCCATCCGCTGCTCGAGGGCCTCGAGGTGGGCCGCGATCTCGGCGTCGAGCCCCTCGGGGCGGCGGCCGCTGTCGAGATAGGCCCGGCACGCGTCGGTCGTGATGGTGAAGCCGGGCGGCACCGGCAGGCCGATGTTGGTCATCTCGGCGAGGTTGGCACCCTTGCCGCCGAGCAGGTCCACCATGTCCTTGTTGCCTTCGGCGAAGTCGTAGACGTACTTCGGTGCGTTCACAGCACAGTCACCTCGGCTCCCTCGGTGGACGGCGTACTGCGGACCCTACCCGCGGCGTTGCCCCACCTTCGCGCCGAGGTTGCGCGTATGTCGGCCACCTTCGCACCGACGGCCGTCCTCGCGGGGCGCCGTGCTCGTGACCAAGGGAAAAAATGGTTGTCATCAGTCGACTGTGAGGGCGGTGACCGGGGCCGGTGGGCGGACCCGCCTACATTCTGCGGACACGTGTTGGCAGACGACGCCTGGACCGATCTCGGTGTGGATGGGTGACTTCACCCCTCGAACCGTCACTTTCGGCCCCGATTCCGGGCTCAGAATGTCGGTTCGGAGGGTGATGTCGTGGCTGGCGGGCACGGGCAAACGCTTCCCGGACACCGGTGCGGGGGGCGCCAGCCCCCGAATACTCGCGCCGAGGTTGCGCGTATGTCGGCCACCTTCGCGCCGACGTGCACATCCGACCATGGGGCCTGGCACTCAACCGCCCGAGGCGTCGGATTCCGCCGCGGCGTCGATCTCGAGGTCGTCGCGTCGGTCGAGCCACCCCGCGGGCAGCGCGACCGCCTTCGGGTTGCCCTGCCGTCCTCGCGGGGCGCCGAGCGCCGCCACCGGGAACGGCTCGGCCGGATCGAGACGCGCCAGCATCCCGTCAAGGTCGGCCAGCGTCGACACCAGCCCGAGCGACTGGCGCACCGCTCCACCGGTGGCGAAGCCCTTGAGGTACCAGGTGATGTGCTTGCGGAACTCCTTGCAGCCCCGCTCCTCGCCCATCCACTGGACCAGCAGCTCGCAGTGGCGCCGCATCATCTCGGCGACCTCGCCCAACGCCGGCAGTGCCGTCGTGGGGTCGCCCGCGAACGCCGCCGCCAGATCGCGGAACAGCCACGGCCGGCCCAGGCAGCCACGGCCGACCACCACGCCCGCGCATCCCGTCTGGTCGACCATCCGGAGCGCATCGTCGGCCTCCCAGATGTCGCCGTTGCCGAGCACCGGGATGTCGACGTGCTCGACGAGCGCCGCGATCGACGACCAGTCGGCGCGCCCTGAGTAGTGCTGGGCAGCCGTACGACCGTGCAGTGCGATCGCAGCGCACCCGGACTCCTGGGCGATGCGGCCGGCCTCCAGGTAGGTCTGGTGGTCGTCGTCGATGCCCTTGCGGGTCTTCATCGTCACCGGCACGTCGTACGGCTCTGCGGCGCCGACCGCGGCGTCCAGGATCGAGCCGAGCAGCCGCCGCTTCCACGGCAGCGCGGCGCCGCCGCCCTTGCGCGTGACCTTCGGCACTGGGCAGCCGAAGTTGAGGTCGACATGGCGTACGCCGTAGTCCCCCACCAGGATCTCGACCGCCTTGCCGACGTAGACCGGGTCGATGCCGTACAGCTGGACCGAGCGGACGTCCTCGAGCGGGTCGAAAGTCAGCATCGACTGCGTCACCGCGTCGCGCTCGACGAGACCGCGCGACGTGATCATCTCGCAGACGTACAGACCCGCACCCTGCTCGCGGCAGAGCCGACGGAACGCCGCGTTCGTCACGCCGGCCATCGGCGCGAGCACCACCGGCGTGTCGACCGTGAGCGGGCCCAGCCGCAGCGGCGCAGCCGGCAGGACAGACGTGGTCATCTGACCAGTGTCGCCGCTGCCCGGTGGCTCCGCCAAACCGGCGTCGCTCGGTCGTGGGACGGTCACGGTCCGGGCGGCACCGGCCAGGAGTACGGACCGGTCGTGCCGTCGTTGAAGCGGTACTGGACCTCGTCCAACGTCGCGCCCTTCGGCACCAGGAACAGCAGGCAGCTCGCGGCCAAGCTGTCAGGCGGGAACCGCTTCGGCAGCGGCTTGGTCGCGCACCGGCCGAACGTTCCCCGCACATCGGCGGCCGGGAGCACCGTGTCGGTGGAGTCGAGGCCCCACAGCGTGAGGTTGGCGCCCGATGGCGTCCCCTCGCCGGTGTTCTCGATGCGGACATCCGCGTAGTACGGCGTCGCCTGCTTGGCGGCGGCGTCGAGCACGAAGTCCTTCAGATCCTGGATCCGGCCGCGTCGTACCCGGGTGACGGTCACCGCCACCTCGGTGGTCGCCCCGGAGCCGGTGAGGTCCACCGTGGCAGGCTGGCCGACGGCGACCTCGACGGGCTCACCCGGTGCCGGTGACTCGCTGACGCTCGCTGAGCGCGACGGGCTCGGCTCCCGGGCGTCACCGCCGTCACGCGTGCAACCAGTGGTCGGCACCGCGACCGTGACCGCCAGCGTGGCGGTGGCCGCGAGCCGCCTACGCAGAGTCATGTCGGTAGTGTGCCTTCGCTCGGATCGGCCCCTTGCGTCCGACACGCTACCCGCAGGAGAGGATGCACCGGTGAGCAATGCTCGGCACCGCGTGCGGCAGCGCGGGCGGTTCGGACTCCCGCGGGGACTGCATCTTGCACCCCTCGCGGCGGTGGCGGCCGGGCTGCTGGTGGTGCTGGTCGGCACATTCCTCCTCGGCCGGACTTTCGGCGACGGCAACCAGGTCGCGAAGGAGTTCACCGGGGTCGTCGCCAGCATGGCTGACGAAGGCCGGGTGCTCTGCGTCGAGCCGGACGACGACCAGATGCCGACGCCGTTCTGCGACCAGTACTACGTGGCTCCCGGCTCCGACCCGATCGAGGTGGGCGACACGGTGCTCGTGCGTACGGTCGCTTCGCGCAGCGCCGACGGCTCGATGGTCGCCGGGATCCTGGTCACCCCGGTCGCCGACTCCCGTTGAGCGCCCGGCTTCTCGCGCCGACGTTGGTGCGTAGAAGATTGCCCAATTG
>JBOHDE010000108.1:0-12584 GCA_050699035.1 Nocardioidaceae bacterium | reverse complement strand
CATGTTGTTGACGAGCAACAACACGACGCAATAGGCACCCATGGCGAAGGTCGACAAGAACGCCAAGGTATCCAGGATCGAGCCTGGGCCGTCGGCCGGACCAAACAGCAGGATCAGGATGCCGAAGACGATCACACCCCACAGCCAGCCGCCGTAGATCTTGGACATGTTGTACTTCTTCATCCCTGGGATGAAGAAGAACGTCATGTCCGCTTGGCCCTTGGCGAACGAGTCGAAAAGGCCCAGGGTCGCGTTCAGACCGATCAGCGCGATGAACAGGTAGAACACCGTGCCCAGCACGTCGGAGCCAGCCGCGGCAAAGGCCGATGACATGGCGTCCAGAGCGGCGTCACGGTCATCACCCCTCAGCGCGTCCCCGACGTTGGGGCTCTCCCGGTTCGCCGCCAGAGCCAGCACGGTGAAGGAGATGGTCACCAGCATGGTGATCCCCCAGAAGAGGAAGAACGCGTCAAAGGTGACCCACCTGCGCCAGCCCTTCCACTTCTCCATCTCCGCCGGGTCATCGGTGTCGAACATGAAGCCGCGCGACGGCATCGCCTCGGCCTCATTGGCGTGCATCAGGCCGCGCACCTTGGGGATGTGCTGCCCCATGCCCGCGCCGCTGTCTCGCAGCTGCAGGGTGTACCACATCTGCTGCATGCCGGACGGGCCGGCGAACGCGATCGAACCGACGATGACCGGGAACCAAGCCGCCGTCATGGCGTCAGCCGGGATGCCGCTGGAAAAGGCGAACATGCCGGTGATCGTGTCGGCCAGGTCCGCCCAGGTGCCCACCAGCGAGGCGATGATGGAGGTGCTGACGACCAGCACACCGATCAGCAGGCCGAGCACCTTCTCGATGGTGTCGTAGATCGTATTGAGCATGCTGAACAGCACACCGACGAAGATCAACAGCACGACCGCAGTGAGCTGCCAGGGTATTCCGGTGGCTTGTTCGAATGCCGCGGCACCTGCCGACAGGTGGCCGGGCCAGATATAGATCAGTGTGGCTGCGACGAAGAAGAACCACATGATCGGTCTGAACACACGCGCCGCACCCATGAAGATGGATTCACCGGTGGCCAGCGCGTATCGCGACATCTCCAGCAGCACGACGGCTTGCAGCGTCACGCCGATCAGGAACAGCCAGCGAATGTCAGGGCCATACAGGATGACCAAGCGCGGCCACATGTACGACTCGCCCATGCCCACGCCCAGCGCGAGCAGGAACACCGTCGGACCAAGGATATGGATCGATGGCGGCGCAGCTGGCAGCTTCCGGATGGGCATCGGTTCCAGCCCACCGGCATGCCAGACCTTCTCTTCTGTCCCGCGACCTTCAGGTACGCCTGAGGATTGACTTGTGACGTCCAAGGCAAAAGCCTCCTTTGGTTGACGTCATCGTGATAAGACGTTCTCCCCGATCTCAGTGGTCGACGGCGGTGCGTCACGGTAGGTGGTTCCAGCACGGGTCGACCCGTACTGCCGGTTGGAACCCACCTGGGCGACCGGAGCACCGCCGAGTTGGCTAGCCAAAGGCATCACCAGGCTTTCCCGCAGGGCCGTGGCCCGGTCCCGCGATCCGCACCGAGCCGGGCCGTCCCGACCGGCTGAGTGAACATGGCATTGATCTCATCCGACCAGGCCGGCGGTGCGGGCCCAGCGGTACTTCGCGCCAAGGACCGCGACCGGCAGCTCCGTGGTGTAGGGGTAGGCCACCACTCCGTGCTCGAAGAGGTGTCGGCTCGCCTCCTCGACCTCGACGTCACCGGACAGCGAGGCCACGATCGGCTTGTCGATGCCGCGAGCGCGGTACTCCTCGACGACGTCGACGACCTTCTCCGCGAACACCATCGGCGGGGTGACGATGGTGTGCCAGTAGCCCAGGATCAGCGCGTGGATCCGCTCGTCCTCGAGACCGAGGGCGATGGTGTTCCGGTACGTCGCAGGGGGCTCTCCGCCGGTGATGTCGACCGGGTTGCCGGCGGCACCGAACGGCGGGATGAACTTCCGGAACGCCTGGTCGAGGTCGTCCGGGATGGTCATCAGGGTCAGGTCGTTGTCGACGCAGGCGTCGGACAGCAGCACACCCGAGCCGCCCGCACCGGTAATGATGACGACGTTCTCGCCCTTCGGCGTCGGCAGCAGGGGCAGTCCGTGCGCGTACTCGAGCATGTCGTTCAGCCCGGGCGCCCGCACGACACCGCTCTGCCGCAGGATGTCGTCGTAGACCTTGTCGTTGCCGGCCAGCGCTCCGGTGTGCGAGCTCGCGGCACGGGCACCCATGTCGGTGCGCCCGGCCTTGAGGACCACGACCGGCTTCTGCTTCGACACGCGCTGGGCGGTCTCCGCGAACGCCCGGCCGTCCTTGAGGTCCTCGAGGTGCATCGCGATCAGGTTGGTGTTGTCGTCCTGCTCGAAGAACGTGAGCAGGTCGTCCTCGTCGATGTCGGACTTGTTGCCCACGCCGACGATCGCCGACACGCCCATCTTGGTCGAGCGGCTGAAGCCGAGGATCGCCATCCCGATACCGCCACTCTGCGACGACAAGGCCACACTGCCCTTGACGTCGTACGGCGTACAGAACGTCGCGCAGAGGTTCTCCGGCGTGTAGTAGTAGCCGTAGATGTTCGGGCCGAGCAGCCGTACGCCCGTCTTGCGGCCGATGGCGACGACCTCGTCCTGCAGCTCCTGGTTGCCGGTCTCGGCGAACCCGGAGGGGATCAGGATCGCGCCCGCGACACCCTTGGCCCCACACTCCTCGAGGGCGGCGGCGACGAACTTCGCCGGCACCGCGAAGACGGCGACGTCGACGTCGCCCGGCACGTCGGTGATGCTCTTGAACGCCGGCTTGCCGAGGATCTCGTCGGACTTCGGGTTGACCGGGTGGATCTCGCCCTGGTAGCCGCCGTTGATCAGGTTCTTCATCACCGAGTTGCCGATCTTGCCGTCCTCGTTGGAGGCTCCGATCACGGCGATCGACTTCGGCTTCATGATCCGGTTCATCGCCTGCAGGATCTCCTCCTGCGTGTACCGCTCCACCGGCTTGCCGGCGGCCTCGTCGACGATGATGCGCACGTCGACCGCGGTAGCACCATCGGCGGCGGCGAGAACCGGGTTGAGGTCGACCTCGGCGAACTGCGGGAAGTCGGCGACGAGGTCGGACAGCCGGGTGATGATGTCGGCCACCGCGTCCTTGTCGACGGCCGCGGCGCCGCGTACCCCGTCGAGCATCTCGTGCGCCTGGATGCCGTCGACCATCGAGCGCGCCTCCTCCGGGGAGGTCGGCGCAAGGCGGAACGTCACGTCCTTGAGCACCTCGACGAGTACGCCGCCGAGGCCGAAGGCCACCACCTTGCCGAACGTCTCGTCGGTGACGGCACCGACGATGACCTCCTGCACGTCCGGTCCGCCGGCCAGCATCTGCTGCACCTGCACGCCGGTGATCGTCGCCCCTGCGTTGTACGCCTTGGCGTTGCTGACGATCTCCGCGTAGCCCGTGGCGACCGCATCCGCATCCTGCACGTCGACGAGCACCCCACCGGCGTCGGTCTTGTGCAGGATCTCCGGTGACACGATCTTCAGGACGACCGGGAACCCGATCTCCGTCGCCAGCGCAACCGCCTCGTCGGCCGACGTCGCCAGGCCTTCGCCCGGCGTCGGGATGCCGTACGCGTCGGCGACCTTCTTGGCCTCGGGGGCGCTCAGCGCCGTACGGCCCTCCGCAAGGGCCTCGTCGAGGACGCCTTGGACGACCGATCGGTCGTAAGTCATACCTGCTCCTAACTCCACCGTGGAGTGATCTGGTGTCTGTTGTTGGGTCGTGGTGCCGCGATCCGTCGTCAGACCACCCCTGCGGACTTGAGCTCGTCGAGCTCGCTTGTCGTGATGCCGATCTCGGCATAGATGTCGGCGTTGTGCTCACCGAGGCCCGGCGACGTCTCGACCGTCACCGGTGAGTCGGACAGCTTGAGCGGGCAACCCACCGTCTTGAAGACTCCGCGCTGCGGGTGCTTCACCTCAACGACCGCGCCGAGGTCGGCAAGGGTGGTGTCCGCGATCAGCTCCTTGGTGCTGAGGATGGGACCGCACGGAACGTTGACCTCGTTCAGCTGTTCCATGACCTCCCACTTGGTGTGCTGCTCGGTCCACTCCTCGATCAAGGCGAACATCTTGTCGAGCTTGGACAGCCGCGCCTCCGGTGTGCTCCAGTTCGGGTCGTCGACCAGCTCCGGCCGGCCGATCAGGGTGGCGATCTTCGCCCACCCCGGCGGCTGGACAATGACATAGATGTAGTCGTTAGGTCCACCAGGGGCACATTTCACGGCCCAGCCCGGCTGGCCTCCGCCCGACGCGTTGCCCGAGCGCGGCACCTCGTCGCCGAACTCCTGGTTCGGGTACTCGTTGAGCGGACCGTGCGCAAGCCGCTGCTGGTCGCGGAGCTTGACCCGGCTCAGGTTGAGCACGGCCTCCTGCATCGCCACCGTGACGCGCTGGCCACGTCCGGTCTCCACCCGCTGGTAGAGCGCAGCGAGGATCGCCGCCACCAGGTGGATACCGGTGCCGGAGTCACCGATCTGGGCGCCGGTGGCGGTCGGTGGACCGTCCTCGAAGCCGGTGGTGCTCATCGCACCGCCCATCGCCTGGGCGACCACCTCGTACGCCTTACAGTCTGCGTAGCGACCGGGCCCGAATCCCTTGATGGACGCGAAAATCAGCCGCGGGTTGATCTCGTGCAGCCGCTCCCACGTGAAGCCCATCCGGTCGACGGCGCCGGGTGCGAAGTTCTCCACGAGGATGTCGGAGTTGCGCACCAGCTCGGTGAACATCTCCTTGCCGCGGTCGGACTTCATGTTCAGCGTGATACTGCGCTTGTTGCAGTTCAGCATCGTGAAGTAGAGGCTGTCGACGTCTGGGAGGTCGCGCAGCTGCTGCCGGGTGATATCGCCCTTGGGCGCCTCAAGCTTGACGACATCGGCGCCAAGCCAGGCGAGTATCTGCGTAGCCGACGGGCCCGACTGCACATGGGTCATGTCGAGTACCCGGACACCTTCAAGTGCCTTGCCCATATCCGTCCTCCCAATGAGGTCGGCGGCGGCGCCCTCGGACACCGCCGACGAGGTCGCTACTTGTACATGGTCTGGTTCATGGTTCCCGGTGCGTACGCGTCCGGGTCTACCCATACGTTGATCAGCGACGGCTTGCCCGACTCACGGGCCCGTTGCAGCGCCGGTGCGATGTCCTTGGGGTCACGCACCTCTTCGCCGTACCCGCCGAGCATCCGCGCGAACTCGTCGTACTTCACGTCGCCCAACGTGTTGCCGATGCGCCCTCGGTCCTCGCCGTACTTCTGGATCTGGCCGTAGCGGATCTGGTTCATGGACGAGTTGTTGCCGACGATCCCGACGAACGGGAGGTTGAAACGCACCATCGTCTCGAAGTCCCAACCGGTCAGGCTGAAGGCGCCGTCACCGAACAGACAGACGACCTCCTTGTCGGGCCGGGCGTACTTCGCGGCGAGCGCGAACGGCACGCCCACACCGAGGGTCCCCAGCGGGCCGGGGTCCATCCAGTGCCCGGGCGACTTCGGCTGTACGACGCCACCGGAGAAGGTGACGATGTCGCCGCCGTCGCCGATGTAGATGGAGTCCTCGGTGAGGAACTCGTTGATCTCGTGCGCGAGACGCAGCGGCGCGATGGGCTGGCTGTCCGACAGCTGACGCGGCAGCCGCTTCTGGTACGCCGCGTCCTCCTCGGCCCGGAGCTCGGTGAACCATGCCTTGCGATCGGCGGCACCGTTGCTCAGCCGGCCCGAGGCGGCCTGGGTGACCGCGGACAGGATCGCGCCGGGGTCGCCGACCAGGCCGAGGTCGACGTCGCGGTTCTTGCCGACCGTGCGGTAATCCATGTCCACCTGGACGACCGTGGCGGACTCAGGAAGCCGGCGACCGTAGCCCATCCGGAAGTCGAACGGCGTGCCGACGATGACGATAACGTCGGCGTTGTTGAACGCGTACCTGCGCGACAGGTGGAAGTGGTGCGGGTCCCCCGGCGGCAGCGTTCCACGGCCCGAGCCGTTCATGAAGGCCGGAATGTTGAGGGTGCGACAGAAATCGATGGCGGCGTCGGTCGCGCGCGACGTCCATACCTGCGTGCCGAGCAGGACGCACGGCTTCTCGGCTCGGACCAGGATGTCGGCGAGCGCCTCGATCGAGTCGGGGTCGCCGGCGCTCTTGGTGGAGGCGCGGTACTGACCCGCCTTCGGGATCGTGGCCTGGTCGACCGGCACCTTGCCGTCGAGAATGTCGCGGGGGATCTCCAGGAACGACGGCCCGGGTGCGCCGTTGAAGCACTCGCGGAAGGCCATCGACACCATGTCGGCGGCGCGCGCCGTGTGCGGGACCGTGGCGGCGAACTTCGTGATCGGCGTCATCATGTCGACGTGCGGCAGGTCTTGCAGCGAGCCCATCTTGTGCTGGCTGAGCGCACCCTGCCCGCCGATCAGGAGCATCGGGCTCTCCGCGCGGAACGCGTTGGCGACACCGGTGACGGCGTCGGTCGTGCCGGGGCCGGCGGTGACGACCGCACATCCGGGGCGCCCGGTGATCCGGGAGTAGCCGTCCGCGGCATGCGCGGCGACCTGCTCGTGGCGGACGTCGACCACGTCGATGCCCTCGTCGACGCAACCGTCGTAGATATCGATGATGTGGCCTCCACAGAGCGTGAAGATCACGTCGACACCTTCGGCCTTGAGCGCCTTGGCGACCAGGTGCCCACCCGAGATCGTCGTTGGGCCTGGTTCTGAGTCCTCTGACTTGGTGAGGACGTCAGGTTCGGACACTGTCTGGGCCATCTGTGCTGTCATCTCCTCATGACCGATGTGGCGACAGGTTCTGGCTAAAGATCCTCGTCGATTGCATACCGTATGATGTAGTCGTTAGGTCTACCGCACCATCAGGCGAGTGTCTAGAGGGTCCGGGCAAATCTGGTCTGACTCCCTTCGGGCACATCTTCTTCGTGAATTGTTCCCCAATTTACCCATTGGCTTTTGTATCCAGCATACGGTAGTCTCCTCCCTCATCTCGATCGCACGGCCGGCCTCGCTCGGCCTGGGAGGCTGACACAACGTGACCGTCCACGAGCAGCTCGCCCGCGTGGAGAACACGCTGCGTGACCTGGAGCACGCCGTTCTCGGCCTGCGCAGCCATCTCGGCACCGACGTCGATGTGCAGCGGCTCGTCGACGACGTGGAGCGATGCTCGGCCGACCTGGCCCTGCTGCGCGCGCACGCGCGACTGCCGAGCCAGCCACGCCCGCACGACCTGATCGTCATCCCGGACGGTGATTACGACAGCGGACTCTGGGACGGCGCGGACGTGGACTCAGAGGGCCTGGGAGTACCAGGACGGCGCGCTCCCTAGCTAGGCGGTTCGCCGCCGGGGACGGCGTCGCCCGGCCGACGTCGTGCGAGCGGCGCCCACGCTGGCCGCGGTCACGCAGGCAATCGCGAGCAGTTGCAGCGGGGTGAGCCACTCGCGGAGGAGGACGGCGGCTACCAGCGCCGCGGTGGCCGGTTCGAGGCTCATCAAGATGCCGAACACCCGGGGCGGCAGGGTGCGCAGGGCGGCCATCTCAAGGCTGTAGGGAATGACCGAGCTGAGCACACCGACCAGAGCCCCCAGCATCAGCAGACGCGGCTCAAGCAGGCGCGCGCCCGCCGTCGCCACGGCGAACGGAGCGATGGCAAGAGTCGCCACTGTGCTGGCCACCGCCAGCCCCTCGACACCGGCCCAGCGGCGCCCAGTGGCCGCCGCCGAGAGGATGTAAAGCGCCCAGCAGCCGCCCGCGAGCAACGCCAGGGCGAACCCAAAGGGGTCTACCTTGGTCGGCCCGGCGCCGAACAGGACGACGCCCAGCGCAGCCAGGCCCACCCACATCAAGTCGCGCGGACGGCGGCGTCCCACGGCCGCGAGCGCCAGCGGGCCGATGAACTCGATGGTCACCGCCACGCCCAGCGGGATCCGGGCGAAGGACTCGTAGAACGCCCAGTTCATCGCACCGAGCGCCACCCCGAGCGCCAGCACCGGCCGCCAGTCCGCCGCGGTGCGACCACCCAGCCCAGGGCGGGCCAAGGCGAGCAGGATCAGCGCGCTCGTGGCGAGTCGTAGCAGCACCATTCCGACCGGAGGGATCTCGACGAACAGCCCCTTCGAGACCGCCGCGCCGAACTGCACGGAGAGGATGCCGATCAGCACCAGCGACACGGGTGAGAAACGAGCCGCCTGCACCGGCACAGGCTACCGGGGTTGGCCGGCCCCTCGGCCCGTCTGGCGCACCTGAGTGCGTCAGCGCAGCGTGAGTACGTGGTCGGTCCTGGCCACCAGCTCGCCGACGACCGGGTAGCCCGGGATCTCCCCCGCGACCAGCAGGCCGCCCGAGGTCTGAGCGTCAGCGAGCAGCAGCCGAGTGAGCTCGTCGAACCGCCCGAAGTCCGTGTGCGGGGCGACCCACTCGAGGTTGCGGCGGGTGCCCCCGCTGATGAAGCCCGCTCGCGCCGCCTCGAGCGCGTCGTCGAGGTACGGCACGGCGTCCGACTCGACCACGGCCGACACGCCGCTGGCCCGCGCCAGCTTGAGCAGGTGGCCCAACAGCCCGAACCCGGTGACGTCGGTGGCACAGGAGTGTCCCTGGTCCAACGCGGCGCGCGCTGCGTCCCGGTTGAGCGCGGTCATCGCCTCGACCGCGTGCGGGAACACCTGACCCGTCGCCTTGTGCCGCGCGCTCAGCACCCCGATGCCGAGTGGCTTGGTCAGGGTCAACGGCATGCCGGGCTTGCCGCTGTCGTTGCGGAGCAACCGAGCCGGGTCGGCCAGACCCGTCACCGCCATGCCGTACTTCGGCTCCACATCGTCGACGCTGTGACCGCCCCCGACATGGCAGCCGGCGGCCGAGGCGACGTCGGCGCCGCCGCGCAGCACCTCGCGCGCAAGGTCGAACGGCAGCACCTCACGCGGCCACGCCAACAGGTTGACGGCGACCAGCGGCTCCCCACCCATCGCGTAGACGTCGGACAGCGCGTTGGCCGCCGCGATGCGGCCCCAGTCGTACGGGTCGTCGACGATCGGGGTGAAGAAGTCGGCGGTCGCCACCACCGCTCGGTCGCCGTCGATCCGAACGACGGCGGCGTCGTCGCCGCTGTCGAGTCCGACCTCGAGCTGGCCCAAGGGGTGAGGGGGCCCGGTGCCGGCCAGGCCCGCGACGACGGCCTCGAGCTCGCCGGGCGGGATCTTGCAGGCGCACCCGCCTCCGTGGGCGTACTCCGTCAGACGTTTGCTCACCCCTGAACCGTAAGCCTCACGCATCGGTCTGGCCTCGGGAGGCCTCGTCCGACCCGGCTTCCGGACCCGCGGCCGCGGCGGCGGACGGTGACATCGCATCATCACCGGGTCCGTTCTGTGCGCACAACGGTCGACGTCCCGAGCTGGGGGCGTACCGGCAGGGACGGGCGGCCGGGCTGCCGCAGGAAGCGCACCATCAGCGCGGTCGCCAGGCCGACGAGACCAGCGGCGACGAGCACCGGCGGGTAGCCGACCTCGGCGACCAGCAGGGCCGCGGCACCGATCCCGGCCAGCCCGCCGGCCGCCTTCGCGCTGTAGACGACCGCCTGGTTCTGCAGCAGGCTGCGATCGCCGAAGTACTCCAGCACGATGTTGGCGAAGATCGCGTAGAACGCCCCACCGCCGAGGCCGGCGAACATGGCACAGACGCCGAAGGCCCACGCGCTCTGCGACTCACCGGACAGGACCAGCCCGAACTGGGCGCAGCCCTCGATCGCCAGTACGGCGGCGAGGACTCGACGCCGCCCGAACCGGTCGGACAGCCGGCCCGCGACCGAGCGGCCAAGGCCGTTCACGGCAGCGAGCAGCCCGGCAGCCACGCCGGCCACGGTGGTGCCGAGACCGCCGGCCACCGCATAGCTGGCGACGAAGGCGATCCCGAACAGGGAGACGGCAGTGATGGACGCGAGGATCAGCCAGATCAGGGGGAGCACGCCGGTGCGGAGCGCCTCGCTCGGCGAGTAGTGGCGGGCTGCGGGGAGGTTGTGCGGAAGGCTGCGGTTGAGCCGGCGGTCCACCGCCCAGGCCTGCGCATCGATGCCGTCCGGCCACCAGTGCGGCGGCGGGTCCTTCAGTAGTCTGCCGGCCGTGGGCACGATGAGCAGGGTGGCCAGGGCCGCGACGTCGAACGCGGCCAGCTGGCCACGCCCGGACGTCAACAGGGTCAGCAGCACGATCGACGGCACTGCGCCGCAGGCGAAGCCTCCGGTGACGAAGCCGATGGTCAGGACGCGACGCTCGGGGTACCACTTCGCGGCCGTGGTCAGGCAGGCGGAGTACACGAGTCCGGCACCGGCACCGCCGAGCAGCGAGTAGCCGACGAAGGCGCCGGCGATCTGCTCGACGTGCGCGAGCGCCAGCAGACCGACCGTGGACAGCAGCCCCCCGAAGACCACCAGCCGGGTGGGTGACGCGACCTTGCGGCGATGCAGCCACGCCGCGGGTGCGGCGACGCCCGCCTGGCAGACCACGAAGACCATCAACAGCATCAGCGTCTCGGTCTGGCCCCAGCCGTTCGCGCTCCGCAGCCCGGGGACGGCGAGGCCGAAGGAGTACTGCAGCGGGCTGATCGCGACCATGCACGCCCAGGCGGCCCACAGCAGGGTGCGGCGGGAGTGACCGGTGAGGTCGCGGGCATCCTCGCCGACCCGGTAGTGCCGGCCGTACACATCGCAGACCTCGCGTGTGCCGTTGGTCATCGTGCCCATCGCGACCACCTCGGAGACCACATTGGCTATTGCATACCGTATGCCTTTGTACTCCGTGGAGCGGGTCGGTGTCTAGAGGTCGTCGCCAGATGCCGAGGGTCTTGTGGGGAATGTGGATACAGAATACAGTCGCCATGATCGTGCCAGGCGGCCGCCGCGGGACGACGGGCTCGACGGTCGGAGGCCGGACCACCACTCCCGAGGAGGACGCCCCATGGACCTGATGGAGTACCAAGCCAAGCAGCTCTTCGCCAAGCACGACGTGCCGGTAACGCTGGGCACCGTGGTGGACAACGCCGAGGATGCCCGCGCCGCAGCCGAGAAGCTCGGCGGACGCGTGGTCGTCAAGGCGCAGGTCAAGGCCGGAGGCCGGGGCAAGGCCGGCGGTGTCAAGCTCGCCCAGGATCCCGAGCAGGCGGTGGCGAGGGCCGGCGAGATCCTCGGGATGGACATCAAGGGGCACACGGTCCATCGGGTGTTGCTCGCCCCGGCGGCCGACATCGTGGAGGAGTACTACTTCTCGTTCCTGGTCGACCGTTCGAACCGTACCCACCTGTGCATCGCCTCGATCGAGGGTGGCGTCGAGATCGAGGAGGTCGCGAAGACCAACCCCGACGCGGTCGCCAAGGTGTCGATCGACCCGGGCTCCGGCGTGGACGAGACGAAGGCTCGCGAGATCGTCGCCACCGCGCGTTTCCCCGAGGCCCTGACCGACCAAGCCGTTGCGCTCGTCCAGCGACTCTGGGAGGTCTTCGTCAAGGAGGATGCGACCCTGGTCGAGGTCAACCCGCTGGCCCGCTTGGCGGGAGACACGCTCGAGGCACTGGACGGCAAGGTCACGCTGGACGAGAACGCCGACTACCGGCACGACGACCACGCCCAGTTCGAGGACAGCACGGCCGCCGACCCGCTGGAGGCGAAGGCCAACAAGCTCGGCCTGAACTACGTCAAGCTGGACGGTGCGGTCGGCGTCATCGGCAACGGTGCCGGGCTGGTGATGTCGACGCTCGACGTCGTCGCGTACGCGGGGGAGAAGCACGGCGGCGTGAAGCCGGCGAACTTCCTCGACATCGGCGGCGGGGCGTCGGCAGAGGTGATGGCCAACGGCCTCGACGTGATCCTGGGCGACGAGCAGGTGAAGAGTGTGTTCGTGAACGTGTTCGGCGGGATCACCTCCTGCGACGCGGTCGCCAACGGCATCGTCAGCGCCCTCGACATCCTCGGTGACGCTGCGGCCAAGCCACTGGTCGTACGGCTTGACGGCAACAACGTCGAGGAGGGACGCCGGATCCTCGACGCCGCTCGCCACCCGCTGGTGACCATGGTGGACACGATGGACGGCGCCGCCGACCAGGCCGCCGAGCTGGCTGCGAAGGGCTGATCGAGATGGCAATCTTCCTGACCGACAAGAGCAAGGTCATCGTGCAAGGGATGACCGGGTCCGAGGGGCAGAAGCACACCCGCCGGATGATCGCCGCAGGGACGACGGTGGTCGGCGGCACGAACCCGAAGAAGGCGGGTCAGAGCGTCGACTTCGACGGGGCGAAGGTCCCCGTGTTCGGCACCGTGCAGGAGGCCGTGGAGCAGACCGGCGCCGACGTCTCCGTCACGTTCGTACCACCAGCGTTCACGAAGGCTGCGGTGGTGGAGGCGGTGGATGCGGCGATGCCGTTGGTGGTGGTGATCACCGAGGGGGTGCCGGTGCATGACACGGCGGAGTTCTTCGCTTATGCGCAGGCGGCGGGTACGACCCGGATCG
>JBOHDE010000107.1:0-12677 GCA_050699035.1 Nocardioidaceae bacterium | reverse complement strand
CGACACCCACACCGGCCCACCCCGCCGACCCCACCGGCCGACCAGCCTGGCTGAAACCACTCCCACCACCCGACGACACGGATCGACCGCCGACCGACGACCCCGACCCACCGCAACGATGCTGAACAGCCGGCCGACGCACGACCACGTCTCGATGGCACCGAGGATCGTCAACCTGACCGAGGGCGCTACCGGGTGGCGTGCACGGTGAGGTCGAGATGTCCCGCCTCGCCGTTCGGTAGCTTCCTTCCCTCGTACACCTCGACGAGTGCGTGCGCGAGATCCTCGAACCCGGCAACGAGGGACGCCGAGACGTTGGCGAGCACGACGCCGCACCCCGTACCCGGCGTCGTCGCCGCGCCGAGGTCTCCGTCCCCGCGGGTGGCACTCTCGAGTGAGGCGACCATGATGTCGCCGCACCACAGCGGTGCCGTCGTGCGGCTTCGGATATCGGCGAAGGCCCAGGCACGTTCGTCGGGGTTGTCGAAGCCGTACCAGTAGACGAGCGTGTGCCCCGCCTCACCGACCTCCGACGCCACCTCGACGGCGGACCGTCCACCGTCCTCGCGCCGATCGGGGTCGAAGGGGTCGATGTGCACAACGGTGGCATTCCGGCTCTGGAGCAGCTCTCGCACCGCCGCCATGCCGTCGCGTTCCGCGACTTCGCACTGGCTGAGCTGCAGTCGGTGACCCCACGTACGCAGGTCGTCAGCGCTCACCGGATCGACGTCGCACAGCAGATACGAGCAGTCATCCCCGAGCAGGGTCATGGCCTGGAGAGCGGAACCCGGATACAGCGAGGGCTCACCACGGACGAAGCGAGACACCACCCGGGAGAATGCGGCGGCCGACAACACCTTCGACGCCGGCAGGCCGTCGAGGAACCCCAGCACGCCGTACTGACGCTCGGCGTCGTGGACCATCGCGTAGGCGGCGGACCCGGCGTGGGTCTCGGCGTACCTGACCGGCTTCGCGTGGACGAGCACGTCGTCGACGACCAGGTGTTTCCAGACGTCGGCGAACTTCCCGAAGTGGTGGTTGGCCATTCCGAATTGTCCCTTGCGCTCAGGTCCGTCGATCTGGTAATCCGTGACAAGTCAACTACATCCGGCAACCGAACGGCGCCGAACGGGGGTCCGTGCCGCGGCTCTTGCCTTCAAAAGGGGGATCCTCATGGCACGCACCTCTCCCCGCACTCGTGTGGTCGCCGCGCTCGTCGCAGGTGGTACGGCCGCGCTCCTGATCGCCACGACGGGTGCTCATGTGCACGCTGCAGCAACGCCTCAGTCCTCGATCGACGGACTCGCCTTCTCCACGTACCTAGGAGACCACGAACCGGACTCGGTCCGCGAGATCGCCGTGGACGGTGCCGGGAACGTGTACGTCCTCAGCCTGACGGAGTCGAAGAGCTTCCCCACGACGCCGGGCGCCTACGACCGCGGGTTCAACGGCGGCTCCGACGTGGCCGTATCGAAACTCGACCCGACCGGCCGCGACCTCATCTGGAGTACCTTCCTCGGTGGCAGCGGCTTCGAGTGCTCGCCCCAGTGCGGCATGGCGGTGGATGCCTCCGGTGCCGCGTACGTCGTCGGCTCGGCCTCGTCGAGCGACTTCCCCACCACGGCGGGCGCGTTCGACACCACCTTGGCGGGTCGGGACGGCTTCCTGGCCAAGCTCCGGCCGGACGGTGGGGCGCTCGTCTACAGCACCCTCCTCGGCGGTGGGGCGTCCGAGATCGCCTCCGGCGTGGCCGTCGACGAGACCGGTGCGGCGTACGTCACCGGAAGCACGCGCTCGCCAGACTTCCCCACGACCCTTGGTGCGTTCGACCGAGCCTTCGACGGGACCACGGACGCCTTCGTCACCAAGGTGAACCCAGCCGGCGACTCGCTCGCCTACAGCACCCTGCTCGGCGGTGACGACACCAGCCAGGGCGGGGAGACCGGGTTCGGGATCCGGGTCGGGAGCACGGGCTCGGCCTATGTCGTGGGCATCACCGATACTGCCGACTTCCCCGTGACGATCGGCTCGGTCGACCCGACCCATAACGGTGGCAACGATGCCTTCGTCACCCGCCTCGACCCCCAAGGCGGTGCCCTTGTCTACAGCAGCTATCTCGGCGGCGCAGACCTGGACTTCGCGGTCAGTCTGGACCTCGACGACAGCGGTGCCGCGACTGTGGTCGGGAGCACTCGCTCCGCCGACTTCCCCACCACACCCGGAGCGTTAGACACGACGCACGGATCGCCGGGAGTGACGGCTGCGGACGGCTACGCGGTCCGGTTGGACAGTTCCGGAAGCGCACTGGTCTACGGCACCTTCCTCGGCGGCGCGGGCTTCGACGGAGCCAACGGAGTCGCTGTGGACACGGATGGCACCGCAACCGTGACGGGAGGCACCAGTTCGGCCGACTTCCCGCTCACCAGTGATGCGGTCGACTCGACCATGGTCGTGTCGGAGGCGTTCGTGACGCGACTCGACGCGGCGACCGGTGGTGGCGAGTCCAGTACCTTCCTGGGCGGTAGCCGGAACGACAGTGGAGAGGCCGTGGCGCTCGGACCGGACGGCGCTGCGCGGGTGGGTGGATCGACCATCTCGCCCGACTTCCCGACGACGCGTGACGCGTATGCCCCCCGCTTCAGTGGCAGGTCGGGAGGCGACGGGTTCGTGGCGAGGTTTGGCATGCTGTGACCTTGTGACTGCTTCGGCCGCCGGACGCACCGGGCTCCTGCCGGCATGCCCCGCGGGTGTGTCGTGGGAGCCGGTGCTTGTCGGAGAGTCGGGAGCCGCGGTCTACCGCCGCACCGACGGCGTGGTCTTCGCCAAGTGCGCCGGAAGGTCCGGACTGCCTGATCTCCGTGACGAACGTGACCGGGTGTCGTGGCTCGCGGCCACCGGGCTGCCGTGCGCGCACCTGGCCGACTGGCACGAGCATGACGAGGGTGCCTGCCTGGTCACCACCGCCGTCGACGGGATCCTTGCGTGTGACGTGCCTGCTTCGTCGGTGCCGACCGTGCTCTTGTCCCTGGCCGATGTGCTCGGCCGTCTGCACAGCATCCCGACGGAGACGTGCCCATTCGACCGATCCCTGTCGGTCACCATGCCGGTGGTTGAGGACGTCATACGTCGCGGCGCCGTCAACGTCGACTTCCTCGACCCCGGCATGAGGTCCACACCACCACGCGAGCTGCTTGCGCGGTTACGGGCGGAGCTCGGCTGGGCGACCCAGCTCGAGTCGACCGACCTGGTCGTCTGCCACGGCGATGCGTGCCTACCCAACTTCCTGGTCGACCCGGAGAGCCTGCTGTGCACCGGCGTCATCGACGTGGGGCGCCTCGGAGTCGCGGACAGATACCTCGACCTGTCACTCATCACGACGAGCATCGGCTCGGCGGGAATGAACCCGCAGTTCTCGGCCGCCGCCGCAGACATCCTCGTGCGGGCGTACGGCCTGAGCCACCCTGACGCGGACCGGGTGCGCTTCTACCAGCTGCTGGATGCGCTCTCCTGGGGCTGACCTTCCCCAGCCCTAGTCAGGCCGACTCAGGCCGGTGCGTGTGCGTCTTTGACGCGGTAGTGGTAGCTCGCGACCTCGGTGAACCCGGCAGCCGCGTAGAGCCGGCACGCGGCAGTGTTCGCCCGCTCGACCTGAAGGTACAGCCGCGGCGCGTCCTGCTCGCAGGCCCAGTGTGCGATCACCGACAGCACCACCCGGGCCGCACCCCGTCGTCGAGCGCTGGGTGTCGTGACCATCCCGAAGACACCCGTCCAGCCGTCGTCGGCGACCGCACGTCCGATCGCGACCGGTTCGTCGTCGGCGGACACGGTGACGTACGCGCTGCGCCCACCGGCCACCGTCCGCGGGCCGCCGCTGGCCGCGAGCACGACCCGCGATCCCGGGTCCGGGCGAGAGCCCACGCGTACGTCAAGCCCGGCGGCCGGCCGCACCTCGACCGGCACGGCGACCTCCATCGCCTGCAACGAGATCGGCGCCTCCCACCGGTAGCCGCGATCGGCGAGCATGCGGTCGAGGTCCGGCGGGCACCCAGGACAGACCTGGAACCGCGCGGCCGCGTCACGCTCGGCATAGAAGCGCTCGGCGGCCTCGATCCGCTCGGTGAGGCGGCCGTCGTCAGAGGCGCCATGCGCGAGCACCGCGCCCGACCACCAGGCGTTGCCGTCGGTGTGACGAAACCACCAGCCGCTGCTGCGGTCCTCGACCGCCGCTGGCGTTGCGCGGGCCGCTCGTTCCAGCAGCTCTCGCACCAGGTTCACCCGCCGATGCTCTCACTCAGACCCGGAGGAACTACGGCCAGCACGTGCCGGTCGGACTAGAGTGCAGACTCCAGGGGCTGATCACGAGGTGGGGGCATGAACGACCAGGACGATCCGATCGCCGCGTTCCACCGCCTGCACTCCGCCGGCTGCTTCGTGATGCCGAACCCGTGGGACGTGGGGAGCGCACGGGCCTTGGAACAGCTGGGCTTCGAGGCGTTGGCGACGACGAGCTCCGGCTTCGCCTGGACGGTGGGTCGCGCGGACAACCAGGTCACCCTCGATCAGGTACTCGACCATCTCCGTGCTGTCGCCGACGCCGTGAGCGTGCCGGTGAACGCTGACTTCGAGGGCGGTTTCGCGGTCGATCCGACCCAGGTCGCGGCCAACGTCACGTTGGCCGCGGACACCGGGATCGCCGGGCTCTCGATCGAAGACTCATCCGGTGACGAGGCCGAACCGCTCTTCGACTTCGCGCTGGCCGTGGAGCGGGTCAGCGCCGCACGGCGAGCGATCGACGACAGCGGCACCGGGATCGTGCTCACCGGCCGATCCGAGGGCTTCGTGTGCGGGCGTCCCGACATCGACGAGACGATCCGACGGCTGCGCGCGTACGCCGACGCCGGTGCCGACTGCCTCTACGCGCCACGGATCGAGCGGCTCGAGCACGTCGAGGCGATTGTCGCCGCGGTGTCGCCCAAACCGGTGAACCTGCTGGTCAACTCTCCGTTCATCTCGGTGGCGGAGGCGACGCAACTGGGAGTACGGCGGATCAGCGTGGGCGGCACACTGGCGCGCACCGCGTGGGGTGGGTTCCTGAAGGCCGCGGCGGAGATCGCCGACGCGGGTACGTTCACGAGCTTCGAACGACTCCCCAACGTCGACCCACTGTTCGGCAGTTGAAAGCGGGATGCGGCGCGAACCGTCCTGCGAGACTGGTGCCATGACCGGGAGCACGACGCGAGACGTCCTTGGGGCACCGTACGCCGCCGAGACGATCGACCTCCGGCCGGATGACGAGGGCGCCGTCGTCGCCACCTTGGTCAGCCGCCGCGTCACGGACGGGCGGCCGCGCGGCGCGGTTCTCCACGTGCACGGCTTCTGCGACTACTTCTTCCAGACCGGGCTCGCCGACTTCTGGATCGAGCAGGGGTACGACTTCTACGCGGTCGACCTGCGCAAGCACGGCCGCAGCCTGCTCCCCCACCAGACCCCCAACTTCTGCCGCGACGTCGACGAGTACGCCGAGGACCTCGACGCCGTCCTCGAGCGCATCACCGGCCGCGACGGGCACGCCCGGCTGATCCTCAGTGCCCACTCCACCGGCGGCCTGATCGCCCCACTCTGGCTCGACCACCTCCGCGCGGAGCGAGGCCGCTCCCCCGTCGACGCCGTCGTGCTGAACAGCCCGTGGCTCGACCTCCAGGGCTCGATGCTGATGCGCACCGCCGGCACCCAGGCGATCGACCAGATCGGGCTCCGCCGTCCGTACGCCGTCGTCCCCCGCACGGTCAGCGGCCTGTACGCCGAGGCACTCCATAAGGACTACCGCGGCGAGTGGGAGTTCGACCTGGCCTGGAAGCCGCGCGACAGCTTCCCGGTACGGGCGGGCTGGCTGCGCGCCGTCCGCCGCGGGCACCGTCGCGTGCATCGCGGCATCGATGTCGGCGCACCCGTGCTCGTGCTCTGCTCCACCCGCAGCAGCACGCCGCAGCACTGGAACGACGACATCACCAGCACCGACGTCGTGCTCGACGTCCGGCAGATCGCCCGCTGGTCGCACCAGCTCTCACGACACGTCACGATCGCCCGCATCGACGGCGCCATGCACGACGTGTTCGCGTCGACGGAGCCGGTGCGCAAGCAGGCGTACGACGAGATCCAGCGCTGGCTCGACTACCGGCTGCCGGACTGATCCCCCTCCTGACCCACCGACTCCTCGATCTCCCGCCAGGACGCGTCGTCCAGGTCGTACCCCGAGACCAGGATGCTCCCGCTGCCTTCGGGCGGCGTGCTGACGACCATCAGCGCGTCGCCCCACTCGGGCACGGCGAGGCCGCGTTGGTGCGCCGACTCGAACCACACCTCGCGCTCGACGTCCGGCGGCGACGCACCCTCGACCCGGACGGTCCGCCGGTGCTGCCCCAGATGCCGCTCGAGGTAGAACCTCAGCTGGTGCACGAACGTCGTCCAGCCCTCGTCGATCTCGTCGTACCCCTCGGCCTCCCCGGATCGCAGCACCCGGACGCGCGTACCCGCCGTCGTCTCGGTGAGCTCGAAGCGACCCGCACCGGTCTCGAGCGTGCGGTCGTCCTCGTCGGCGACCGTCGCGTCGCCGTGGTAGATCTGCTCGATCTCGGCGTCGAGGTCGGGGTAGTCCCAGCCATGCCAGCGATGCAGCGACGCGACATCGCGGAGCGCGTGCCACACCGCGTCCGCCGGCGCCCCGACGGTCACCGCGACGACTACCCGGTCGGCGGGCGGGCCGGCGGGTCGCTGAACCCGTTCGGTGATCGGCTCATTCATGGTCCGCTCCCGTCCTCCTCATGGGTACATGCGGGATGCCGTCGTCCAGGTACTCGTCGCCGGTGACGACGTACCCGAGACCGGCATACCACGCGACGAGGTAGGCCTGCGCGTTGAGCACGCTGTCGCGCTTCCCGACCTCACGCAGCGCACGCAGCATCAACAGCCTCGCCAACCCCTCACCGCGATGTGGCGCCGCGACGCAGACCCGACCGATCCGCGCCGTGCCGTCGGGCTCGTCCAGCACCCGAAGGTACGCCGTCGGCACAGCATCCTGCTCGGTCCACAGGTGCCTGGTGCCGGGGTCCAGGTCGCGGCCGTCGAGCTCGGGGTACACGGACTGCTGCTCGACCACGAACACGTCGACCCGCAGCTTCCACAGCAGGTACGCCATGCGCGCGGGGAGCGCGTCGAAGCGGGCACACTGTACGTCCGGCTCGGTCATCTCGCCAGCCTTCCAGACCCGGCCGGTCAGACCAGCGGCGAGCCTAGGCTGATGCGCTGGCGCACCTGCGCGGCCTCGGTCACCCGCTCGATCGGGTACGCCGTCGTCCCCGTCCGGATCGAGGCGACCGACCCGTCGTCGGCGAAGGTGTAGTGCGCCGTCTCCCCCGGCGCTCGGTAGGCGCTGCCACCCGACATCCGTAGCGACCGTTCGTCGAGGACGGTCAGTCGCACCGGTGCGTCGGTCGGGTCGTCGACGGTGGGGTCGAGCAGGTACAGCTGGCCGCCCAAGGCGACGACGTCCTGCACACCCCCCAGGCTCGCGAACCGGCCGGTGAAACGAGCCAGGTCTGGGTCGGCCAGTCGATCGGACTCCGTTGCCAGGTTGACCATCCGGACAAGTCCGGCCGCCAGCATCTCGGCTGGTCCGTCGGCAGCGTTGGTGAGTACGGAGACGGCCAGCCGGTCGACCGGGTCGAAGATCGTGCGGGTGATGTGGCCCGGGAACCCGCCGCTGTGACCGAGCAGCCGCCGGCCGCCGATGGCCACCACGGCGAGCCCCAGCCCGTACTCGGTGGGCGTGCCGTCGACCTTCCACTCGGTGCGCTGCATCTGCCGCTTCGATGCGTCGGTCAGCAGCCGCTGGTCCCCGTGGAAGTGCGCGGAGGCGTACCGAACGACGTCCTCGGCCGTGCTGAAGAAGCCGGTCGCGGCGGCCATCGCCCCGGTGGCGACGTGGTCGATAGGAATCCGCCGGTCGGCGTAGCTGAGTGCGGAGTAGCCGGTGGCGTACTCGCCCGCTCGCGCCTGGTCGTACTCCGGACCGGTGTCCTTCAGCCCGAGCCGGTCCACGATGTGCTCGCGCACATAGACGTCGTACGGCTGACCGGAGGCGGCGGCCACCACCTGGCCGAGCAGCGAGTAGCCGATGTTGGAGTACTTGAACGACTCGTTGGCCGGCCGGATGTCGGCCCCGTCCAGGCTGGTCAGCCGCAGCGCCTGCTCGTCGGGGAACTCGTGCGCGAGCTGCCAGAAGTCGGCGTCCCAGCCGTCGCGCACGACACCGCCGCCGTGCGAGAGCAGCTCGCGCACCGTCACGGCGGCCAGCGGCGACTCCTCCAGGAACGGCAGCAGCGGTCCAACCGTGTCGTCGAGCCGGAGCTCGCCCTGCTCGACCAGCTGCATCACCGCTGTCGCCGTGAACGTCTTCGAGTGCGACGCGACCCGGAACAGATGCCGACTCGTCAGCGCGACCCCGGCCTCCACGTCGGCGAGGCCGTACGCACCGGACAGCAGCACCTCGTCGTCGTGCAGTACGGCGGCCTGGATGCCCGGGATCCTGCTGTAGCGCTGTCGAAACGCCAGCCACGAGTCGAAGTAGCGGACGGCGTCAACCACGGCCGCGCGGGCGAGTTCGGTCACGGTCACCGACCCTACCGACCCGCCCTTCTCAGGTGGCTTCCATGTCGGCGCGACCGCCGCGGTAAAACCCTTGCGAACCGTCGGACCGCGTTGGCACAGTCAGCACATGGACTTCTCGACCCGACACTCTTGACCCCCCGCCGCTGACTCGTTGCCGCGGTGGTTCGGTGGCCGCGCAATCGCCTACGTGGCGCTCGCCGACTTCATCTTCTACTACCCGGTCTATGCCGTGCTGTTCGCGCAGCACGGTCTGTCGACCAGCCAGATCTCCTCGCTGTTCGTGATCTGGTCGGCAACTGCGGTGCTCCTTGAGGTGCCGTCCGGCGCTCTCGCCGATGTGGTCTCGCGGCGTGTCCTGCTGGTCGCCAGCGCACTGCTGAGCGGGGGCGGGTTCGCCGCCTGGACGCTGTTCCCGTCGTACCCTGCCTTCGCCGTCGGCTTCGTCTTGTGGGGCGTCGGCAGCAGTCTCAGCTCGGGCACCTACGAGGCGTACGTCTACGACGAGCTGGTCGCCCACGACGCCGTCCGCAGCTACCAGCGGATCATCGCCCGCGGTCGGGCCGGCAGCTTCGTCCTCAACCTCGCCGCCACCCTGCTGGCCGCGGTGCTGCTCCCGCTCGGCGGCTTCGCACTGGTCGGCTGGGCCAGCGTCGCCACCTGCGTGGTGCAGGCGGCGGTGGCGCTCAGCCTGCCGACGCCGACCCGGGCCAGGTCGACCCGCACCACGGGGTACGTCGGCATGCTGCGCAGCGGGCTGCGGGAGGCCCGGCACTCGGTCCCGGTCCGTGGCGCCGTGCTGGTGGCCGCCCTGCTGCCCGGCTTCTTGGCCTTCGACGAGTACTTCCCGCTGCTCGCCACCGACCTGGGCAGCCCGACCGACGTCGTGCCGCTGCTGATCGCCCTGACCGTCGCCGCCCAGGCGGTCGGCGCGGCCCTGGCCGAGCGGGCCCGCGCTGGCGTCATCGTGCCGTCGCTGGTGCTGGCCGCGGTGCTGCTCGGCGCGGGGGCACTGTCCGCACATCCGGCGGGGTTCGTGCCGATCGCCGTCGGCTACGGCCTGCTGCAGCTGACCATCGTCATCGCCGAGACCCGGCTGCAGGACCTGATCGAGGGTGACGCCCGGGCCACGGTGACCTCCGTCGCCGGCCTGCTGTCGGAGCTGTTCGCGATCGTGCTGTTCGTCGGCTTCGCGGTCGGGGCGATCTGGCTGTCGGTGACGGTGCTCGTCGCCGCCCTGGCCGGCTGGCTGCTGCTGCTCGCCGCCCTGCTCCCACGGTGGCTGCCATCCACCCGCCGACTCCCCCGGTGAGTGTGACGTCTTCGACGCGACACGCCGGCGTGTCTGTCGAAAACGTCACACTCACCGGGCAGGGCCGGGCCGTCAGGCGAAGGTGACGGCCAGGACGATCAACGCGAGGACCGTGTCCAGGACCGCACAGAACTCCGCCATCGACCGGGCGACGACCCGCTCGACCCGGTGGTGGTGCACGTCCCAGGCCGCATGCGCGAGCAGGCCGGCGGCGACCAGCACGCCGGCCCAGGTCGCACCGACCTGGACGGCGACGATCGCGGTCGTGGCCAGCACGACCATCGCGGCCAGCTGCAGGGGTACGCCCCAGGCCGGACGTAAAGCACCCTTCGCCAGGCCGTACACCACCAGGACGGTGACGACGGCAAGCAGCCACCAGGTCGGGTCCACTCCCGGGCTGATGTTGCCGATCGCGATCACCACGAAGCTGACCAGGAACATCGGCCAGGCAGCCGAGCGTCGCCGCAGTGCGGCCGCACCGAGGTAGACGAAGCCGGAGGCGGTCACGACCGCGGCAACCTCACCGCCCTCGGCGATGCCGAGTCCGGTCAGGGCGGCCATGGCGATACCGGCCGCGGTCGGCCACCGGCTGGTGAGCCGACCGAGGGTCCCGCCGTCGCGGGTGTCGCTCCGGCCGGTGGTGAGCTGGTTGTCGGTGGCGTCCATGACTGTCTCCCTATGCCCGGTCTTCCTCATACCCTAGGGGGGTACTGTACCTGGTCTGGTGCGCCAGGAGCAACGAACGGCAGTCCGGCCGGCGCGCCGTGCTCGACCAGCCGCCACAACGCCTCGGTGTCGAGGTGCTCTTCGACCAGGTCGGCGAGCCGCTCCAGCCGCTGCTCACGAGCCGCCGCGAAGGACACGTCCGTTCGCGGCCGGAACGCCGTCCGCCCGGCCTGGCCGGCGACCTCGGTGAGGAACGCCCGGCGGAACTCGTCGTGCTCCAGAGCGCCGTGCCACGACGTGCCCCAGACGACGCCGTCGCGGCAGCCGTCGAGGAACGCCTCACCCGCGTCGACCTCGACCAGACCGTGGTGGATCCGGTAGCCGCCGACCGGGATGCCGCGCCACTCACCACGGGCCGCGCCGACCACCTTGGCGGGGCCGAACGTCGTGCGTACGGGGAGCAGGCCGAGCCCGTCGACCTTGCGCGGGTGCGCCGACTCGACCCTGGCCAGGTCGTCCACCACGGAGCCGAGCAGCTGGAGCCCGCCACAGATACCGAGGACGGGCCGACCCTCGGCGACCCGCCGGGCCAACGCGGCGTCAAGCCGGTGCTCGCGCAGCCAGGCCAGGTCGTCGATGGTGGCGCGGGTGCCGGGGAGCACCACCAGGTCGGCGGACCGCAGGCCAGCGGCGTCGTGCACGAAGCGGACGTCGACGTTCGGCTCCAGGCCGAGCGCGTCGACGTCGGTGAAGTTGCTGATCCGAGGCAGCCGGACGACCGCGACCCTGAGCACCTCGTCGTCGGTCGGCCAGTCGGCCCGCCGGCCGTCGAGGTCGAGGGCGTCTTCCGAGTCGAGCCAGACCGCGGGCTCCCACGGGAGTACGCCCAGGACCGGCCGACCGGTCAGGCCGTGCAGCTGGTCGAGGCCGGGGCGGAGCAGACGTACGTCGCCGCGGAACTTGTTCACGACGAAGCCGGCCACCAGCGCCTGGTCGGCGGCGTCGAGCAGGGCGACCGTGCCGAACATGGACGCGAACACGCCGCCGCGGTCGATGTCGCCGACCACGACGACGGGGATGTGACCGTGCTGGGCGAGACCCATATTGACGTAGTCCCAGCGCCGCAGGTTGATCTCTGCCGGGCTGCCGGCGCCCTCGCACACGACCACGTCGAACCGGCCGCGCAGGTCGTCGTAGGCCGCATACGCCGCCTCCGCCAGCGCCGACCGCTCCCCCGCGAACGACATCGCGTCCAGCTCGCCGAACGGCCGACCCATCACCACGACGTGGCTGCGCCGGTCGCTGCCCGGCTTCAACAGCACCGGGTTCATCGCCGCCTCCGGCTCCGCGCCGGCGGCCAGCGCCTGGACCCACTGCGCCCGACCGATCTCGGCGCCGTCCGCGGTGACCATCGAGTTGTTCGACATGTTCTGCGCCTTGTACGGCGCGACCGACACCCCCTGCCGTCGAAGCCAGCGGCACAACGCGGTCGTCACGACGCTCTTGCCCGCGTCCGACGTCGTGCCGGCGACCAGCAGCGAGCCATGCACCGGTGCCACGGCCACTTCGCCTCCCCGCCAGAATGGGTCCATGTTCGGACGCCTGGAGACCGTACCCGCCCGCGACCACGCCGACCTGCTCGCGGTCCCGGTCGCCGCCAGCCTGGCCGCCGGGCAGGCACCGTCGGCCCAGGTGGCGCCGATCGACCCCGACCTGGCCGACACCGCGGCGCTGTGCGAAGCGTACGACGTACCCATGGATGTCTCGGCCAACTGCGTGATCGTGACCGGCCGGCGGTCCGGTGTCGAGCGGCACGCCGCGTGTGTGGTGCTGGCGACCACCCGCGCCGACGTCAACAACGTCGTCCGCCGGCACCTGGACACGCGCAAGGCGTCGTTCGCCAACACCGAGTTCGCGACCAGCGCCACCGCGATGGAATACGGCGGGATCACCCCGATCGGCCTCCCCGCCGACTGGCCGGTGCTGATCGACCCGGGCGTCGTCGAGGCCGGGCTGGTGGTCATCGGCAGCGGCA
>JBOHDE010000106.1:0-12755 GCA_050699035.1 Nocardioidaceae bacterium | reverse complement strand
GCTCACCCTCTCGATGACCGTGCTGCTGTTGTCGGTCGGGACTGTCTTCGTCAGCGCCAACGAGTGGACCAACCCCGGCACCCTGGGCCGGCTGGACCTGCCCGGGCGGTTGTTGGCCGGCTTCTTCCACTCGGTCGTCGCGCGCACCGCCGGGTTCAACACCGTCGACATCGGCGCCATGGACCCGGGCACCTTGCTCGGCCTCGACATCCTGATGTTCATCGGCGGCGGCTCGGCCGGCACTGCCGGCGGCATCAAGGTCACCACCTTCGCGCTGCTGTTCTTCGTCATCTACGCCGAGGTACGCGGCGACCCGGAGGTGACCGTGTTCGACCGCCGCATCGACCCCCGAGTGTGGCGCCAGGCCCTCACCGTCGCGTTGGTGTCGGTCGCCGTCGTAGTGACTTCGGCCGTGGTGCTCGTCGAGACGACACGGTTCGGCACCGACGTGGTGCTGTTCGAGGTGATCTCGGCGTTCGCCACCGTCGGCCTTTCGGCCGGCATCACCGCGGACCTGCCCCCACACGGCCAGCTGCTGCTGATCCTGCTGATGTTCGTCGGCCGGCTCGGCCCGATCACGCTCGTGTCGGCACTAGCCTTGCGGGACAGGCCCCGCCTGTACCGGTACCCGGAAGGACGGCCCCTCATTGGCTAAGGACAGCAGCGGTAGCACCGCCGGCGTCGCGGTGATGGGCCTGGGACGATTCGGCACGTCCCTCGCCCTCGAGCTGGTCGACGCGGACGTCGACGTACTCGGTATCGACGTGGATCCCAAGCAGGTCGAGGCGCTCGCCGGCCGCCTGACCCAGGTCGTCGAAGCCGACTCCACCAACGAAGCCGCACTTCGCCAACTGTCGGTCCACGAGTTCGACCGGGCCGTGATCGGCATGGGCACCAACCTCGAAGCCAGCATCCTGACCGCGTCCGTCGTCATCGGGTTGGACGTCCCCCACATCTGGGCAAAGGCGATCAGCCACTCGCACGCCAAGATCCTCACCCAGCTCGGCGTCCATCACGTCGTCCGACCCGAGCACGACATGGGCAAACGGGTCGCGCACCTCGTCCGCGGCCGGATGCTCGACTACATCGAGTTCGACGACGACTTCGCCATGGTCAAGACCAAGGCGCCGGCGGGTGTCGTCGGCCAGACACTCGGCGAGTCCCACGTGCGAAGCAAGTACGGCGTCACCGTCGTCGGCGTGAAACGGGCCGGCGAGGATTTCACCTACGCGACAGCGGACACCACCGTCAAGCAGCATGACCTCATCATCGTGTCCGGCAAGACCCGCGACGTCGAACGCTTCAGCGACCTCACCTAGCGCGCAGGCCGGTGAGCTGAGGATCTCCGAGCCTGAGCTCGGCCGGTGGACCGCCGGTCTGGGCCGGCCGTTTGCCGGGGCGCAGCCCGACCAGGCTATCGACCAGCACGAACAGCAGCAGGCTCGCACCGAGCACCGGGAGGAACCACCCGACCGCAACGACGAGCCCGACGACTCCCACCAGGATCGATGGAGGTACCCGGCGCCATCCTCCCCGGCGCGGCGGGCGACCGAGACGAAGCCGGTGGCCGCGCGTGGGACGCCGTACCCACCACATCCGATAGCCCCACCCCACCATCGCCACCAGCACGAGCGCGAGCAGCGCCAGGGCGATCTGGTTGTAGACGCCGAACAGCAGGCCCATGTGGATGTCGATACCCCACCGCGTCAGCTGCGCGGCCAGCGGAAAGTCGGCAAACCGGACGACGTCCACGACCGTGCCGTCGGCCGGGTCGACGGAGACGGCGTCGGTGTGGGTCGGCCAGGACCTGTCGAGCTCCTGCACGACGTACGCACCGGTCGCGCCGACCGGCCCGGTGATCTCCACCGGTCCGGCCAACCCGTGGTCGGCGCCGACGTCGGCGGCGCTGTCGTAGCCGATGCCGGGTCCGTCGGATGTCCGCGGTGGCTCGGCCGCTCCTCCCCCGCGGTGTGCGGCGTGCGGATCCGCGTTCGGGGGTACGTCCGCAGCGACCGCCGGCGTCGTCCAGCCGAGCGCCTCGCGCAGGTCGGTGACGTTCTCCCCGGCGAAGCGGGACCAGGTCAGCCCGGTCGCCGACAGCATCAGCATGCCGAGCAGCGCCCAGGTGCCGACCGCACCGTGCCACGACATCGTCCGGCCCCGCCGTCCACCTACCCGGCTCGGTCGCCACCGGCGCGCTCGGCGCGGGCCGGTCCACCAGAGCGCGAGCCCCGCGAGGCCGATCACCCACAGCCAGGACGCCGCCAACTCGCTGTAGATGCGTCCCGGCTCACCGAGGTGCAGTCCGCTGTGCAGCTGGCTGGTCCAGGTGCGGAACGGCAACGCACCGCTGGATCCGTAGACCGGCAGCTCACCGACGACGGCACCGGTGACCGGATCCACGAACACCGCTTCGCGCCGGTTCTCCTCGGTCCGACCACCGTCGAACAGCACCCGCGTGGTCGTACCCGTGTCTGCGGCGGGGCGCACCGCCAGCAGCGGAAGGTCGGGCTCGGTCGTGCGCGCCGCATCGATCTGGTCTGCCAGTGGCAGCGGCTCGCCACGCGACTCGGTGTGCAGCTGGTCGTCGTGGACGAGCCGCTCCAGCGAGGGGCTCACCGCGTACAGCAGGCCACTCACGGCCGCGACCAGGATGAACGGGGCCACGAAGACACCCGCATAGAAGTGCAGCCGCACCAGCATCGCGCGCACCGGATGGCGCGGTCCGTTGGCACGGCTGGCGTGCTCGACTGTCGTACCCGTACCCGTCTGCATGGTCCCCGAGGTCGCCCGTGGGCGGTGCTGGTCACCGCCAGTCACCAGGCCCCGACGAACAGGCACCGCGCAGAGTTCCGGTGATCGGCGGTCCGCGTCAGGAGGTTCGGCCCGTCACGAGTCCGGTCGAGCCACGCAGCACCAGCTCGGTGGGGAGCACGACTTGCGGCGGGTCCCCCCGCACCGGGGTCGGGCCGGCAGCCCGGAGCAGAATCTCCACGGCCGCCCGGCCGACCTCCGCATGCGCGCCACCCAAGGTAGTCAGGCTGGGGGTACACAGGTCCGCGGCAAAGATGTTGTCGAAGCCGACGACGCTCACGTCCTCGGGCACCCTGACCGAGCGCTGCGCCAGACGCTGGATGACGCCAATCGCCAGCAGGTCGTTGTGGGCGACGATCGCGGTGGCGTGAGCGTGCAACGCGCTGTCCGCCGCGGCCCCGCCGTGGGAGACCTTCGGGGTGAACGGTCCGACCTTCTGCGCCCGCAGCCCGAGGTCTTCGGCCGCCACCCGCAGCGCCGACCAGCGGGTGGTGGCCATCCACGAGTTCCGCGGTCCGGCGAGGTAGATCAGGTGGCGGTGGCCGAGGGAGGCGAGGTGTTCGACGATCTGGCGACAGCCCTGCACGTGGTCGAGGACGACGCTGGGCAGTCCGTGCAGCTCACGGTTCATGAGTACGGCCGGTCGCTGGCCGGCGATCTGGGCCAGGTTCTCGTCCGGCAGTCGGCTCGCAGCGAGGACGAAGCCATCGACGGAAGGAACAAGGCGCTGAATCTGGTCGTACTCGATGCGCGGCGACTCCTCGGCGTTGACCAGGACCAACGTGTACTCCGAGGCCTTGGCGCGCATCTCAGCCCCTCGGATCAGCTCGAAGTAGTGCGGGTTGGTGATATCGGAAACGACCATCGCCACCGTGTGGTGCCGTCCGGAGAGCAGGGCGCGGGCGTGCGGGTTCGGTCGGTACCCCAGCTCGGCGGCGACCGCCAGCACGTGCTCTCGGGTGCGCGCACTCACCCGGTTCGGTGTGGAGAACGCGCGGGACACCGTGGAGGTCGCGACGCCGGCGGCGGCCGCGACGTCGTAGATCGTGGAACCGGACACGGTGCCACTCAACCCCGATGGCAACAGGTTGGCAATCCCTTGCCATCGCGTTGCGGCGATCCCTAGGTTGCCTGCTGTGGCTACCGACGAGGGCGTCTCGTGGACCTGAGGTCGTTGTTCACGTCTCCGCCGAGGTGGCTCGCCCGGACCTCGCGCACGCTCACCGCGATCGAAGTGGCGATCGGTGCGGCGGCGATGTTGCTCATCTTCTTCTTGGTCCTGGTCCAAGCACTCCAGCGCTATCTCCCGCTCGACGGCTGGCCCTGGACCGGTGAGCTCGCTCGGTTCTGCCTTGTATGGCTGACCTTCGTGGTTGCCGGGGTGCTGGTCAGCCGGGACTCTCACATCTCGATCGAGATGATCGATGCGGTCGGGCACCCGCTCGTGAGGCGCATCGTGCGGGTGATCTCTTGCCTCGTGGTCGCCGCAGTCGGGATCGGGCTCACTGCCGCGGCCTGGTCACTCACCATGGACCAAGGCATCGTGAAGTCGCCGGCCATGCGGATGCCGATGTCGTGGCTGTACGGCATCTCCCTGGTCGGCTTCGTCAGCACGACGATCCGGGCCACCGTCGCCGCTGTGGGGTTCGCGGTGGTCGGCGTACCGGATCCGGCGTACGAGAGCGCCGAGGCACCAATCGCATGAGCCTCCTCGTTCTCTGCCTTCTCATCACGCTGCTGCTGGTCATCAGGGTGCCGATCGCGTTCGCATTCATCGGGCCCTCGCTGGCCTACCTGGTGACGACGGACCAGTCGTTGGGACTGGCCTTGCGACTGGTGGCCCAGTCGACCGCCAGCTTTCCGCTGCTCGCTGTACCGCTGTTCATCCTGCTGGGCTGCCTGGCCAACCATGCCGGCATCGCCGACCGGCTCTTCGACTTCGCCCTCGCGCTCCTCGGCCGGGTGCGCGGCAGCCTCGGCTATGTCAGCGTCGGGGTGAGTGTGGGCTTCTCCTGGATGAGTGGGTCAGCGGTCGCCGACGCGGCAGCGCTCGGCAAGCTGCAGATCCCGGCGATGTTGCGCAGTGGCTACTCCAAGCGATTCGCGCTGGGGGTCACGGGTTCGGCCTCCCTGATCGCACCGGTGATGCCGCCGAGCATCCCCGCGGTGATCTATGCCGGGTTGGCGGCGGTCTCGACCGGGGCCCTGTTCGCGGCGTCCGTGGTGCCGGCGCTGCTGATGGCCGTCGGGTTGTGCATCGTCGTGTTCTTCTGGGTCCGGCGTGACGACAACATCGTGCGTACGGAGTTCAGCTGGGTCCAGGTGTGGGCGACGGGGCGCCGGGTGATTGCTCCGTTGGGCGCGCCGGTGGTCATCCTCGGCGGCATCCTCGGTGGGTTCTTCACACCGACCGAGGCGGCTGCGGTCGGTGCGGCGTACATGGCCGTCCTGGGGTTCGCCTACCGGACGTTGCGGCTGCGTGACCTCCCGAAGGTGCTCACGGAGGCGGTGCTGACGACCGGCAGCATCATGCTCATCGTCGCCTCCGCCAACCTGCTCGGCTACATCTTCGCCCGGGAGCAGGTGCCGCAACGGATCTCCGAGCTCGTCCTCGGCCTGACGACCGACGGCACCGTCTTCCTGCTGCTGGTGTTGGCCCTGTCCTTGGTCCTGGGCACCGCCCTGGATGCGATCGCTGTCCTGACACTCACGGTGCCGATCCTGCTGCCGTTGAGCGTGTCGTACGACGTCGACCCGATCGCCCTGGGTGTCCTGATGATCCTGTCCCAGATGATCGGTCTGCTGACGCCACCCGTAGGCACCGTGATCTTCGTCTTGCAAGCCATCGCACAGGCGCGGATGTCAGAGGTGTTCTGGGGGTCACTGCCCTTCATGGTCCCCTTGCTCCTGTTGTGCGTCGGCATCATCTTCTGGCCCGACGCGATCCTGTACCTGCCAAGGGAGCTGGGGCTGTGACCCCGGGCCGGCTCGACCCCCGACGCTCCATTCTCTCGGGCCTTCTCGGGCAGGGCATCAAGCCGTCCTTGACCCCGGAGATGCACGAACGGGAAGCCGGCCGACATGGACTCCGCTACGTCTACAAGATCATCGACCTGCACGACGACGAGCTCCGCCCAGACCGCCTCCGACAGCTCCTCGACTCCACCATCCGGCTCGGCTTCGACGGCCTCAACGTCACCCATCCCGTCAAGCAGCCGATGGTATCGCTGGTGGACCGGATCACGCCGGACGTCGAGGCGATCGGCGCTCTCAACACCATCGTGATCGAGGCCGGCGTCACCGTCGGCCACAACACCGACGTCACCGGTTTCGGCAGCGCCCTGCGAGACGGCCTCCCCGCGGCGGATCTCGAGCAGGTCGTGCTGCTGGGCGCCGGTGGGGCCGGAACGGCGGTGGCGCACGCGCTGGTCCGCCTCGGCGCCCAACGCCTCGTCGTCTTTGACACCGACCCCACTCGGGCGGAGCGCCTGGCCCGCTCGATCGAACAGCTGCAGACGGACATCGACGTGAGCTCCGTGCTCGACTCCGGCCTTCCCGATGCGTTGTCGGTCGCGTCGGGCCTGGTCAACGCCACGCCGGTCGGGATGGCGGCTCACCCCGGGACTCCGGTCAGTGCCGACTTGCTGCGCCCGGCCCTGTGGGTTGCCGACATCGTCTACCGCCCGCTCGTGACCGAGCTGCTTCGTGACGCGGGCGCAGCCGGCTGCCGCACCTTGAGCGGAGCCGGCATGGCCGTCCACCAGGCCGCGGACGCATTCGAGCTCATCACCGGCCGGCCGGCCCACCGCGAGGCGATGTTCCGCGACCTCGACGACATGGTCGCCGTCGAGGTCGAGAGCAAGGACAACGTCCTCAACCAGCCTCGGGAGATCTCCGGAGAAAGGAAGCAGTAGAGATGTCAGTTCGAAGAATGCGAGGAGGCATCCTGGCCGCCTGCGCCATCGCGCCCGTACTGGCGCTCACCGCGTGCGGCGACGACGAGGGCGCCGGCGGCAAAGGTGACGGCGGCGACAGTGCCGACGTCAAGGTCTCGCTCGCCCACAGCTACACCGAAGCTCAGCCACAGCACCGTTGCGGTGCACAGGTGATCGCCGACGAGGTCGAGAAGGCAGATGTCGGCCTGACCGTGGAGGTTTTCGCCGGCAGCCAGCTCGGCGGCGATGCCGACCGGATCAGCTCGGTCGTCTCCGGTGACATCGACATGGACATCCAGGGCGCCTCCGCACTGGGCGCGGTCTACGAACCGATCAGCGTCCTGGACGCCGCGTACGCCTTCGACGACGGCGAGCACCTCGCCCGGTACTTCGACAGCGATGCCTCGACCGACCTCATCAACGGGTTCGCCAAGGAGACCGGTGTCCAAACCCTCGGTGCCTGGTCGGCGGGGATGCGGCAGTTCACGGCGAACCAGCCTGTCCGCACACCGGACGACCTTGACGGCCTGCGGATGCGGTTCCCGAACTCGCCGCAGTTCCTGATGAACGCCAAAGCGCTCGGTGCTGACGCCGTCGAGGTTGCGTACGAAGAGCTGTTCCTCGCCCTCCAGCAGGGCACCGTTGACGGGCAGGAGAACCCGATCGTCAACATCGCCGCCATCAGCCTCGACGAGGTGCAGGACGTCATCAGCCTCTCCTCCCACCAGGCCAACTCGAACCTCGTGATCATCGGCGAGGTGTGGGACGAGCTGTCCACCGAGCAGCAAGAGGTGCTCCAGTCAGCGGTCGACGCGGCTGTCGACCAGGTCCCGGGATGCGTCGAGGAAGACGAGCAGAAGACGCTCGCCGAGTGGGAGGAGAACGGAGCGCTCGAGGTGGTCGACGACGTCGATGTCGACGCGTTCCGCACTCAGGTCGACGCGTACTTGCGGGACAACTTCAACGAGGAGCAGCTGGCTGTCTACGAGGGCATCCGAGGAACGGCTGAGTGACCACCGTGGGGGAGGTTCAGACGCTCAAGGGTCCGGTCAGTGCCGGCAACCTCGGCACGACCCTCATGCACGAGCACCTCTTCGTGACACACCCAGAGCTGGACCTGAACCTTCCCCATCCCGAGTGGGATGAGCCGGCGATGGTCGACGCCGCGGTCGACGGCCTGGAGCGACTGTGGGACCTCGGCGTCCGCACGGTCGTGGACCTCACCGTGCTCGGCCTGGGGCGAGACGTCGCCCGGGTGGCCCGCGTCGCCGAGCGCACGCGGATGCAGCTGGTTGTCTCGACCGGTTACTACACCGCCGACGTGCTGCCTCCGTTCTTCCACACCCACGGGCCTGGCCGGCTCGTCGACGGCCCGGATCCGCTCGTCGAGCTCTTCCTCAACGACATCGAGGACGGGGTCGCGGGCACTGGCCTGCGGGCAGCCATGTTGAAGGTCGTCACCGACCGACCCGGGTTGACCGCGGACGTCCGGCGCGTGCTGACCGCGGCGGCACTCACGCACCAGCAGACCGGTGTCCCGATCACCACCCATACCCACGCACCCTCGCAGAACGGCCGCGACCAGCTGGCATTCTTCGTCGCCGAGGGGGTCGCGCCCGACCGGTTGATCATCGGTCACTGCGGTGACAGCGAGGACCTCGGCTATCTCGGCGAGCTGATGGACAGCGGGGCGACGATCGGCATGGATCGCTTTGGGATGGAGCACGTGCTCCCGGACGATCGACGCGTTCGGACAGTCCTGGCGCTGCTACGGCTGGGTTATGCCGAGAGGATGGTGCTCTCCCACGACGCCGCCTTCTTCAGCCGGACGACGCCACCGTCCTGGCGTCGGTCCCGGGCGCCGAACTGGCACCTGGAGAACATCCCCCGCCGCATCGTGCCGCAGCTCCTCGCCGGCGGCGCAACGGATCACGACATCCACCAGATGCTGGTACTCAACCCTTCCCGGCTGCTGTCGCCGGGGCTGGGCGGCGGCGGCGCCGGAGGGGAGCAGCGGTGACTCTTCGAACCTCGATCGCCACCGTATGCCTGAGCGGGACCCTGACCGACAAGCTCAGCGCGTGCGCAGAAGCCGGCTTCGACGGCGTGGAGATCTTCGAACCCGATCTGGTGGGCTCGCCGGCCAGTCCCGAGGAGATCACGGCGCTCGCGCGCCGGCTTCGACTCTCGCTGGATCTCTACCAGCCGTTCAGAGACGCCGAGGGCGTCTCCGAGGACGAGTTCCTTACGGTGTTGCGCCGAGCCCGACTCAAGTTCCGGCTGATGCAGCGGCTCGGCATCGACACCATGCTCGTGTGCAGCAACGTCGCCACGGCGACCGTGGACGACGACGCGGTGTCGGCATCCCAGCTTCGGCGCCTTGGCGAGGAGGCCGAGATCTACGGTGTTCGCCTGGCCTTCGAGGCGCTGGCCTGGGGACGCTACGTCGATGACTACCGACGCGCGTGGCGGATCGCGGAGCTGGCCGACCACCCGAGCGTCGGCGTCTGCCTGGACAGCTTCCACATCCTGTCCCGCGGCCACGACCCTGCTGAGATCGAGCAGATCCCCGGCGACAAGATCTTCTTCCTGCAACTGGCGGACGCTCCAGCGCTGAGGATGGACGTCTTGTCGTGGAGCCGCCATCACCGGCTCTTCCCCGGCGAGGGGTCCTTCGATCTCGCGCGGTTCGTCGGACATGTGCTCAGCACCGGTTACCAGGGGCCGATGTCGCTGGAGGTGTTCAACGACACCTTCCGACAGACCGAGGTGCTACGCACGGCCCAACAGGCGAGGCGCTCCTTGACCTGGCTCGAGGATCTGGTGGCCCGGATCCCCGTACAGACCTTTCGACCAGATGTCGCCGTACGGCTTCCCGACGTCGCGCCGCCCGAAGCCTTCGACTTCATCGAGATCAAGGCCGAAGATGCCGGCGAGGTCGACACGATGCTGCGTCAGCTCGGGTTCGCGTTCCGCGGTCATCACCGCAGCAAGCCGGTGCGGCTGTGGACCCAGGGCCACGCCCGGGTGGTGTGCAATGAACAGCAGGCGCGGGAGTGGGCCCCGACGCTCGCGGCAGTCGGCTTTCAAGTCGCCGACCCGGACGCCTCAGCCGGTCGCGCCCACCTCCTCGCCGCGCCGGCGGTCTTCCGGCGTACCCACTCCAACGAGCAGAACCTGGCCGCATTCCGCGCCCCCGACGGGACTGAGGTATTCCTCGCCGACATCGCCGACGACGCCGGTTGGGTCCCTGAGTTCGAGGGCGGGGAGGAACCTGCCGACGACTCGCTGCTCATCGGGGTCGACCACGTCAACGTGGCCCATCCGTGGCAGAGCTTCGACGAGGCGGTGTTGTTCTACAGCAGCGTCCTCTCCCTGCAGTCGGGCAGCAGCCAGGACGTCGCCGCACCGACGGGACTGGTCCACAGCCAGGTCGTACGCAGTCGTGACGGGAAGGTACGGCTGGCCCTCAACCTGGCGCCGCTGGCGTTCGAGCATCCGCACGGGTTCCCGCAACATGTCGCGTTCTCGAGCTCGGACGCCATGGCCGCTGCGCGAGCCGCCCGGTCTCGCGGCCTTCGCCCGCTCCCGATCCCCGGCAACTACTACGATGACTTGGTCGCCCGGTTCGACTTGCCGACCTGGCAGGTGGTCGAGATGCAGGAGCTCGGCGTCCTCTACGACCGTGATGACGAAGGCGGCGACTTCACGCACTTCTACACGGAGACGATCGGCAGCGTCTTCTTCGAGGTCGTGCAGCGGCGGGGTGGGTACGACGGGTACGGCGCAGCGAACGCCGCGGTACGGCTGGCGGCCCAACACCTCCGCCGACAGTGAAAGCGCGGTCATGCCGAGGAGCGTGTGGTGGGACGTCGGCTCGATGAGGGGGTACACGCTCGCCTACCGTCTTGGGCTCACGCCGTGGGAGCGCTAGGGCAGCGCCGCGGCGGCGAGCATCAGTGCCCTGATGGACCGGGAGGAGGCCGAGCGGTCGCGCCCGCTCGGTCGGTCGGGCGATCGATCTTGGCTGCGGCCGGGGTCAGTACACCCCCGAGCTCGCGCGGAGGGGGTGGGAGGCCGTCGGCATCGACAACATCCCACGCGCGATCGACGCGCACCCGGGGGCGACGCTGCTGATGCTCGCCTTCCAGCCGACCAGTGTGCGATCCGTCGCGGGTGGTGTATCGAGGGCGGAGGTCGAGACCGCGTTCTCGGGCTGGGAGATGCTCGCGGTCGAGCCAGCGGACACCACGGGCTGGGGTGGCCGATGAACAAAACAGCGCCGCAGTGGTACCGACTCACCTGGTCAGGCGCTGGCTGATCGCCTTCTCAAGGTCTCAACGGTTGAGGGATGTGCACACGCAGACCTTGTTGCCCTCAGGGTCGGCCAGCACGACGAACGATGGGGCGTTCTCGTCGTCGACCACCTGGCCACCCGCGGCGACCGCGGCGGCGATGCGCTTCTCGGCGACGTCGTGCGGCACCCACAGGTCGAGGTGGAAGCGCTGGCGCGGCGTGTCGTGTGCGTCGGTGTGCTGGAACCACAGCAGCGGCACGCGCCCGTTGGGATCGACAACGTCGTCGCCCTTGACGGAGTCGGGACTCCCGGTCAGCAAGGCCGCCCAGAAGGGTCCGGCGGCGGCGAGGTCGGCGGTGTCCAACGCGAGCTCGAGCTCAGCCACTGCGCTCGGCTCCGCGCCGATCCCCTGCTCGCGGGCGATCTCGCTGATCCGCCGGGCGAGATCGGCGTCGTGCTGGGTGACCTGGGAGACGTCGTGACTGATCAGCTTCACGTCCACACAGGGGTACGTCAGCGTCACGTCGGGGTGGTGACCGGCCGACTCGGCTGCCTCGGAGACGGCGGTGACGAACGCGAGGCCCGTGACGAAGTCGCCGGTGAGAAACCGCGCATGGAGGGCCTGGGCCAACTTGCGCCAGTCATCGAGCCGGGCGTCGAGGATCTGCTTGTTGGTGAGCGTCGCCATGCCCTCAATATGCCACGGCACCGACCGAGGAAACTCCCGGCGGCTGCGGCCGCTAGGGACATTCCTCGCTAACCCTGACGACGAAGAACGTCACGTCGTCGTCGAGGGAGACAGCGGTGCCGGTCGCTGGATCCTGCGAGCACACGACCCAGCCGGAGTCCAGAATCTGTGCGCGATCCGCACTTGTTGCATCCTCCGCGCTACGTGCTCGTCGGGGCTGACGCGCACGACAGTATCGAGATCCCGGCCGGGCTCCACGCGGTCCTACGCCAGGTGGTCGCCGCGATGCAGGCTGGTAAGGCGGTCACGATTGCGCCTCAGAACAAGCTACTCACCACTCAGCAGGCGGCGGATCTTCTCGGCGTCAGCCGGCCAACCGTGGTGAAGCTGATCGACGAGGGCACGTTGGCGGCCGAGACGCCTGGGAAGCGGCGACGCATGGTCAAGCTCGACGACCTCCTGGCCTACCGGGCCCAGCGGCGCGAGCAGCAGTACCGAGCGCTGTTGGAGACCTCGGCCGGGTACGACGAGCCAGACGAGGATCCTGAGGTCGTGGCCGAGGGGCTGCGTCGAGTCCGCGCCGAGGTCGCCGCCGAACGACGCCGCGCCACGTCGTAGTTCTGCCAGGGTGGCGGCATGCTCGGCCGAGTCGGTGCCGCTCAGGCGGAGGGCCAGTCATCGTCCCTTGCGCCTACCTGCTCTCAACGCCCGGGCGGATGCTGCTGCGAAGCCCATGCCCCCCAGGAGGAGCAAGGCCGCACGCTGCTCATCGAGGCGGGTCGCAACGATCAAGAGTCCTCCGTTGACCAGCAACGCGGCAGCTGGCAGACCCTTGGTCAGCCATGGACTTCCGCGCTCCTGCTGCTGGCCGCTCATCATCGTCAGGAATGCAAAGGCCGTCATCAAGCCCGTCATGGACACAACGAGAATCGCGATCAGCAGCATGGCGCAGTCAACACTCCTCCAGAATGAACTCCGCAAGCAATGCTGAGGAGCGCTCATAAGTAGGCGGCGTTGAGCA
>JBOHDE010000105.1:0-12774 GCA_050699035.1 Nocardioidaceae bacterium | reverse complement strand
GGCGGCGTGATCCTCGGCTTCAGCGTCCACCGCCGATCCCCCTTCACCCTGGCGTGTGCTGCGTTGTGCGTGCTCCTGGCAGCGACCGTCGTCGCCCGGGACGCGGACTGGATCATGGTCCTGTGCCTGCTGGCCGGCGGTGCGGTCTGCGTGACCGCGCTCGTGCACGGCCGTACCCTCCCCGCCTTCGTGCTGGCCGGTATCGCCTGGCCGCTCGCCGGACTGCGAGGGCTCCCGTGGCTCGGTCGCTCCGCGCGCGCCGTCACCGGCCTGGGCACCAGTGCGGCGGCGCTGCGTACGGTCGTCTGGTCGGTGCTGGGGGTGGTCGTGTTCGGACTGCTCTTCGCCTCGGCCGACGCGGTCTTCGCCGAGTGGGTGGGCGCGGTCGTCCCGGACCTCGAGCTCGACTCGTTCGTGCTGCGGGCGTTCGTCACCGTTGCGGTGGGCGGTGTGGTGCTGGCGGCGACGTACCTCGCGCTGAACCCGCCCAGTGTCGAGCCGCGGACCGGTCCGGCGCGGTCGGTCGCGCACCGCTACGAGTGGCTGGCCCCGGTGCTGCTCGTCGACGGTGTCTTCCTGGTGTTCCTCGGCGCGCAGGCCACCGTCATCTTCGGCGGGCACGACTACCTCGAGCGCACCACCGGGCTCACCTACGCGGAGTACGTCCACCAGGGCTTCGGCCAGCTCACCGTGGCGACCGCGCTCACCCTGCTCGTCGTGTGGGCGGCCGCCCGTAAGGCACCGCGTACGACATCCACGGACCTGGCCTGGCTGCGCGGGTCACTGGGCCTGCTCTGCGTGCTGACATTGGTCGTGGTCGCCTCCGCGCTCTACCGGATGCACGTCTACCAGGAGGCGTACGGCTTCACCCAGCTCCGCCTGCTCGTCGACGTCTTCGAGGGCTGGCTGGGTCTGCTGGTGCTCGGCGTGCTGGTGGCCGGCCTGACGCTCCGGGCGGCCTGGCTGCCCCGCGCCGCGTTGCTCAGCGGGGCCGGACTCCTGCTCCTGCTGGCCGCGATCAACCCGGACGCCTGGATCGCGCAGCGCAACCTGGACCGGTACGACGAGACCGGCAAGGTCGACTGGTTCTACCTGCAGGGGCTGTCCGCGGACGCGGTGCCGGTGCTCGCCACCCTCCCGGAAGAGGTGGTCGAGTGCGCACTGCGGGGGCACGAGCCCGGCGACGACGACTGGCTGGAGTGGAACCTCGGGCGGCATCGGGCCGAACCAGTGCTGCGCTCGCGCCTCGCCGACTGGGAGTACAGCGACGCCGTCTGCGCGCGCGAGGCATCCGGCTGAGCGAACTCCGAGCCGCGACATGGGTAGCTAGCGTTAACGCCCGTAGTGGTAGCGACAGGCGGCGATCCGAACCTCGTTCTCGGCGACCTTGTAGACGAGTCGGTGCTCGTCGGTGATCCGACGGGACCAGTAGCCGGCGAAGTCGTGCTTGAGCGGCTCAGGCTTGCCGATGCCTTCGTTGCCGTTGCGAACCACGTCTTGGATGAGCAGGTTGATCCGTTTGAGCACTTTGCGGTCCTGGGTCTGCCACCACAGGTAGTCCTCCCACGCGTTCGAGTCCCAGACCAGCAGCATTCAATCGGCGTCGATCAGGTCGTGCGGCTCGCCGTCGCCAGCCTCAAGGCGTTCCATGGCGTCCAGGAGTCGCCGAGCGTTCGCCGGCGATCGCATCAGGTAGGCGGTCTCGCGCAGGGACTCGAAGTCCTCCAAGGACATGATCACGACGGGCTCGTGACCAGCCCGAGTGATGACTACCTCTTCGCGGTCGTTCACGACCGAGTCGAGCACCTCGGCATACTTGGCTCTTGACTCGGTATAGCTCAAGGTCTTCATGGCACCTCCCTGTACAGAAAAGCGTACATGCCGACGACGGGCAACGCAAATGCGAGGCGACCCGGTCTGTCCGGCGCTACGTTGCTGGGCATGTTCACCACCGCATTCGTCAACCTTTACACGGCCGACATCGAAGCCGGACTGCGGTTCTACCGGGACCTGCTCGGATTCGTCGAGACGTTCCGCACCCCGACAGAGGGCACTCCCGAGCACGTCGAGCTCACCCTGAACGGTTTCGGCCTCGGGCTCGGCACGGTGGAGGCGGCCAAGACGGCCCACGGGGTTGACGCGTCACCCGGCAGCCCGGCCATGGCCCTGGTCGTCTGGACTGACGACGTCGACCAAGCCTTTGCGCACCTGGCCTCCGCTGGCGTGCCCGTCGTTCAGCCGCCCCACAACACGGGCAACAACAACCGAAACGCGATTCTGCGCGACCCGGACGGAAACCTCGTCGAGATCGTGGCAAAGGTCGCCTCGATGATGTGAGTCCGAAGTTCAGTGGTCGTAGGCGGTGCGTGATCTTCGGATCGTCGCCGGGTCGGGGTATCTCGCTGTGGCAGGCCGGTCGGAGCACGTCGATGCGGGCGTCGGCCAGGACGGGCGTGGGGCCTTCACATTGGTTCTCGGTTCAGGTGCGACGTTTCGGGAGCTTTGTGCGGGTCGGAGGCCCAACGAACTTCCCCAAAGCCCAAGCAACTGAGGTCTACGCACGCCCTGGCGTCGGTAACTCTCAGTTGCCCGCCGCGGTCCGTCAACGCCCGGTCACGCCGTCGATCTGCTCGCGCAGGATGTCGGCGTGACCGGCGTGCCGGGCGGTCTCGCTGGTCATGTGGGCCACCACCCACCGCACGCTCAGCTGCTCGTCGTCGACCCGCTGGCTGACCGGGATGTCGAGATCGCCGACGGCGGCCAGGATCTCGTCGCTTGCCGTCGCAGCGGCGCGGTACGCCGCGAGGACCGCCGCGCAGTCGCGCTCGGCCGGGACGCTCATGCTGAAGTCGAGATCGGCGGCCGCCGGATCGCCGGCGACGTGGTGGCCGAACCAGTAGGTCTCAGCGTCGGTCAGGTGCTGCACGAGCCCCAACAGCGACGTCCCGGACGGCACGACGGCTCGGCGTAGCTGCTCCACGTCGAGACCTTCGGTCTTCTTCAAGACGCAGTGCCGAGCGAAGCGGAGAAACGCCAGCGCCGTCTCCAGCTCGCTGCCGTCGTCGCGTGGCACGCTCTCGCGTTGGGTCTCGGCCATGGAGGCACAGTAGCGGCCTGGCTCCGCGGCGAAACTTCGCCGCGTCACGCACGCCCAGGCCCGTGCACGGAGTCGGCCGTGCCAGCATGGGCCCGTGCAGGACCCGGATGAGGGACAGCTCCTCGAGCTCGCCCGCGAGGGTGACTCGGCCGCCTTCGACGAGCTGATCTCGCCCTATCACGGCGAGCTGCACGCCCATTGCTACCGGATGCTCGGGTCCGTCCTCGATGCCGACGACGCGCTCCAAGATGCGCTGCTCGGTGCCTGGAAGGGACTCGGCGGATTCGAGGGTCGCAGCTCGCTGCGCAACTGGCTCTACCGGATCGCGACCAACGCCTCGATGAAGGTGGGCGGCCGTCGGCCGAAGCGACAGCTCTCGTTGGACCATGGTCCCGCGTACGACTCCCCGCATGACCTGGGCGAGCCGGTGCTGGAGCCGGTCTGGCTGGAGCCGTACCCGGAGTCGATGCTGGCCTGGGCCACCGGGCCGGCCGATCCGGCGGCACGGTACGAGGCCCGCGAGAGTGTCGAGCTGGCCTTCGTCGCGGCGCTGCAACACCTGCCCGCCAGCCAGCGCGCGGTCCTGATCCTGCGCGAGGTTCTCGCCTTCCCCGCCGCGGAGGTGGCCGAGCTGCTGGACACGTCCGTCGCCTCGGTCAACAGCTCGTTGCAGCGGGCGCGGGCGAATCTCGACCAGCGGGTCACCGGGCCGAGCCAGCAGGTGACGTGTCGCGAGCTGGGTGACGACGGCCAGAAAGCCTTGCTGGACGCGTTCGTCACGGCGTGGGAGCGGTCCGACGTACCCGCGATCCTGGAGCTGCTCGTCGAGGACGCCCGGCTGTCGATGCCGCCGTTGCCAGCCTGGTTCGACGGTCGCGAGAGCGTCGGCAGGTTCATGTCCGAGCGGATGTTTGCGACCCCGTGGCGGGTCGTCCCGATGACGGCGAGTGGGCAGGTCGCGCTGGCTTGCTACCAGGGGACGCCGGGGGGCTCGACGTACGCTCTTGGCGCGGTGACCGTGCTGACGCTGCGCGGCGAGCGGGTGGCCGAGCTCACTTCCTTCCTCGCTCCCTCGGTCGACGCCAGGTTCGGACTGCCTGAAGAGCTCGGAGAAACTGTCGGCGAGTCCGATGAGTTCGCGCGGTCGGCCGACTCGTGAAGAGTGAAGGCGCTGGACCGCCGGCGCCACGAGCCTAGGAGTAGCGATGAGCAAGCTGGTCGTCAGCAACCTGATGTCGCTGGACGGGTACATCTCCGGGCCGGGCGGCGACGTGATGGTGCTGCCGCTGGACGAGTCGTTCAGCGCCTACAACGTCGAACGGCTACGGGCGGCCGACACCATGCTGGTCGGGCGCACGACGTACTCCGGGTTCCTCAGCTACTGGCCCGCGATCGCCGACGTCCAGAGCCAGCCGGCCGTCGAGCGGGAGATCTCCGGCATCAACAACCGGATCGACAAGGTCGTCGTCTCCGACACGCTGAGCCCGGACGACACCGGGGTATGGCGGGAGACCACGCGCATTCTGCGTCGGGCCGAGGCGCACGAGCAGATTGCCGAGCTCAAGCGCCACGGCGACGGCGACATCCTGACCTTCGGCAGCACCACGCTGTGGAACGACCTGCTCGCCGCCGGCCTGGTCGACGAGCTGCACCTGATGGTCGGCAACGCGGCGCTCGGCACGGGCGATCCCGCCTTCATGGCCGCCTCGCCGGCCGCGTTGACGCTCGCCGAGGTCCGTCAGCTCGAGGGTTCCAACAACGTACTGCTGAAGTACGTCGTGGGCTGACCTCAGGGCGTGGCGGCGCGTACGGGTTCGGGGCGGTACCGCATCAAGACGACGCCGGTGGCGAACGGGTCGGCGGAGAGCAGGCCAAGACGCACCGCGCCCAGGGCGGGCGGGAACAGCGGCTTCCCTTCGTGCAGGACAGTCGGGTGGACCAGCAGGTGGTACTCGTCGACCAGCCCGAGTGCCGCGAGGGTGCCGACCACGCTCAGGCTCCCGTACACCACGATGTCGTGCCCGTCCTGCTCCTTGAGCGAGCGGACAGCTGGCGGCTCCAGCTCGGGCAGCCGCTCGGTGTTGTTCCAGTCGGCGGTCCTCCCGGACTTCGAGACCACCACCTTGGCCATGGCGTCGACCCGGCGTGCATACGCGCGCACCTCGTCGCTGGCCGACGGGTCCGCTGCCACCTCGGGCCAGGCCCCGGCGAAGTCTGCGTGGGTGATCCGGCCCAGCAGGAGGGTGTCCGCGCCCGCCACCAGCTCGTTCTCGTAGGCCTGCATCTGGTCGTCGGGGCGCAACCAGTCCATCTCGTCGTCGGGGCCGGCGACGAGCCCGTCGAGGGTGGTCCACATCGACACGATGATCTTGCGCATGGAGTGCGAGAGTACGGCAAGGCCGGCGTTCGATCTGTCCGTGCGGAACGTGCCGGTGGGTCGGCGACCTTGACATTGCACCGTCACTTCTCCTGACAATCACAGGGTTAGTGGACGACTCAGGCCCCTGCGCCCCGGTCGGGGAGGTTGATATGTCGGGTTGGCAGCGGCTGGCGGACGCCTTGCGGGAGTCGCCCGACCGAGCGCTGCGCCCTGACTGGTCGGACTGCCCACCAGCGTCAGCCCGTGGGGCGGCATGAGACGGACCTTGGTCAAGCGTCGGCGGCGGGAGCGGTTCGTCCACGAGGCCCTGATGTACCGCGGCGAGGAGGAGTACCTCGCCGGCGTCGTGCCGTTCGTGCGCAGCGCTCGTGCGGACGACCAGCCCGTCCTGGTGGCGGTCCCGGGGCAGCAGGTGGGGCTGGTCCACGACGCGTTGGGCGACGAGGCGGCCGGCGTCGTCCTGCTCGACATGGCCGACCACGGGCGCAACCCAGGACGGATCATCCCGGCGGTACTGCGGCGGTTCGCCGACGACCACGCGCCGCGCCGGGTGTCCATCGTCGGCGAGCCGATCTGGCCGGGACGATCATGGGCGGAGTACGCGGCCGCGGTCCAGCACGAGGCGTTGATCAACCTGGCCTTCGCCGGGCGGGATGCGGCGATCCTGTGTCCGTACGACATCGCCGGTCTCGACGCCCAGGCCAGCGCAGACGCCGAGCGCACGCATCCCGTGGTCGTGACGTCCACCGAGCGGCACGACAGTGCGACCTACGACGACCCCCAACGGGTGGCCGCGTCGCTGATGGAGCTGCCGCCGACACCGGCGGAGGCCAGCACGATGTCCTTCACCGCGGCGTCGGCCGTACGTCGGGTGGTGGCCTACGAAGCGGGCCGGGCCGGTCTCCAGGCGGACCGGCTCGCGGACCTGGAGTTGGCGGTCAACGAGGTGGCCACCAACTCGCTGATCCATGCCGGTGGGTCCGGCGTACTCAGCGTGTGGTCCGAGCGCGGCCACCTGGTCTGCGAGGTGCGTGACAGCGGGCACATCACCGACCCACTGGCCGGGCGGCTCACCCCGGCGGTGGAGTCGACGACAGGCCGGGGGCTGTTGCTGGCCAACTGTGTCTGTGACCTCGTGCAGGTCTGCACGCATCGGTCCGGCACGGCGATCCGGCTGTGGATGAGGCTGCAGGCGAGCTGAGCGATGCTGACGCGATCGGTCGGTCGGTTCGAGGTCGTCGCCCTGCGCGACGCGTTCGGCCCGTTCGACTCGTGGGTCACTCTCTTCCCGGACGCGACGTCGGCGGACTGGGAGCGGGCGCGCCGGCTCGACCCGGACGCGTTCGGTGCGGACGGCGTCTGGCGGCTGGCGTTCCGTTGCTTCGTGATCCGCCCGCCCGGCGGCGAGACGATCCTGGTCGACACCGGCGTCGGGCACGCGGGCAGCCCGGCGGCGTCGTGGGCACCGGTGCCCGGCCGGTTGCCCGCGGAGCTGGTCGCCGCGGGTGTCGACGTCGAGGAGGTCGACACCGTCGTCCTCACCCATCTGCACGCGGACCACGGCGGCTGGGCGGTCGCTCCCGACGGGGTGCCGATGTTCCCGAACGCGCGCTATGTCGTCCAGCACGACGAGGTCGCGGTCCTCGAGTCCGGCACCGCCCCGATGCTCGCGTACGCGGTGCGCCCACTGCAGGCCGCGGGGCAGCTCGACGAGGTGGACGGTGAGGCGCGGCTCGTCGCCGAGCGCCGCGGCGGCACGGTCACGGTCGTGCCGACACCGGGTCACACCATCGGGCACCAGTCGGTGCTGGTCGAGGACGGCCGCGACCGGCTGGTGGTCACCGGTGACGTCCTCGTGCACGCGGTCCAGCTGGTCGAACCCGAGGTGGCCTACGCGTACGAGCAGGACCCGGTCGTCGCACGGCGTACCCGCGTCCGACTGCTCGAGCGCGCCCGGGCCGACCGGGCCTGGCTGGCGACGATGCACCTGAGCGAGCCGTTCATCCGGGCACATTGAACGGGTGGTACGCCAGGGACGGGCCGGATGCACCCGGTTGATTTGGTACGGGGGCGCCCCGTTCCACTAGGAATGGAACGGGGCGCCCCCGTACCAAACGGGGAATGGAGTGGAGGCGCCCACTGGGACTGTGTGGACCCGGCTGGCCGGCTGAAGTGCACCAGCGGCCGGTCGAGGTGAACATGGTCGTCAAGATCGGCGGCCGACGACAGCGGGTTTCGTTCACTTCGGAGTCGGAGATTAGTCACTGATCTATGGTGTGATCCGACCGGGAGGATGCCGATGGACGAGGCCGGCGTGGTGCGATGGGTCGAGGCCTACCGCCGAGCGTGGACGTCGAACGACCCCGCCGAGATCGGCGCGCTCTACAGCGCGGACGCGCAGTACTACATGCGCCCCTACCGCGAGCCGGTCGTCGGCCGGGACGCGATCGTGGCCGACTGGCTGGAGCGCCGCGACGAGCCTGGCGACACCACGTTCAGCTTCGAGGTCGTGTCCGCGTGCGGGCCGGTGGGCGTGGTGCAGGGGGCGACGAGCTATCTCGCCGAAGGGCTCGACCTGGTGAACCTGTGGGTGCTCAGGTTCGACGCCGAGCAGCGGGCGACCGAGTTCACCGAGTGGTGGATGGAGGTCGACGGGGCCGGCGGGCAGGAGTAATGCCGTCGGCTCCTGCGGGCCGGTCGTTGTACCGTGCAGAGGCCATCAGCATCCTGTTCCGTGCCGAGGACGAGCCGGCGTCAGCGCAGGCCGCCCGGGCGGTACGAGCCCGAGCACTACCGGACTGTCTCCCGCGAGCGTTGCGGCCGACCTCGAGCAGCGGCACGTCGCGGCGGCGGGTGGACAGCTGGACGCGGCGGGTGTCCGGGACCGGTGCGAGGTCCGCGGCGTCGACTTCTTCGAGGCGGTGCCGCCGGGCGGCGACGCGGACCTGCTCGCCAACATCGTGCGCGACTGGGGTGACGACGACGCCGTGCAGATCCTGACCCGTGCCGGGAGGCGCGCTCGGCGACCACGGTCGCGTCCTGGTCACCGAGGACGTGCTGCCGAGTGGGCGTGAGCCGTCGCAGGCGACGCTGATCGACCTCGAGGTGCTCGTGATGGGGCCTGGTCGGCAGCGCGCCGCGGAGGAGTACGACCGGTTGTTCGCGCGCGCCGGGCTGCGCCTGACCCGCCTGGTGCCATGCCAGGGCAGCCTCGGCATCGTGGAGGCTGTCCGCGCATAGGCGCCCGAGATGTCCGGTCTGCGGGCCGATCTGCGGGGTGAAGTGGCAGGAGCGGGCGGGACGCAGTTGCAGCTGTCTGACAGGGTTGTGCGCATGACTACCGCTCAGCGACGCACCGTGAATGTCCGACGTACGGCGAACGGCCGCTTCGATGTCTCCAACGTCCGCGAGGGTCATATCTCGATCGGCAGCGGCGACGACGACGACTTCACACCCACTGAGCTCCTGCTGGCCGCGATCGGCAGCTGCACGGCGATCGACGTCGACATCCTGACGTCGCGTCGCGCCGAGCCGGTGTCGTTCGACATCCAGGTGGACGCGAACAAGGTGCGCGACGAGCACGGCAACCACCTGACCGACGTCGCCGTCACGTTCAGGATCGTGTTCCCCGAGGGCAAGGAGGGCGACGTCGCCCGCGCCATCTTGCCCGACGCCGTGGAGAAGTCGCATGAGCGCCTCTGCACGGTCGGTCGGACGGTCGAGGTCGGCACGCCGATCGACACCCGGATCGAGTGAGCCCCGAGGTCAGCCGGCGGTCAGCGCCGCTCGATCAGCCCGCGGGTCAGCGCCGCTCGATCAGCCCGCGGACGTACGCCGCCTGCCCACCGTGCTCGAAGGCGTCGCCGACCACGCTGACGAGGCGCACGCCGAGCGATACCGGCGGGTCCCAGGCCTCGTCCACAATCCTCGGCAGGTCGGCATCGGTGAGCCCCTCGACGTAGGCGATCGTGCGGTCGTGCACCGCGTCGTGGTAGTCGGTCAGCAGCGAGCCCGAGCCGACCCGGACGGCCCCGACCTCGGTCGACGAGTGCCCATAGCCGGTGGCCGACCGGTCGAACGGCAGCCCGAACCGGTCGGCCCAGCCGTCGGCGTGCCAAGCCTGCTCGAGCTGGGCGGCGTCGGCGATGTGGTCGTCCTGGATCCGGGTCAGGTGCCACACCAGCCAGCCGATGGAGTTGGCGTCAGGGTCGACGCGATACGCCAGCTGGTCGGGTGTCAGGCCGTCGACGGCGCGATGCACGATCTCGCGGATCCGGCCGAACGCGTCAACGAGAAGGTCGGCACTGGTCATCGGGTCGGCTCCTGGGGTCGGGTCGGTGGTGGGCGGGGCGCGCCCCGGGTCAGTCCTGCGACCTGCGGCGGAAGGCAGCCATCGCCAACGGCGCGAAGATCACCGTGAAGAGGACCGACCAGCAGATCGACGCGATCACCGGATACTGCAGCGGCAGCGCGGCGTCGGCGGGTGCGCCGCTGCCGTTGCCCCACAGCTGCCGGCACGCCTCGGTGAGCGCGGACGTGGGGTTCCACTCGGCAACGAAGCGCAGCACGGCCGGCATGTCCTCGGGCGGTGCGAACGTGTTGGCGACGAAGGTCAGCGGGAACATCACGGTGAACATGAACCCCTGCACGGCCTCCACGGAGCGCATCATCGAGCCGACCCAGATGCCCAGCCAGATCATCGAGAAGCCGAACAGCAGGAGCAGCAGGAAGGCCAGCGACGCGTTGAGCACGCCCTCGCGGATCCGCCAGCCGACCACCAGGCCGGTCACCGCCATCACCACAATGCCGATGCTGGAGTGGATCAGGCTGGACACGCTGCGGCCGACCAGGACCGACATCCGAGACATCGGCAGCGACTTGAAGCGGTCGACGATGCCCTTCTCGAGGTCGTTGGTGAGCCCCATCGCCACCACCGCGGACGAGAAGATCATGGTCTGCGCCATGATGCCCGGGAGCAGGAACTCGCGGTACGTCGAGCCGGAGACGGCGATCGAGCCGCCGAAGACGTACGCGAAGAGCAGCACGAACATGACCGGCTGGATGGTGACGTCGAGCAGCATCTCGGGCATCCGCTTGATATGCAGCAGGTTGCGCCAGACCACGGTCAGCGACTGCTGGACCATGGAGCGCCGCTCGATCGGGACTCGGACCCTGGCATCGGCAATGGCGGTCACCGGGCCACCTCCTCGGCAACTGTCTCGTCAAGCACGGACTCGTCGATCTCCTCGGCCCGGTGGCCGGTGAGGTGCAGGAATACGTCGTCGAGGCTCGGCCGCTTGAGGCCGAGGTCGTCGACCTCGATGCCGCTCTCACGCAGCCGGTCGGCGATCCGGGTCATGTCCACCAGGCCGTCGGCCGGGGCGGTGAGCCGGCGGTTGGGCTCGTCGACGAACACCTCGGACGAGCACGTGCGCAGCAGGACCTCGGCCCGTGGCACGTCGGCGGCATGTGTCACGGTCAGGTCGACGCTCGCCTGGCCGGCCTCGCGTTTGAGGTCGGCGGGAGTGCCGGCCGCGATCACCCGGCCCTTGTCGATCACCACGATCTGGTCGGCGAGCTGGTCGGCCTCCTCGAGGTACTGAGTCGTCAGCAACAGGGTCGTGCCGTCATTGACGAGGCCGCGCAGCACCTCCCACAGGTCAGCCCGGCTGCGGGGGTCGAGCCCGGTGGTCGGCTCGTCCAGGAACAGCACCGGCGGCGTGGCCACCAGGCTCACGGCGAGGTCGAGGCGGCGCCGCATGCCGCCGGAGTACGTCTTGGCGATCCGGTCGGCGGCGTCGGTCAGCGCGAACCGCTCCAGCAGCGAGTCGGCCGCCTCCTTGATGTACGTCATCGGCAGGCCGTAGAGCCGGCCGATCAGCCGGATGTTCTCCCGGCCGGTCAGCAGCTCGTCGACCGTCGCCACCTGGCCGGTGAGGCCCATGCTGCGCCGCACCGCCTCGGGCTCCTTGAGAATGTCGTGCCCGGACACTCGGCCGGTGCCGCTGGTCGGCACGCTCAGTGTCGAGAGCATGCGCACGGTAGTCGTCTTGCCGGCGCCGTTCGGCCCCAGCAGACCGAGCACCCCGCCCTCGGGAATCGTGAAGCTCACCCCGTCGACCGCGATAGTGTCCCCGAAGTGTTTGACCAGATCAACGGCCTCTACGGCCAATCCGCTTGTTTCCGCCCCATGAGTCATGACGTCACCTTCTCCTACACCACCGACAACGTGCGACCGATTTCTATTCCGCCGAGCGCGGACTGTCGGCGGCTCCTCGGCGACTTGTCAGACGGTTCGTGCGCTATTCCGCACGAACCGTCTGACAACTGTCCGCGCCGACGAGAACATTTGCGCTCGGGGCACGTTGGGAGCTCGTCGAGCCACCGGTTCGAGCCGATCGAGTCGGTCGAGGTCCCGCCCGGCCAGGCGTACGTCGTCCTCGAGCTCGACCGCAGTACGGAGACACTCATCGCGACACCGGACGACGCGCTGGCCGCGATCACCGCGCAGGGACGGACGCCACTCACCTGCGACGAGCGGATCGCATTCATCAGGGCGTTCCCCGACTCACTCGAGAAGAACATCTGCTTCTCGCTGGTGGCAGCTCGCTGCGGTGACCGCCGGGTCCCGGCGTCGTGCGACGGACGCGCCGGGGCGGACGCCCGCTACCGGGGAGCCATCCGGAGGGCGCCGTCCATCCGGATGGTCTCGCCGTTGAGGTAGTCGTGCTCGACGATCATCGTGACGAGCCGGGCGTACTCCTGCGGGCTGGCCAGCCGCTGCGGGAACGGGATGCCGGCGGCGAGCCCGGCGCGGAACTCGTCGCTGACGGTGGCCAGCATCGGGGTGTCCACGATGCCCGGAGCGATCGTGCAGACCCGGATGCCGCGGCCGGCGAGGTCACGGGCGGCGGGCAGGGTCAGGCCCACGACCCCGCTCTTCGACGCGGCGTACGCCACCTGCCCGATCTGCCCGTCGAACGCCGCGATCGACGCCGTGTTGACGACCACGCCGCGCTGGCCGTTGTCGTCCGGCTCGGTCTCGGCGACCGCGGCCGCGGCCAGCGTCATGACGGTGAACGTGCCGATCAGGTTGACCTCGACGACCTTGCGGAACAGGTCGAGGTCGTGCGGCCCGGAGCGGCCCAGGATCCGCGTCGACGGACCGATGCCGGCGCAGTTGACTACCGTCCGGAGCGGGCGTCCGGACGCGACCGCGGCGTCGACCGCGGCCTGCACCTGGCCGCCGTCGGTCACGTCGGCCGCGACGTAGCTGACGCCGTCGACCGGCCCGGCC
>JBOHDE010000104.1:0-12782 GCA_050699035.1 Nocardioidaceae bacterium | reverse complement strand
CTCCCGCACCCGCCGTACCGGGGGAGGAGCGCGAGCCCGAGCCCGAGCCGGTGCCGTTCGTCCGCGCCGAGCAGGAGAAGCGGCTGCGCGCAGCCGACCGCGCGTTGGCGCTGCTGGGCAAGGTCAACCCGCTGGCCCTCGAGGAGTTCTCGGCGCTGGAGGAGCGGCACAAGTTCCTCACCGAGCAGCTGGAGGACCTGAAGCAGACCCGCCGTGACCTGCTCGACATCGTGCGCGAGGTCGACGAGCGGGTCGAGCAGGTGTTCATGCAGGCGTATGTCGACGTCGAGCGCGAGTTCGCCGAGGTGTTCGGGCGGCTGTTCCCGGGCGGTGAGGGTCGGCTCGTCCTCACCGACCCGTCGGACCTGCTCGCCACCGGCATCGACGTCGAGGCCCGACCGGCTGGCAAGAAGGTGAAGCGGCTGTCGCTGCTGTCGGGCGGCGAGCGGTCGCTGGTGGCGGTGGCGTTCCTGGTCGCGTTGTTCAAGGCCAGGCCGAGTCCGTTCTACATCCTCGACGAGGTCGAGGCGGCGCTCGACGACACCAACCTCGGGCGGCTGCTGGAGATCTACGAGGAGCTGCGCGAGAACAGCCAGCTGGTGGTGATCACCCACCAGAAGCGCACCATGGAGGTCGGCGACGCGCTCTACGGCGTGTCGATGCGCGGCGACGGCGTCTCGGCCGTGATCAGCCAACGCCTGCGCGAGTCCGAGTCGGCGTGAGTGATCGCCCGTCGCCGTCGCGGCGGTCCGACTACTTGGTCCGCTACCCGATCAGCACGCGGTGGGAAGACGAGGACGTGTACGGCCATGTCAACAACGTCGTCTACTACTCGTACTTCGACACCGCGGTCAACGGCTGGCTGATGCAGTCGTCCGGCACCGATATCCGCCGGCTGCCGGCGGTCGGGTTGGTCGCCGAGACCGGCTGTGTCTTCCATCGGGAGCTCGGTTTCCCCGACCCGGTCGAGGTCGGTATCGCGGTCGAGCGGCTGGGGGAGCGGAGCATCGTCTACCGGCTCGCCGTGTTCCAGGGCAGGTCGGACGATGCCGCCGCCGACGGGCGGTTCGTGCACGTCTATGTCGATCGCGACAGCCGCGAGGTCGTCGACGTACCCGCGCAGATCCGCGCAACCCTGGCCGCGCTACAGCCGTGACGCTGTCACCCCGACGCCGCCGGCTGCTCGACCGGGTGGCATCCCTCGTCCCTGCCGCGTGCGGCGCCGACTGTGTGCGGGTAGGGATCGACGGCGTCGACGGGGCCGGGAAGACGGTGTTCGCCGACGAGCTCGCCGAGCGGCTGTGCGTGCTCGGCCGAGCCGTGGTGCGGGTCTCGGTCGACGACTTCCACCACGTGCGAGCGGTGCGATACCGGCGTGGTCGTGAGTCACCCGAAGGGTTCTGGCTCGACGGCTTCGACTACGACCGGCTCCGGTCGTACGTGCTCGACCCGCTCGGTCCCGGCGGCAGCCGGCGGTACAAGCCACGCGGGCACGACCTGGACACCGACGCTGTGCTCGACCCGCCGACCCAGGTCGCGGCGGCGGGTTGCGTGCTCGTCGTCGACGGGTTGTTCCTGCACCGTGACGAGCTGGTCGGGGTGTGGGACTTCTCGGTCTTCCTCGACGTGCCGTTCGCCACGACGGCGGCCAGGATGGCCGACCGGGATGGGTCCAACCCCGACCCCGAGCACCCGAGCTTCCGCCGGTACGTTCACGCACAGCGCAGCTATTTCGCGTCCTGCAACCCGGTCGGCCGGGCGTCGGTGGTCGTCGACAACACCGTGCTGAACGCGCCTCTGCTGAGGTTCGATGCTGACCACGACCGACACACTGGCGCGGGTGCGTCGACGGAGGAGGAGTCATCGTGAAGGTGCTGTGGGTGTTCGCCCATCCGGAGCGGAATTCACTCAGCGGGTCGCTGTGCGATGAGGGTGTTAGTGCTCTCCGCGCGGCCGGCCATACCTGCCGGGTCTCCGACCTCTATGCGATGAAGTGGAAGGCGACCGTCGACCGTGACGACTTCGGCGATGAGCCCACGGAGGCGTGCATTCCCGACGAGCGGCTGGTGGTCACCTCGGCGTCCAAGGAGGCGTACGCGGCCGGGCGGCTGAGCGAGGACATCCGTGCAGAGCAGGACAAGCTCGACTGGGCCGACACGGTCGTGCTGCAGTTTCCGCTCTGGTGGTACGGCATGCCCGCCATCCTCAAGGGCTGGTTCGACCGGATCTTCGTGAAGGGGTACGCCTACGGCGTCCGTGACCCGGACCAGCCGGACCGCACCTTGCGCTACGGCGAGGGAAAGCTGACCGGGAAAAGCGCCCTCGTCGTCGTCACCACCGGCAGCCCCGAGGCAGCGCTGGGACCGCGCGGGATCAACGGACAGCTCGACCAGGTGCTGTTCCCGCTCCTGCACGGGACCCTCTGGTACGTCGGGATGTCCGTCCTGCCGCCGGTCGCGGTGTACGGCGCCGACCGGATGAGCCCGGAACAGTATGCCGCGGCGGCCGCGCAGGTCGTGCAGGGGGTGACCGCGATCGAGCACACCGCGCCGATCCCGTTCCGTCACCAGAACGGCGGCGACTATGACGACGACCTGGTGCTGCGACCCGAGCTGGCCCCGGCAACGACCGGCGTAGGGGTGCACGTCGGCCCGTGACCTGGCGAGGTGGACTTTTGCCCAATTGGGCAATTTTCGACCCGGGTCAGGCCGAGGTGAGGTGGAACTTTGCCCAATTGGGCAATCTTTGACATCGCGGGAAGCGGCCGGCGCGACCGGCGGTCAGGCGAGCCTGAATTGGGCCTGGGTTCCGGTTTGCGTCGACTGCTGGTGGAAGTGTGCCGAACAGGTGCCGACTTTTGCTTGACAATCGGCAGAACGGGAACCTAGCCTCAGCCGCGTGGATGTAACCGGTACCACACCACGGGGTGGTATCTCGGGACCGCGGATTCGGACCCGGCTCTGCGCGGGCCGGGCGGAGACCCCGCCGCGCTCCTCCACGACAACGCCAACCAGCGGGTCACGCCGCGTCTCTCTGCGCACCTGCGGCCACCGCCGCACCCGACCTGCTGATCGACCTCTCCCACCGATGAACACCGACGATCTGGCGACCTGACACGCACCCAGGAGCGACTCATGAAGCGCACCGTCCTCGTTCGTTTGCTGGCCCTGATCGCCCTGGTCCTCGGACTGGTTCCCGTGTCCGCCGCACCTGCGGCGGCGCACCCCGAGCACGACTTCCACGCCCTCGTCTTCTCGAAGACCGCCGAGTTCCGGCACGACTCGATCCCGGCCGGGATCGCGGCCATCCAGCAGCTCGGCGTGGACCACAACTTCGGCGTCGACACGACGGAGGACGCGGCCGCGTTCACCGACGAGAACCTCGCCAACTACGACGTGGTGATCTGGCTGTCGACCACCGGCGACGTACTCAACGACACCCAGCAGGCAGCGTTCGAGCGCTACATCGCGGCCGGCGGTGGCTACGCCGGTGTCCACGCCGCGGCCGACACGGAGTACGACTGGCCGTGGTACGGCGACCTCGTCGGCGCCTACTTCGACAGTCACCCGGCCAACCAAGACGCCACCGTCAAGGTCTCGGACCGCGCTCACCCCTCGACCGACCATCTGTCGGCCGACTGGGCGCGCTTCGACGAGTGGTACAACTACCGGACCAACCCGCGTGGCAACGTGCATGTGCTCGCCGAGCTGGACGAGAGCACGTACGACGCAGGCGCCGGGACGATGGGCGCCGACCACCCGATCACGTGGTGCCAGGACTACCAGGGTGGACGCTCCTGGTACACCGGCGGCGGCCACACCATCGAGTCCTACAGCGAGCCAGACTTCATCGAGCATCTGCTCGGCGGGATCCAGACCGCCGCCGGCACGGTGGACGCTGACTGCGGCGGGACCGTGTGGGACAACTTCGACAAGGTCGCGCTCGACACCGGCACCTCGAACCCGATGGAGCTCGACGTCGCCGCCGACGGCCGGGTCGTCTACATCGAGCGTGCTGGTGAGGTGCGGGTGTTCGACCCGGACACCGGTCAGACCACCGTCGCCGGGACCCTCGACGTGTTCCTGCAGCGGGAGGACGGCCTGCTCGGGCTGGCCCTGGACCCGGACTTCGCCACCAACAACTGGATCTACCTGTACTACTCGCCGGACGTCGCCGAGCCGGCCCAGCGACTGTCGCGCTTCACGCTGACCGGCAACACCTTGGACCTGGCCAGTGAGAAGGTGCTGCTGAAGGTCCCGGTCGACCGGGAGATCTCTGGGCACGCCGGCGGCTCGCTCACGTTCGACGCCGCCGGCAACCTCTATGCCGCCACCGGCGACGACACCAACCCGTTCGAGTCCGACGGCTATGCGCCGGTCGACGAGCGCGCCGGCCGGATCTCGTTCGACGCGCAGCGCAGCTCGGCCAACACCAACGACCTGCGCGGAAAGGTGCTGCGGATCCACCCGGAGGACGACGGCACCTACACCGTCCCGGGCGGCAACCTGTTCGCGGCCGGGACGGCCCAAACGCTGCCGGAGATCTACGCGATGGGCTTCCGCAACCCGTTCCGGATCGAGCTGGACCCCGGGTCGGGCGCGTTGCTGGTGGCCGACTACGGTCCCGACGCCAACAACGCCGACGCCGAGCGTGGCCCCGAGGGTCGGGTGGAGTGGAACCGCATCACGGCGGCTGGGAACTATGGCTGGCCGTACTGCCACGGGTCGGCGGTCTACCGCGACTTCGACTTCGCTACCGGCACGTCGGGACCGGAGTACGACTGCGCCAACCCGGTGAACGACTCGCCCAACAACACCGGCCTGACGAACCTGCCGCCGGTGGTCGACCCCGACGTCTACTACGGACGCTCACCCGAGGGCACGAACGCCTCGGTGATCGGCACCGGTGGCGGCCCGATGGCGGGACCGGTGTACCGCTTCGACCCGGCCCTCCAGTCGGACGTCAAGTGGCCGGCGTACTACGACGGCGCCGCGATGTTCTACGAGTGGACCAACAACGAGCTGTTCGAGATCCGTTCCGACGGCGACGCGGTCCACACCGTCAACCCGCTGCTGAACAGCCTCGAGTTCCTGCGGCCGATGGACATGACGTTCGGCCCGGACGGCGCGATGTACCTGATCGAGTGGGGCTCCGGGTTCGGTGGGGACAACACCGACTCGGGCATCTACCGGATCGAGTACACCGGTGGCGAGGTGCGTCCCGACGCGGTGGCCGAGGCAGTCCCCACCTCCGGCGGCGTGCCCCTGGACGTGGCGTTCTCCAGCGCCGGCTCGGGCCATCCGGGCGGTCTGCCGGTGACGTTCCACTGGGCCTTCGGCGACGGTGCCGAGTCCACCGAGGCCAACCCCGCACACACCTACACCACGGCAGGTACGTACACCGCGAGGCTGACGGTGACGGCCGACGACGGCACCAGTGCGTCCGCGACGGTCGAGGTCACGGCCGGCAACACCAGCCCGGAGGTGACCCTGCAGCCTCCGGTGGACGGCGGCTTCTTCGACTTCGGCGACGAGATCCCGTACAGCATCGACGTGACCGACGTCGAGGACGGGTCGACCGGCGGCGGGACGATCACATGTGAGGACGTGAAGCTGCAGGTGTCGCTCGGGCACGACACGCACGCCCACCCGGAGGAGGTCCTCTCCGGCTGCGAGGGCGTGGTGCAGACCCGCAAGGACAGCGGACACCCGGACAGCGAGGAGTTGTTCGTCGTGCTCGAGGCGAGCTACACCGACGCCGGAGGCGCCGGAGTCGGGTCGCTCACCGGCCGCGACCTGCACGTGCTGCAGCCCAAGCGCAAGGAGGCCGAGCACTTCTCCAGCCAGAGCGGAGTCCAGCTCGAGCTGACCAGCGACCCCAAGGGTGGCGTCCAGAACATCGGCTTCATCGGCCACGGTGACCACATCGCGTACGAGCGGATGAACCTGGCCGGGATCGACGAGGTCACCTACCGCGTCGCGTCGGGTGGGCTCGGTGGCCGGGTCGAGGTCCACGTCGACTCGCCGGACGGACCGGTGATCAGCGACAGCGGGATGATCGAGCCGACCGGGGGCTGGCAGACCTGGACCGACGTGACCGCTCCGATCGAGGATCCCGGCGGCACCCACGAGCTGTTCTTCGTGTTCGTCAACAACCCGGGCGATGACGGGCTCTTCAACCTCAACTACCTGAAGTTCCGCGGCAAGGGCATGTCGGCGAACGGCCGTCCGGAGATCACCGCGGTGACCGCCGATCCCACCGAGGGCGAGCAGCCGGTGGACGTCACGTTCAGCGCGAGCGCGTCCGATCCGGAAGGCGAGAACCTGACGTACGAGTGGGACTTCGGCGACGGGTCGACCGCGACCGGTCAGCAGCCGACGCACACCTACACGCTGTCGGGCGTCTACCGGCCGACGGTCACGGTGACCGATGCGTCCGGAGCATCGGCGACCGACTTCGTCCGGGTCGAGGTCGTACCCGAGCCGTCGCCCCCGATCGAGTGCAGCGACCCCGGTAGCGATCCTGGGGTCGACGACGAGTTCGACGGCGACCGGTTGGACGGCTGTCGCTGGGACAAGGTGGTCCGGCCCGACCTCAACCGGTTCCGGGTGGAGGGTGGTCAGCTGAAGATCGACACCACCCCGACCAACTTGTTCGACCAGCACAACAACGCGCCCAACCTGATGCTGCAGTCCTTCCCGGCGGGTGACTGGGCGGTGGAGACCAAGGTCTCCGGCAACGTCTGCGAACGGTGGCAGCAGGGCGGAGTCCTGGTGTACGACAGCGACCAGACGTTCCTGAAGCTCGACTACGTCGGGACCTCGCCGGTCGGACAGCCGTGCGAGCGGAAGATCGAGATGCGGCACGAGATCGGCGACATCTTCCAACCGGCCTTCCCCGAGGTCGAGCTGCCCGCCGACATCACGACGTGGTGGCTGCGGCTGGAGAAGACCGGCTCGACCTTCACTGGCTCCTACAGCTCCGACGGCGTGACGTTCGAGGAGGTTGGCTCGATCGAGAACGACCAGCTCGAGGGTGCCGAAGTCGGCCTGTACGGCTTCGGCCAGGAGCAGACGTCGGCGACCACGGTGGCCTTCGACTACTTCCACCTGCTCGACGACACCGCACCGACGGTGACGGCGACGCTCGATCCGCCGGCTCCGAACGGCGACCCGGCACCGGGCTACGAGGGTACGTACCACTCGCCGGTGACCGTGACGCTGGACGCCACCGACGAGGGCTCAGGCGTCGAGACGGTGGAGTACTCGCTCGACGGCGGTGACTGGAAGGCCTACACAGAGCCGTTCACGGTGGAGGACGAGGGCGCCCATACGGTCGACTTCCGAGCGACCGACGGCGCCGGCAACACGTCCGAGTCGCAGAGCGTCTCGTTCGAGATCAAGGCGGACGGCTGCCCCGGCTCGGATCTGGGCGAGACCGTGGTCATGCGTACCACCGACTCCGGGGTCGCCAACCATGACCGCGGTGACGGCTGCACCGTCGAGGACGTCATCGAGGACGAGCGTGACTGGCCGTCCCAGGGCCGCTTCATGATCCACGTCAGGTCGGTGACCGACCAGCTCGAGCGTGACGACGTGATCACCAAGAACGAGCGCAACGAGATCATCGCCGCCGCCGCCCGGTCCCGGTAAGCACCCGGCTCGGGGAGCGCCACCACACCCACAGGAGAGGAACACGACATGCGTTCTCCGTCGCTACTGAGTCGTCTGAAGCTGAGAGCCGCCCTCGTCCCGGTGGTGGCGTGCGCCCTTGCCGGCGGGTTGGTGGCGGCCGTACCCACCGCCCAGGCCGAGGAGACCGCGCCCGCTGCGGGGGAGGGCACCGAGCAGCGGCTGCAGCAGTACGCGGCCGACACCTGGGCCTCCTTCGCGGCGATGACCCACGAGGAGAGCGGGCTGCCGACCGACAAGATCCACCTCGACGGCACCCGCGTGCTGCAGACGTCCACCACGAACATCGGCTCGTACATGTGGAGCGCGGTGGTGGCCGAGGAGCTCGGGATCATCGACCACGACGAGCTGGTCTCACGGCTCTCCACCACCCTGGACACGCTGGAGGGGATGGAGCGGCACGAGGAGAGCGGGCAGTACTTCAACTGGTACGACTTCCGCACCGGCGAGAAGCTGACCGTGTGGCCGCCGAGCGGCGACCCCCTCGTCCCGCACCTGTCGTCGGTCGACAACGGCTGGCTGGCGACCGGTCTCCAGGTGGTGAGCCGCTCCGTACCCGAGCTGTCGGAGCAGTCGGCGGCCCTGTTCGACAGCATGGACTTCGGCTTCTACTACCGGCCGGAGGTGAACCGGATCCTGTTCCACTTCGCCCCCAGCACGGGCAGCGCACCCTGCTGCTACGACACCATCGTCAGCGAGAGCCGGATCGCCAGCTACATCGGCATGGCCAAGGGCGAGATCCCGCGGCGCCACTACTTCGGCGCCTGGCGCAGCTTCCCCGACACCTGCGACTGGTCGTGGCAGCAGCAGAAGCCGGTCGGCCGGTTCCGCAGCTACCTGGGCGAGGACGTGTGGGAGGGCGCCTACCGGTACCGCGGCATGCAGATCGTCCCGGCCTGGGGCGGCAGCATGTTCGAGGCACTGATGCCCACCCTGTTCGTACCCGAGGAGCAGTGGGGCGTGAAGAGCTGGCGGGTCAACCACCCGCTTTACGTACGCGCGCACATCGAGCACGGACTGGAGGAGGCGCAGTACGGCTACTGGGGCTTCTCACCGTCCGACGTACCTGAGGGCGGCTACCGGGCCTACGGCGTGCCGTGGATCGGGATGGACCCGAACGGCTACCCGTCCAACAACGACGGGACGAAGGTCGACCCCGGCTTCGAAGGCTGCGGCCGTGAGCCCCAGCCGTTGCCCGGACCTGAGGACTTCACCAACGGTGTCGTGACTCCGCACGCGTCCTTCCTAGCGCTGCGGTACGCGCCCGACGAGGCGGTGCAGAACCTGGACAACCTCGAGCGTGACTTCGACATCTACACGCAGTGGGGCTTCCGGGACTCGGTCAACGTCGACTCCGGCGTCGTCTCGCCGTTCTTCCTCTCGCTCGACCAGGGGATGGTGATGGCCGCACTCGGCAACCACCTCGCTGACGACATGCTGCGAGACGCGTTCATGACCACGCAGTTCGAAGGGCGCCTGCGGCCGTTGATGGCGATGGAGACGTTCAGTGCCAAGCCCGCCGACTGACCCGCCCGCCGTCCCGCAGCGGGCGGCTCGGCGTGCGTCGGTGGAGGCGCACGCCGGCCCGCCCGCGTCGTGGGTAGCACTGGAGTGTCCTGGATCGTGCCGCCGCCCGGCGCCGGCTGCAGAGTCGCTGTGTCATGAGCCCATCGAATCAGTCGCCACCGACAGTTTTATGGACGTCCTGGCGTGTCTTGGCCGGAACGGCACGGGACCGTGCCGTTCGGGGTTAGCCCCACTCCTGCAGCAGTGGGGGTGGTCGGGAACGGCACGGGACCGTGCCGTTCGGGACTGGGCGCCCGGCTACCTCATCAGCCAGCTGAGCCGCGTGTGCAGGGCCGGGGTCATCGCGCGAACGTAGGTGTCGGTCAGATGGTGGCGGTCGCGGTAGCGCAGGACGTGGTTCGAGGTCACCGGCCGGCAGCGGTCGCTGCACAGGTGGGCGGTGAGCTCGGTCGCCCGGACCCATGAGTACGCGGCGTCGACGGACTGCTCGGCCGACCAGGCCCGCGCCGACAGCACGGACCGCGGCGCCCGACTGCAGCTGCCGGTCGAGCCGTTGCGCGCCTGCAGGCAGTCGGGTACGTCGAACGAGAACGCCGGCGTGTCGCGCATGATCGCCAGCCGGCGGACCTGGCCACGTACACCTCTCGCGACGCGGTCGGCGCCGTTGCGCCACGCGGCCGACCAGTCGTCGGGTTCCACCGGCTGCATCGACCCGCGCTGCAGCAGGCTCGCGTTCGCCGAGCCGCCGATGACCAGCAGGTCGACCCGGGGCAGGCCGCGGATCTCGGCGAGGGCGTTGCTGCGCCAGGTGTCGCAGGCCTGGTAGTACCGACCCTTGCTGGTCACCGACGCGTCGTGGGCCGGGCAACCCGACTTCGTCAGCCAGACCAGCCGCCAGCCACCGGTCCGCGCGGCACCGTCGATCGCCGAGAACCATTGCGCCATCAGGGAGTCCCCGAGGGCGACCACGACCCGGGTGCCGCTGCGGTCGCCGTACGTACACGGCCGGGCGGTCGTCGCCTCGAAGGTGGCGTGGCACCCGTCGTCGTACACCCGCGGCTTGTCGTCCGGCGCCGTCGCGACACTCGGTCGCAGTCGGGTCAGCGTGGCGTGACCGGGATCGTCGGCCGGGTCGGGTGAGGGTACGTCGGCGGGCGACGGTGCCGAGGCGGGTGCGTCGGACGGGCGTACGTCCGCGGTGGGTGCCATCGTGGTGCCCGCGTCGGTCGGCTCGGGTCCGGCGACCTCGGGGCCGGAGACCTCGGCGTTGCCGTCACCGAGGGAGGTGCCGACGACGACGGCTCCGGCCACCGCGACGACGACCACGAGCACCCACCCGACGACCCCCCACGGCAACGACGTGCGCATCAGCGCTCCAGCGGCGGTCTCGCGTCAGGAGGAGGCGGCGGCGATCCGGTCGCCGGTCTCCTTGTCGATCGCCCGCCAGTAGTCGTACACACGGTCACGCACCTCAGGTGTCACTCCGGCGAGCGTACCCGCGACCGTCTCGACCAGCCGGCCGCGCTCGTCGGCGTCCATCACCTCGGTCAGCAGGGTGCGGGCCTGGCCGAAGTCGTCGTCGTCGGCCGACAGCGGCTGCTTCTCGCGCACGATGTCACCCGAGACGTCGAACGTCGTGTCGGCCCACGGGTCCTCGGTCACCTCCGGACCGCCCTTGGTGTTCGGGAAGTACGGCGGGTGGTTGGTGCGGTAGCCGAACCGCATGGCGCCGTCCTGGTTGTACGACGCGACCTCGACCTGCGGCGCGTTGACCGGCAGCTGGTGGTAGTTGGGCCCGATCCGGTGTCGGTGGGTGTCGGCGTACGCGAAGATCCTGCCCTGCAGCATCTTGTCCGGCGAGAAGCCGATGCCCGGCACCAGCGCGCTGGGCTCGAACGCCGCCTGCTCGATCTGGGCGAAGTGGTTCTCGGGGTTTCGGTCGAGGACCATCGTGCCGACCTCGGTCAGCGGGTAGTCCTGCTGCGAGACGACCTTGGTGACGTCGAAGATGTTGAAGCGGTAGCTCAGACCCTCCTCGTACGGGATGACCTGCACCGCGACAGTCCAGCTCGGGAAGTCACCGGCCTTGATCGAGTCGAACAGGTCACGGCGGTGCGCGTCGGGGTCCGTACCCGCCAGGGCGTCGGCCTCGGGACCGGTGAGGTTCTCGATCCCCTGGTTGGACTTGAAGTGGTACTTCACCCAGAACCGCTCGCCGGCCGCGTTGACCCACAGGTACGTGTGCGAGCCGAAACCGTGCATGTGCCGGAACGTCTTCGGGATGCCGCGGTCACCCATCAGGTACGTCACCTGGTGCGCCGACTCGGGACTGAGCGTCCAGAAGTCCCAGCGCATCTCGAAGTCCTGCAGACCGCTGTCGGGCTGGCGCTTCTGCGAGCGGATGAAGTGCGGGAACTTCATCGTGTCGCGGATGAAGAACACCGGGGTGTTGTTGCCGACGAGGTCGTAGTTGCCCTCCGACGTGTAGAACTTCAGCGCGAAGCCGCGCGGGTCGCGCACCGTGTCGGGCGAGCCCATCTCGCCGGCGACCGTGGAGAAGCGGGCCAGCAGGTCGGTCTTCGTGCCGGGCTGGAACAGCGCCGCCTTGGTGTACTGGCTGACGTCGCCGGTGACCTCGAGGTAGCCGAATGCGCCGGACCCCTTGGCGTGGACGTTCCGCTCCGGTACCCGCTCCCGGTTGAAGTGCGCCATGTGCTCCAGGAAATGGAAGTCCTGCAGCAGCAGCGGGCCGTTGGGGCCTACGCTCTGGCTGACCTCGTGGCTCGGCACGGGAGCGCCGGTGTCGGTCGTTGCCCTCACAGGTTTCTTCGGTGCGTCGCTCACATGGGTCCTTTCGCTGGTGGGGTGGTCGTGCTCGGGCGGTCGCCGAGGCAGCGGGGGCAGGTGCCCCAGAACGTGATCTCTGCTTCGTCGACCTGGAAACCGTGGTCGCTCGACGGATCGAGACAAGGCGGTGCGCCCGTCGCGCAGTCGACGTCCTCGATGGAGCCGCAGGTACGGCAGACGAGGTGGTGGTGGTTGTCGCCGGTGCGCACCTCGTAGCGGGCGGCGCTGCCGGCCGGCTCGATCCGGCGTACGAGGCCCTCGCGGGTCAGTGTCGTGAGCACGTCGTACACCGCCTGTACGGAGACTGGCCGGCCGTCGTCGCCGATCCGGTTGCGGACCTCGTCGGCGGTGAGGTGGCCCTCCCGGCGGAGAGCGGCCAGCGCCGCGAGCCGTGGCCGGGTCACCCGGAGCCCTCGGCTGCGCAGCAGTTCGGCGTCGTGCATGCGGCCGACTCAACCAGATAATCTGGAATCATTCAAGAAACGGTGGATGACCGTCTGGTGGCCGGAGTCTGACGACCACGTCTCAGTTTCACCGTTCCGGTTGGGCTCGGCTCCTCGGCATGAAAGGATCGGAGAAACCAACTCGCCATCTGTTTGTGCTGCTCGGGGGCCGCTCATGTTTGTCATCGCTATCTCACTGTTGGTCGTCCTCGGCCTGGCCGCGCTGGTCGCCGTCTTCGTCGCGTTTCCCCATCAGGGCAAGGAAATTCCGCGT
>JBOHDE010000103.1:0-12820 GCA_050699035.1 Nocardioidaceae bacterium | reverse complement strand
GCGTCGTCGAGGGCGAGGGTGCGGAGGGTGTCGACGACGGTGCGGGGTCCGTTGAGGGTCGGGACCGCGCCGACGTAGGTCTGGTGGTCGGCCGGGACGGCGGCGGGCAGGATCCGGACCCCGCCGAGGCGTTCGAAGGCGCCCGATGCCGGGTCGACGGTCAGGCAGACCTCGTCGCGGTCCGAGTGAAGGGCGGGCAGTCGATGGAGTCGCCGCGCCGACAGGTGGCTCGCCCAGCAGGGTCCGTCGTGGGCGGCGATCGCGGCGGCGATCTGGACGAGCTGACGGAACCGTGTGTCGGCGGCGATCCGGGTGGCGGACTCGCGGGTGCAGAAGACACCGCGCCGCAGCCGTACCCAGCGGCCGAACTCGACGCGCCAGCGGATCTGCGCGGCGCTGAAACCACGACGGGCGGCGTCGGCCCGGGTGAACACCGTCGGCAGAGCGGGTGCGATTGACATGGAGCCATGCTTCCATGCGCGTGGGCTGCCGCGCTGCCGTCATCCACAGGCGCCGATCACCTCCCCGCGTGAATGGTTCTTCCCGTCGTGAATGGTGCCCGCAATTCGGGTATTCACGACATTGACCAGCCACTCACGATGGGAAAAGGGTGCGGAGTGCGTGGTCATCGGGGTGAGGCTGAGGCGGTAGGGTTTCGCCACCTCCCGCCAACCCCCACGGACTCGTGCATGTCGGTCATCACAGACGCTCTCGCCGCCCCGGCGTACGCGCTGATCCGGCTGCGCGGTGCGGCCACCGTCACCGTGCTCAGCGGCAGCCGGGACGACCTGCAGCAGCTCGCCGACATCCCGCTCGAGGACGGTGCACCCGCCGCGGGCCGACGATTCGACCGGCTGGTCTGCGTGCCCTTCCGGCAGATCGCCGAGCGCGGCTTTGACGCACATGACGACGGCACACCGCTGACGTCGATCACCGTCGGGTCGGAGGCCGAGGTGCCGCTGGCCGAGCTGATGGAGTTGCTGCCCGACGAGCAGGTCAGCGCGGACGGCATCGGCGGGTTCCAGATCGACGACGAGGAGTACGGCGAGATCGTCGACGCGATCATCCGGGACGAGATCGGGAACGGTTCCGGCGCCAACCTGGTGATCGGCCGCACCTACCGCACCCGGCTGACCGCCTGGGACCACGCCAAGGCGCTCACCGTGTTCCGCCGGCTGCTCGAGCGCGAGCGTGGCGCGTACTGGACGTTCTGCGTCTTCACCGGCGACCGCTGGCTGATCGGCGCCAGCCCCGAGCGGCATGTCAGCGTGCACGGCGGCGACGTCCGGATGAATCCCATCAGCGGCACCTTCCGGCTGCGCGGGCATACCGACCCCGACGAGCGCAAGCAGGCGCTGCTGGAGTTCCTCGCCGACGAGAAGGAGATCTTCGAGCTCTTCATGGTCGTCGACGAGGAGCTGAAGATGATGTGCGACATCTGCGGCGAGGGCGGCCAGGTGCTCGGTCCCTATCTCAAGCCGATGACGCACCTGGTGCACACCGAGTACCTGCTGGCGGGCCGCAGCCACCACGACGTACGGCAGATCCTGCGCGACACCATGTACGCCGCGACGGTGACCGGCAGCCCGGTCGAGAACGCCTGCCGGCTGATCAAGCAGTACGAGCCGAGCGGGCGGGGCTACTACGGCGCGGTGATGGCACTGATCGGCCGCGATGCCGACGGCGCACCGACCGCCGACGCGCCGATCGTGATCCGCACCGGGGACGTCTCGCTCGACGGCGAGCTCACGGTCACCGCGGGCGCGACCCTGGTCCGCGACTCCGACGCCGCGTACGAGGTGGCCGAGACCCATGCGAAGGCGGCCGGGATCCTCTCGGCGTTCGGCCTGGTCGAGGGCGCCGACGTACCGCGCGAGGGGGTGCGGGAGCTGGCGGTCGACGAGGACGTGCTGATCGCGCTCGGCTCACGCAACCAGCGACTGTCGCGGTTCTGGATGACCGACCAGGGCGGGTCGGGGTCGGTCGAGCAGCTGGTCGGACGCAGCGTGGTGATCCTCGACGGCGAGGACGACTTCATCAACATGCTGCGGCACGTGCTGACCGTGCTCGGCATGAAGGTCTCGGTCGTCCGGTACGACGCGTACACCCCCGGCTGCCTCGACGGCCACGACCTGGTCGTCGTGGGTCCCGGGCCCGGCGACCCGCGCGACGGCGACGACCCCAAGATCTCCCGGTTGCGGACGGCGGTGCGTGGTCTGCTCGACTCGGAGCAACCGTTCCTTGCCGTCTGCCTGGGCCATCAGGTGCTGTGCTCGGAGCTCGGTATTCCCCTTACGTACAAGGACATCGTCTTCCAGGGCACCCAGACGACCGTGGACGTGTTGGGGCGATCGGAGAACGTCGGCTTCTACAACACCTTCGTCGCCCGGGCCGACGGCGGCGCGCTTCCGGCGGGGGTGACGGTCGATGCCGACCCGGAGACCGGCGATGTCCACCTGGTCGCCGGTCCGCACTACCGAGGCGTGCAGTTCCACGCCGAGTCGATCCTCACCGAGAACGGCTACCCGCTCGTGCGCGACCTCGTGCTGTCGTTGCTCGCATGAGCCCTCGGGTTGTCGTGGTCGACCATCACGACTCCTACACGTACAACCTCGTACACCTGATCGCCTCGGTCACCGGCGTGCTGCCACCGGTCGTCGAGCATGACGCGGTGACCTCGGATTCCTTGCTGGTTGGGGAGTTCACCCACGTCGTCCTGTCGCCGGGGCCGGGCCACCCGGCCGACCGGGCCGACTTCGCGGTGGGTCGTGACGTCCTGCGCCAGGCGCGCGTGCCGGTCCTCGGCGTGTGCCTCGGCATGCAGGGACTCGTCCTGGCGTACGGCGGACGGGTCGACCGGATCGAGCCGGCGCACGGGATGGTTGCCCGGATCAGGCATGCCGACCGCGGTGTGTTCTCCGGCGTACCCCAGGATTTCGGTGCGGTGCGCTACCACTCGCTGGCTGCGCTCGACGTACCCGCGGCCCTCGAGGAGACGGCCTGGTCCGAGGACGGCGTCGTGATGGGGGTGCAGCACCGTGACCTGCCGCTGCATGGCGTGCAGTTCCACCCGGAGTCGATCCTCAGCGAGTACGGCGCCACCCTGGTGGCGAACTTCCTGGCGGTGACCAGGTGACGGGCTGGACCGACCCGGAGCGGGTGTTCACCGCGGTGGCGGCTCGCGCGGACCGGATGTTCTGGCTGGACGGCGGCGGCGCGCGGGAGTGGTCCGGGAGGTTCTCGTACCTCGGCTGGCTGGAGCCCGGCGACCTCAGCCTGACCTACGACGCGACCACCCGTGAGGTGCGGGAGTACGACGGGCGGCGGAGCCGAGTCGTGGGCGACGACATCTTCGCCGTGCTGGACGACCGTCCGGCCACCTGGGTCGGCTGGTTCGGGTACGCCTGCCGGCCGGACCTCCCGGCGCAGACCGCATCGACCGGTGTCCCCGACGCGTGCTGGATGCAGGTCTCGCGGTACCTGCTGTTCGACCATCGGCATGGCACGGTGCGGTCGCACGGCGTCGACTCGGTGCCGGAGCTCGACGTGCCCGAGTGGACCGAGCCCGCCGTGCGTGTCGTGTCGACCTGGTCGAGGGAGGAGTACGACGTCGCGTTCGCCCGGGTCCAGGAGGAGCTGCGGGCCGGCAACTCGTACGAGGTCAACCTGACCTACCGGACCGAGGTCGCGTGCCCGGCGGACCCGGCCGCGGTCTACCTGCGGCTGCGCCGGCTCAACCCCGGGCCCTACGCCGGCTACCTGGCCCACGACGGCGTGTCCGTGCTGAGCAGCTCTCCGGAGAGGTTTGCGACGATCGGCGCCGACCGCGTACTCGAGACCCGTCCGATCAAAGGCACGACGCCGCGCAGTGCCGACCTCGCGGAGGATGATCGGCTCCGCGACCGGTTGCAGACCGACCCGAAGTTCCGCGCCGAGAACCTGATGATCGTCGATTTGCTCCGCAACGACCTGTCGGTGGTCTGCGAGCCCGGCAGCGTCGAGGTGCCCGAGCTGATGCACGTCGAGTCGTACGCCACCGTGCACCAGCTGATCACCACGATCCGCGGCACGCTCCGGCCGGAGTTCTCGACCTTGCAGGCAATTCGGGCGCTTTTCCCCGGCGGCTCGATGACCGGCGCGCCGAAGCTGCGCACCATGCAGATCATCGGCGACGTCGAGACGACGCCACGGGGCATCTATTCGGGCGCGTTGGGCAGATTGGCTTCCGATGGAAGGGCAGACCTCGGTATTGTGATTCGCGCTCTCGTTGGGGTCGAGGGCAGGTTCAGTCTCGGGACCGGCGGCGGAGTGACCGTGAGCTCTGACGCCGAGGCCGAGTATGCCGAGACGATCTGGAAGGTGGATCGTCTGCTGCGCTCGCTAGGAGGAGTCGGACGTGACTAGGCGCGCGTTCGTCAGTCATGACTGGTTGGGCCCCATCGCCGCGGCTCTGGTAGCCCTCCTCGGGCTGCTCGACCGACCCGGACCAGGCGTCACGCTCGTCGTCATCGCGGTGGTCACCAACTTCGGCTGGAATGCACTCGGCCGGACCCTGATCTCGACCGATCGGTTGAGAGCCGCCCGCCGGATCACTTTGCTGCGCTGGGTTTTCGCCGGCCAGATCGGCTCCGTCTTGGCGTTCTGGGCCTTGCTGGTGTACGCCGGGCACCCGCTCCTCGGCAGCACCGTGCTGGTCGCCGGCACCGGACTCGGCGCCCTGGCCTGGCCCTGGGTGTGGCGGCTGGAGCAGGCCGCCGAGGACCGGCGGCGACCGTACGATGCCCAGCTCAGCCAGCAGCATCTACTGGCCGCGGGGATCTTGCTGGTGCTCGCGCTGGGCAGCGCGGTGGCCCTGACCGGTGTCGCCTCCGCACTGCTGTTCGCCCTGGTCGTCAGCTCGATGGTCGACGCGTGGAACGAGCGCCGACGGCCGCGGATGACGGTCGCCGTGTCACCGGACAACGTGCCGACCGTCGAGATCGTCGAGGACGAGCCCGAGGACGTCGAGGCGGAGGCTCACACCGAGCTGTGGGTAGCTGCGCCGCCGTCCGCACTGGAGGACGTGGGGGAGCCGACCAGGGAGGTGGCGATGCACGAGTTGCTCGAGCCGCTCGACCTCCCGTCCGTCCCGCTGCTCCCGGCACCGTCACCCGAGCCGTACGTCCTCTTCGCCGACGAGGTCGCCGAGGTCACCGCGGCGGCCGAGCCGGTAGTGGAGTGGGCGCCCGAGCCGGTGGTGGAGTGGGTGCCCGAGCCGGTGGTGGAGTGGGTGCCCGAGCCGGTGGTGGAGTGGGTGCCCGAGCCGACGCCCGAGCCGGTCGCACAAGCCCCGGTGGCGGCGGTGGAAGAGCCAGCGGTGGAAGAGCCCGTCGTGCAGCTGCCGACGCAGCGACAGAAGTCCGAGCACTCGCATCGCGCGCGACCTGGTGGGCGTCGGGCATCCCGCTACAGCGGACGCCGGGTCGCCGCCCGCCGCAGCTGACCAACCCGCCCCCACTCTCTTCCCGCCGAAGTTGCGCCTATGTCGTCTGGTGGGCGGCTCTGGTCCAAACCCCGTTTGGTACGGGGGCGCCCCGTTCCAATAGGTATGGAACGGGGCGCCCCCGTACCAGAAAAAGACGACTGTCATTCCGCGCAACCTCGGCGCGAGGGTGTTGTCACAGACGTACGCGTAGGCCCGTGCAAGGGGGGACACGAGCCCACGCGAGTGTGGAGAGCGGCCGCCGTCAGGTGTTGTTGTCACCCTCGTCGCTGCCGAGCGTGACGTCGATCTCCTGCTCGTCGCCGCCGCGGACGACAGTCAGCGTGACGTCGTCATCAGGTCGGTAGGACCGCACCATCGCCACCAGCGCGTCGCTGGACGAGATCACCCGGTCGTCGATCTTGGTGATCACGTCACCCTCGCGCAGGCCGGCCTGCTCGCCGCCCGAGCCCTTCTCGACGCTCTGCACCTCGGCGCCGCCGGGCAGCCCGTTCTTGTTGGTCGGCGTGCCGACCGTGACCCCGAGCCGGGCGTGGGTGGCAGGGTCGCCTTGGCGCAGCTGGTCGGCGATCGGCTTGGCCTCGTCGATCGGGATCGCGAACCCGAGGCCGATGGAGCCCGCCTCTCCGCCGGCCGACGGCGTGCTGCGGATCGCAGAGTTGATGCCGACGACCTCGCCCTTCATGTTGACGAGGGCGCCACCGGAGTTGCCCGGGTTGATCGCGGCGTCGGTCTGGATGGCGGGGAACACCGTCGCCGGGCCGCCGCCCTCACCCTGACCGGCCGAGACGGGCCGGTCGAGCGCGCTGACGATGCCGCTGGTCACGGTGCTCTCGAGCCCGAACGGCGACCCGACGGCAACCACCTGCTCGCCCACGTCGACCCCCGCGGACTGGCCGAGCTTGGCCGGGGTGAGGCCGTCGACGTCCTCGGCCTTGATCACCGCGACGTCGGTCATCGGGTCGGTGCCGACGACTTCGGCCTTTGCCGACGTGCCGTCGTTGAACGACACCGCCAGCTCACCGCCGTCGGCCGCGACCTCGACGACGTGGTTGTTCGTGACGATCGTGCCGTCGGCGGTGAGGATGATGCCCGAGCCGGATCCGGTTCCACCGGGCCCGGAGACATCGATCTTCACCACCGACGGCAGTACGGCCGCGGCTACCGCTTCCACCGAACCCGAAGGCGCCTTCGAGTCCGCGACGCCGGAGGATGACGTCGGGGACTGCTGGGCAGCCGCTTGTGGTGGGTCGTCGGTGAATGCTGAGTAGCCCGCGGCTCCCCCGGTGCCCGCCAACGCCCCTGCCAGGATGGCGGCCACGATGATCCCCGCGCCGCGCCGTGGCGGCTTCGGCTGACGGGGAGGAGGTGGGGTTGGTGAGCCGAACCCGCCCGCACCGCTGGGGTGAGGCCCCTGCTGCGCGGGGTTCGGCCCGTACGAGGGGTACGGCTGACCGTAGGGCGCCTGCTGCTGCCGCTGGTCCTGGGCGAAGCTCGGGAACACCGCAGTGGGCTCCTCGCCGCCGGGCCCGTCAGGGGCGCGGTCGCGGGGGGAGCCTGGGGAAGGAGGGCCGGTGGGCGTCGTACCGTTCATGGGACCAAGTCTGCACGGCCAACCTGAGAGCCGGCTGAGATGGCGCCGTGACCTTTCCAAGACCTGGTGACCGTGACGTTTTCGACAGACACGCCGGCGTGTCGCGTCGGAAACGTCACGGTCAGCGGGCGGGGGTCGCCGCTGGCGAGGACGTGGGTACGTCGGAGGGCGCGCGGGGGATCAGCAGCCGGAAGGCCGCGCCGCCACCGGGAGCCGTGCCGGCCAGCACCTCGCCGCCGTGCCGCGCCGCCGCCTGCGCCACGATGGCCAGCCCGAGGCCGGACCCCGACATGCTGCGCGCGTCGGCGGCACGATAGAAGCGCTCGAACACGTGCGGCAGGTCGGCCGCCGGGATGCCGGGCCCCTGGTCGTACACGTCGAGCAGGCCGTTCGACAGCCGCACCGTCACGATGCCGTCCTCCGGGCTCCACTTCACCGCGTTGTCGAGCAGGTTGACGACGGCACGTTCGAGCGACTGCGGCTCTCCGACCACCGGCCACGGCGCGGTCCGTACGTCGAACCGAACCCGGCCGGCACGTCGACGGATCCGCTCGACCGCCCGGTCCACGATCTCGGCGAGGTCTACCGTCTCGGGGTCACGGGTGATCGGCTCGTCGCGGGCCAGCTCGACGACGTCCTGCACGAGCGTGGTCAGCTCCTCGGCTTGCGCGCGCAGGTCGCGGAGCAGCTCGGCGCGAGCCTCGGCGCCGAGCCCGCCGCGCTGCTCGGCCTGGGCCATCAGGTCCAGGTTGGTGCGCATGGAGGTGAGCGGAGTACGGAGCTCGTGCCCGGCGTCGGCGATCAGCTGCCGCTGCCGGTCGCGGGACGCGGACACGGCCGCCAGCATGCCGTTGAACGCGACCGAGAGCCGCGCGATCTCGTCGTCACCGGTCACGTCGATCGGGCGCAGCTGGTCGGTGCGGGCGATCTCCTCGGCGCGCTCGGTCAGCCGCCGGACCGGACCCAGACTGGAGCGGGCCACCGCCATGCCGGCCAGGCCGGCGACGATCGCGCCGATTCCGCCGACCAGCAAGGTGATCCAGCTCAGCTGGCCGAGTACGTTCTCGGTCGGTCGCAACGACTGGGCGTACGAGAACGCGCCGCCACCGGGCAGCGGGACGGTCGCGATCCGGAAGTTGCCGTTGGTGCTGGACACCGTCCGCACCACGTCTGGCCGCTCGCCGCGCGCCACCTCCGCCTCGGGTCCACCGCTGCGGAGGTCACACCCCTCCGGTCCGAAGTCGGTGCGCACGCCCTCGGGGTTGCGTACTTCGGCGCAGATGTCCCCACCGCCGAGGAGACCGCCTGGCGCTTCGTTCTTGATCAGCAGCCGCTCGTTGCGGACCAGCGGCTCGACACTCGCCTTGGCGCGCGTCGTCACGGTCTGGTCGACCGAGTCCAGCAGCTGGTGGCGCATGGTGAAGAACGCCGCCATGCTGGTCGCCGCGACCGCGACGCCGACCGCGGCCGAGGTCAGCAGGGTGACCCGCCGGGCCAGTGTCATCCGCCCGGTGGTCGACCCGGACCCGATCACGGCGCGGACTCCCGGAGGACGTACCCGACGCCCCGCACGGTGTGCAGCAGCCGCGGCTCCTCGGCCGCCTCGGTCTTGCGGCGCAGGTAGCCCATGTAGACCTCGAGGGAGTTGGCGGTCGTGGGGAAGTCGTACCCCCAGACCTCCTCGAGGATGTACGCGCGGTCGAGCACGTGGCGCGGCCGCCGCAAGAACAGCTCCAGCAGCGAGAACTCGGTCCGGGTCAGGGAGATGGGTCGCTCACCTCGCCGCACCTCCCGAGTGGCGGGGTTGAACGACAGGTCGGCGAATGTCAGCGTCTGCACGGTCTGCTCGGCCGACAGCGGCACATGCCGGCGCAGCAGGGCGCGCAGCCGGGCGAGCAGCTCGTCCAGAGCGAAGGGCTTGGTGAGGTAGTCGTCGGCTCCGGCGTCGAGTCCGTCCACCCGGTCGCTGATGGCGTCCCGGGCGGTGAGTACGAGGATGGGCACGTCGTTGCCGGCCGAGCGCAGGGCGCGGGTCGTCTCGAGCCCGTCGAGGCGCGGCATCATCACGTCGATCACCAGGGCGTCGGGCGGCTCCGCGGCGATCCGGGCCAGCGCCTCGGCCCCGTCGGCCGCCAGCGCGACGCTGTAGTCGTTGAACTGCAACGAGCGTCGCAGCGACTCCCGCACCGCCGGGTCGTCGTCCACCACCAGGATCCGCATGGGACAAGACTGCCACCGCGACCTGAGACATTCCTGAGCAAACCTGTCAGACAGTACGTGCGCCGGAGCGCACGAACTGTCTGACACGTCGGTCAGTCGGTGTCGCCGGCGGTGCCGTCGAGCAGGGAGCGGGCGGCGTCACCGGCCCGCACGCCGTAGCTGCCGCCGAACAGCGCCGCATGCACGAGCAGCGGGTGCAGCTGGTGCAGCGGCGCGCGCTCGCGCCAGCCGTCGGCCAGTGACCCGGCCTCGTCGTACGCATCGAGGATGCGGGACAGCTGCGGCGTGCCGAACAGCCCGAGCATCGCCAGGTCGGTCTCCCGGTGTCCGCCGTGCGCTGCGGGGTCGACGAGCCACACACCCCCGTCGGTGCTCCACAGCACGTTGCCCGACCACAGGTCGCCATGGATCCGGGCCGGCGGCTCGGCCGGTCCGGCGAACTCGTCGAGACGGCGCAGGACCTGCTCGATCGCGGCGGCGGCAACGTCGGTCACCGCGTCACGGTCGCGAGCGGCCTTGAGGTACGGCAGGACGCGCCTGGTGGCGAAGAACTCGGGCCAGGTGTCGGCCGGCTGGTTGGACAGCGGAAGCTTGCCGATGAAGCCGTCCGCGGTGGCGCCGTAGGACTCCGCACCCGCGGCGTGGGTCGCCGCCAGCCCGCGGCCGAACGCCTCGGCCGCCTCCGGGTTGGGGCGTCCGGGCTCGACCCAGCTGATCACCAGGCAGTCCTCTGCGCAGGCCAGCACCTCGGGCACGGCGGCACCCTCCGCAGCGCGCAGCCAGCGCAGTCCACGCCCCTCCGCCTCGAAGAAGGTCGGTGGTGCATGGGGCCGGGTCTTGATCAGCGCGGACCGGCCGTCTGAGAGGCGCAACCGGGTGGCGGTGCAGATGTCGCCGCCGGCGACGGGCGTGGTGGCGACCACCGCAGTGTCGAGGAGAGCCTCGGCGCGTGTCGCAATTGTTCCCATCCGTGCCATGGCATGACCGTACCCCTCACTCCGGGCGGAGATGCTCCTGCAGTTGATGGGTGAGCTCGTCGGCCGTCCGCTCGATCATCGCCAACACCAGTGCGAAACCGTCGCCGTTGTCGTAGTAGGGGTCCGGCACCTCGCGGTCGTCCTCGGTCGCCCACGGGTCGAACTCACGGAACATCCGGGTCCGTTCGGCGGCGGTCTCGGGGTCGGGCGCCAGCGCCTGCACACCACGCAGGTTGCTGGCGTCCATCGCGAGCAGCAGGTCGTGGTCGGCATACCAGCGCGCGGTGAACTGCTGGGCCCGGTGTCGCGAGCTGTCGTAGCCCGACGTCGCGAGTACAGCGGCGGCGCGCCGGTCCATCGGGTGGCCGAGGTGCCAGTCGCCGGTGCCGGCCGAGTCGACCTCGACCAGGTCCGCGAGGCCGGCTCGCTCGATCTTGTCGCGCAGCACGGCGTCGGCGATGGGGGAGCGGCAGATGTTGCCGAGGCAGACGACGCCGATCCGGTAGCGGTGATCGTTGCGGGCCGCTGGCAACGCGTAGTGGTCGGACATCGCGGCTCAGTCCTTGTCCGGGAGTACGGAGCCGAGCAGCATGCCGACGACCGAGACCACCAGGGCACCGCCGAGCGCGGTCCAGAAGCCCTCGACGACGAACCCGACGTCGAGCAGGCCACAGATCCACGACGTGAGCATCAGCATCAGCGCGTTGATCACGAACGCGACGAGGCCCAACGTGAGGACGTACAGCGGCAACGACAGCACCTTGACGACCGGCCGAACGATGGCGTTCACCACGCCGAAGATCGCCGCCACGATGACCAGGGTCAGTACCCGGTCACTGGTCTCGGCTCCGGTCAGCGAGATGCCCTGGAACAGCCAGGCGGCAGCCGCCAGCGCAAGCGCGTTGACGACGAGGGTGATCAGCAGGGTCATCGGGCTTCGGCCTTCCGGCGGCGGGGTCGCTTGATTGCCTCGAGCATCGAGGTCTCGGCATGGGACAGGTGGTCGCGGAGCTCGGCGACGGCCGCCTCGACGTCGCCGCTCTCGAGCAGCGTGAGCAGGGACCGGTGGGCGGCGACCTGCTCACCGGAGTTGCGGCGTACGCGGGCGACGTGGGCCAGCGCGAGCCGGACCTCGGCGGCGAGTGCGTCGGCCATCGCGAGCAGCCGCTCGCTGCCGGTCAGACCCACCAGGGCGCGGTGGACGCCAAGGTGGGCGGCGGTCAGGTCGGACGAGTTGGTCCCGCTCTCGGCGGCTCGGGTGTAGTCGGCGAAGGCGCGACGGAGCGCGTCCTTGTCGCTGGCGCGGGCGGTGGGCCAGGCCTGCACGCCGGCCGTCTCCAGCGCGGCCCGGGCCTTGCCCACGTCGCGTACGTCGGCGGCCTTGAGGCTGTTGACCGCGACGCCGCGGTTGGGCTGACGCACCGCCAGGCCCTCGGCGACGAGCGTCCCGAGAGCCTCCCGGATGGTGCTGCGGGACACGCCGATCGCGTCCGCCAGGGCCACCTCCCGCAACGGCGTACCGGGCGCCAGCTCACCGTCGAAGAGGGCTCGGCGCAGCTCGTCCACCACCCGTTCGACGGTGGAGGAGTGCTCGAACTGCAACGTCTCGTACATCTGTCCCCAAGCGATCACCAGCTACGTGCCTCCAGTCTGGCGCAGTCCTGATACTGTCTGATTGTCCAACAATCCGACAGTCGAGCGGAGGTCTGCGATGGGGCAGACGTTGATCGAGAAGGCCAGGTCCACGACGCCGACGGAGCTCGCGTGGGGCCGCCGCTACTTGCTGGTGCGACCGGACCACTTCCGAGTGGACTACCGGATCAACCCGTATATGGACCTCGCCGACCAGCCGGACGCGACGCTCGCCCGGGCGCAGTGGGACGGGCTGGTTGCAGCCCTTGTCGGCGCGGGTGCCTCGGTGGAGTCGATGGACCAGCGTGCCAACGCCCCCGACATGGTCTACGCGATGAACCTCGGGCTGGCGGTGGCGCTCGAGAGCGGCGCGCGGCGGTCCGTGTTGTCCCACATGCGGTTCACGGAGCGGCGGATGGAGACTGAGTCGGCGCGGCGCTGGTTCGCGAGTCGTGGCTTCGGTCCGTCGTACATCGGCCGCGACGGCGTCGGTGCGCGCTTCGAGGCGGGTGACGCGTTCCCTTTTGGTGACGCGCTGGTGGTGGGCTTCGGTCCGCGGACTGACGAGCTCGGCCTGAAGGCGGTGGCGACCGAGCTGGGGGTACGGGTACGCGGCCTGCGGATCACCCATCCCGGCATGTACCACCTCGACCTGGCGTTCTGCCCGCTCGACCGAGACCGCGCACTGGTCTGCCCGGCGGCGTTCGACGACGCGTCCGCGCGGGCAGTGCTGGCGCTGGTGCGCGACCCGCTGGTGCTGACCGAGGCGGAGGCGTTGACGTTCTGCGCCAACGCCGTGGTGGTGGGCCGGACGGTGCTGATGCCGGCCTGCCCGGACCGGGTTCGCGGGATCCTGGAGGGCTGGGGGTTCGACGTCGTGCTGGTCGATGTGCGCGAGTTCCACAAGGGCGGCGG
>JBOHDE010000102.1:0-13073 GCA_050699035.1 Nocardioidaceae bacterium | reverse complement strand
AGTCCCACGCCCACGTCTCGACCACATGGTCGAGCGCTTCGTGGCGACATCGCGATGGCGGGGCGGGCTAGATTGGACGTACGGCGGGCGAGAGGAGACAGCCATGGCCTTCCCGATCCCGCGGGAGCCCACAGGACTGCCGGTGGGGAGCTACGACACCTACGAAGGTGCGCAGGGCGCGGTGGACTTCCTGTCCGACAACGAGTTCCCCGTCCAACACCTCACCATCGTGGGCAAGGAGCTCCGGCTCGTCGAGCGTGTCGTCGGCCGCCTGACCACCCGGCGGGCCGCAATGCTCGGGGCGATGGGCGGCGCGGCCTGGGGACTCTTCATCGGCGTGCTGATCATGCTGTTCGCCTCCACCGAGGAGAGCGTGCCGTTCCTGCTGCCGGTGTTCAGTGCGGCGTTCGGTGCCCTGCTCGGTGCGATCACCGGTGCGCTCGGTCACTCGGCCACCGGCGGGCACCGCGACTTCTCGTCCAGCACGTCGGTCGTGCCGACGTCGTACGAGATCCTCTGCCAACACCAGCATGCCGAGGACGCCCGTCAGCTGCTGGCCCGGCTGGCCCTGCGCAACCTCTGATGCAGATCCCGCACGCCTTCCGGGTCCAGGCGCAGGCGTGTGCCGAGCTCGGCTCGCCGATGTACGCCGCCCTGCTGACCCGGATCGCCGACGAGCTGGTCGACGAGCCGATCCTCGGCGAGGTCCTGCAGGGACACGAGGACGACTCCGGTCCGTCGGCGCTCGCGCTCCGGCTGGTCGGCGGGGTGCATCGGCAGGTGCTGGCCGGCGATGCGCCGGAGCTCGCTACGCACTACCCGTCGGTGGGCGGTCGGTGGAACCTCGACGCCGCCTGGCCGGCCTTCCTGTCGACCCTGCGGCAGCGCAAGGACGAGATCGTCGCCGCGCTGGACTCAGCACCGCAGACCAACGAGGTGGGCCGGGCCAGCGCGCTGCTGGGCGGACTGCTGCACGTAGCCGCCGAGCATCCGCTGCCGATCCGGCTGTTCGAGATCGGCGCCAGCGGCGGGCTCAACCTGCGCGCCGACCAGTTCCGCTACCTGCGCGCCGACGGTACGAGCTGGGGCCCTGCCGACAGTCTGGTCGTGCTCGACCCGGCCTGGCAGGGCGCGTTGCTGCCCGCTGCCGACGTACGGGTGGTCGAACGCGTCGGCGCCGACCTGGCACCGGTCGACGTGGCGAGCGAGCCCGGCCGGCTCACCCTGCTGTCGTACGTCTGGCCCGACATGCTCGCCCGGCTCGCCCGGCTGCGTGGGGCATTCGAGGTCGCCGACCGGGTCCCCGCCGACCTCCGGCTGACCGACGCCGTGACGATGCTCAAGGGGCTTCGACTGTGCAGCGGCACGGTCACCGTGCTCTGGCACTCGTTCATGTGGCAGTACCTCTCGACCGAGGACAAGCGCGCCGCTGCCGACCGCCTCGAGGCGCTGCAGGCGACGGCGACGCCTGACCAGCCGTTCGCGCGGCTGCTGCTCGAGCCGCAGCGCCGGCGGCCCGGAGCCGACCGGGAGTTCCTCGTCGTACTCCAGACCTGGCCGACCGGGCAGCGCCGAGTGCTCGGCACCGCAGCGCCGCACGGCGTACCCACGACCTGGGAGTGAGCAACCCCACCCGAGCCCGGTATGTCGCCCGGCAGCCGGCTTCGGCACGATAGGCGGGACGCCAGCGAGCCCGTCAAGAGCGAGGAGTGTCGGATGCAGTTCGGCCGCAGCTACGAGGAGTTCGAGGTCGGTGCGACGTACAAGCACTGGCCGGGCAAGACGGTGACGGAGTACGACGACCATCTGTTCTGCCTGCTCACGATGAACCACCACCCGCTGCACCTCGACACCAAGTACGCCGAGGAGACGACGCAGTTCGGCCAGAACGTCGTGGTCGGCAACTACGTCTACTCGCTGCTGATCGGCATGAGCGTGCCCGACGTGTCGGGCCGGGCGATCGCCAACCTGGAGATCGAGTCGCTCCGGCACGTCGCACCGACGTTCCACGGCGACACGATCTACGGCGAGACGGTCGTCCTCGACAAGACGGAGAGCAAGTCCAAGGACGACCGCGGCGTGGTTTATGTCGAGACCAAGGGCTACAAGCAGGACGGCACCCTGGTCTGCGTCTTCCGCCGCAAGGTGATGGTGCCGAAGCAGAGCTACCTCGACGCCCGCGGTGGCGAGCAACCCGGCCGTCCGACCCTGGTGGAGCCGTGACGGACAACGACGTCTGGCTGGTGCGCCATGGCGAGACCGAGTGGAGCCGGGACGGCAACCACACGTCGTACACCGACCTCCCGCTGACCGAGCACGGTGAGGCGACCGTACGCGAGCTCGGCCCCCGGCTGAAGGCGCACGCGTTCGCGCAGGTGCTGACCAGCCCGCGGCAGCGTGCTCGTCGCACCGCCGACCTCGCCGGGTACGACGACGCGACCGTCGACGACGACCTGGTCGAGTGGAACTACGGCGAGTACGAAGGCATCACGACGGCCGAGATCCGCGAGACGGTGCCCGGCTGGACGGTCTGGACCCATCCCAGTCCCGGCGGCGAGAGCGCCGACCAGGTCACCGAGCGGCTCGACCGGGTGGTGGCGCGGGTGCGAGACATCGATGGCGACGTCCTGGTCTTCGGGCACTCCCACGCGCTGCGGGCACTGACGGCACGCTGGATCGAGCAGCCGGTCGACGAGGGCCGTTTTCTCAAGCTGGACACGGCAACCGTGTCGGTCCTCGGCTGGGACCGCGAGACGCCGGTGATCCTCCGCTGGAACTCCTGACCCGCCGGTTTGCTACTCGGGACCACCCATCTGGAGGCCACCACACGCCGCCGGGATGTTTGGGGAAGTTCGTCAGGCCTCTGACCCGGACAAGTTTCCCCGAACACAGCTGACCGTTTGCTGGGCGCGGCCACGGCCCGTTTGCGCGCACGTGTTCCCAGATTGCATGGGTTGCGGCCCGGCGGCTGTATTCAGGGAACACGTGCTCCCAGAATGCGGGTGCGGCATCCGAGCCGGCCGCGCCGGTCAGCCGAAGTGGATCATCGAGATGCCCTGCACGATCAGCCCGAACCGGGCCGCGCGGCCGATCAGGCCGGTCACCAGGAACACCGGGAACGACATCCGCAACTGGCCGGCCAGCACGCTCATCACCGCGAACGGCGGGATGCCGACGAACGCCGACGCGAACACCACTACCGCGCTGAAGAACGGCCGGCCCTGCACTCGCCCCTGCCACAGGGCGAGCTGGCGCTGGCGTTTCGGGCTGGACATCTTCCTCTGGATCCACGACCACTCCATCGAGCGCCGACCCGCCTCGTACCAGATGACCTTGCCGACCATCTGCCCCACCGCGGCCACCCCGCAGACCAGCCAGAGGTTGACGCTGTCGGTCGAGGCGGCGACCGCGACGAGGTAGGCCTCCGCGTTCACCAACGGGATGAGCGCCGACACGATGCAGACGCCGAACGTCGCGAGCAGCACGATCATGAGCCTGACGGGACTGGCAGGCCGAGCCGACCCAGCCGGACGAGGGAGGCGACCTTGAGCGTCATCAGGGCCAGCGCGACCGCGGTGCCGAGCCAGACGCTCTCGGTGACCACCAGCAAGATGGCGAAGGCCGCCGAGTTGACCGCCTTCCCGAGCTTGGACCAGTTCCACAGCCACAGCTTGTGGTCGACGACGTAGAAGTAGTTCGGGCTGACGATCGGCCAGGCCAAGAACGCCATCGAGAGGAACGCGTCGACGACCATGAACTCGGCGAGGTAGATCGCGATCGGCAGCGCGAGACCCGGCTCGAGCCACGCCAGCCCCACGTAGAACGCGCCGGCGCAGAAGCGGTCGCTGAGGATGTCGAGTGTCGCGCCGATGCGGGTCTCGTGGTCGGTCAGCCGGGCCAGTGTCCCGTCGGCGATGTCGCCGACCCAGTAGACCGCCAGGGACGTCAGCAGCAGGGCCAGGGACTCCTCGCGGGCGGCCAGCATCGCCAGCGCGACCGCGGCGACCGTACGCACTCCGGTGAGTGCGTTGGCAGCCGTATACAGCGTCTCGCGTTCAGGGCGCGCGACCGCCCGCGGATCGACGGTCACTTCCACCCCCTGCGCAACCGACCTCATGCAGAACCCCCCCGCAGAGTTACCAACACTGGAGGTCCAGTGTCTCAGGTGGGCAGGTCAGGACAACATCCGCCAGTGGCGGAGCGTGTCGAGCAGGCCGGGGGTGTACGGCAGCCGTGCCAGCTCGGCCGCGGTCACCCAGCGCGCGTCGGCCGCGTCGGAGGCCGCGGCGAGGTCGCCGGAGACGTACGTCGCCGCGTAGTCGTGGATGTCGTAGACGGAGCCGCCGAGGCCGTCGCGCTCGACCGAGCCGACCAGGTCACCGACCGCGACCACCAGGCCAGTCTCCTCCCGTACCTCACGTGCGACGGCCACCGGGTCGGACTCACCGGGCTCGACCCGGCCGCCGGGGATCGACCACTGGCCGGCGCCGGGGTCGTGGGCCCGCAGCACGACCAGCAGCCGGCCCTGGTCGTCGTGCACCAGAGCGCCGACGCACCGCACCCGCCGTGCGCCCGACAGCGCACCAGAGCCGTCGTCCATGACCACGATCTTGCTCTGACGGGCCAAGCCCGGGCAAAGTCATGCCCATGTCCCTGCCGCTGCAGGTCTTCGCCCCCGACTCACACACGCTCGCCGACCACGCCGCCGCGCTGCGGCTGCCGCTGTGGATGCCGTGGCCGCTGCCGTCGGGCTGGCAGGTCACCGGCCACGGGTACGTCGGCGAGGCGGACAGGGGTACGGGGTCGGTGCTCGCGTTCCGCGGGCCGCATCCGTTCGGCGACCTGAGCGAGATCGCCGACCTGCTGGTCGTCGCGGAGGAGCCCGGCACCGGTCTCGGCAGCACCCTCGCCGGGCTGACCTCGACCGACCCGGGACCGAACTTCGGCCTCGGCGCGCCGCACCTCAAGGCGTACGTCGGTGGCCACCCGACCTCGCTGTGGTGGGTGGAGACCGCCGCCTCCGACCGGGCGGTCTACGCGGGCGAGGCGGCGGGCCGCTGGCTGTGGCTCGTGCTCCATCCCGAGACGGCCGGCGCCTTGCTGGTCGAGCGGCTCGTGCTGGCCGACGTACGCGATCTCGGCCACGAGGTGGACCTGCTGCCGTACGGCGAGCTCTCGCCCCGGCTCGACCTGTCCTGACGCCCAGATAGGGTGACGGCCGAGCGTACGGAGGTGACGGTGCGGATCGACCTGCACACCCACTCGGACCGGTCCGACGGCTCCGACCCCCCGGCTCAGCTGGTGGCCAACGCCGCCGCGGCCGGTCTCGACGTCCTGGCGCTCACCGACCACGACACGACGGCGGGTTGGGCCGAGGCGACCGCCGCCGCCCGGGACACGGGTCTCGGCCTGCTGCCCGGCCTGGAGATCTCGACGACCCACGACGGCACGGGCGTCCACCTGCTCGCCTACCTGCCCGACCCTGACCACGAGCCGCTGCGGCACGAGCTGCAGCGCATCCTCGACGGGCGGGCGTCACGGCTCCCGTCGACGCTCGAGCGGCTGCGCGAGGTGGGCATCGAGATCACCGCGGACGACGTCCGGCGGGCAGCCGGTCCGGCCGCCGCGATGGGGCGACCGCACGTCGCCGACGCGCTGATCGACCTCGGCGTGGTGGCCAACCGCGACGAGGCGTTCGAGCGCTTCTTGTCGCCCGGCCGACCGGCGTACGTCGACCGCTACGCCGCCGACCTGGTCGCCATGCTCGACATCGTGTCCGATGCCGGAGGTGCCACGGTGATCGCGCACCCGTGGGGGCGTACGGCCAGGGAGACGCTGACCTCCGACGTACTCACGGAGCTGGCCCGGCACGGGCTCGACGGCATCGAAGCCGACCACCAGGACCATGACGACGCCACCCGCGCCGAGCTGCACGAGCTGGCCGACCGGCTCGGGCTGGTCGCCACCGGGTCGAGCGACTACCACGGCGAGGGCAAGATGGACTGCAGCCTCGGCTGCAACACGACCGCCCCCGACCAGCTCGAGCGGCTGCTCGACGCCGCCGCCAAGGCACGCACGGCGACCGGCAGAGGGATCGAGCCGGTGCTTCCGTGAGCCAGGTCCTCGACGTCACACTCTTCCTCGAGGTCTTCATCACGCTGTTCGTGATCATGGACCCGCCGGGGACGATCCCGCTGTTCCTCTCCCTCACCTCGGGCCGTTCCCCGGGCATGCGCAAGAAGGCGGCCTGGCAGGCGGTGCTGGTGGCGTTCTGCGTCATCGTCGTGTTCGCGATCTTCGGTCGGGAGATCCTCGACTACCTGCACATCTCGCTGCCGGCGCTGCAGTGTGCCGGCGGTCTGCTGCTGCTCCTGGTCGCGCTGGAGCTGCTGACCGGCAAGGAGCAGGAGCCCACGCAGGCCCAAGACGTCAACGTCGCCCTGGTGCCGCTCGGCACGCCGCTGCTGGCGGGACCCGGGGCGATCGTCGCGACGATGGTGTTCGCGGAGCAGGTCGACCGTACGTCGATGCTGGTCTCCGTCGCCCTCGGCGTGGTCGCCGTCCACCTCGTGCTCTGGCTGACGATGCGGTTCTCGGTCGGCATCTTGCGGCTGATCAAGGAGTCGGGCGTCACGCTCGTCACCCGGATCGCGGGCCTGTTGCTGTCGGCGATCGCCGTGCAGCTGATCGCCGACGCCGTGCGTGCGTTCATCGCCGGGGAGGGCTGAGCCGTGGCCGAGCAGGCCGAGCTGGAGGGGATGCCGAAGCGGCTCTACTCGGCCGCACCGACGCGGCTGCTGACGTTCCTCGACTGTCCGCGTCGCTACCGGTTCAGCTACCTCGACCGGCCGCCACCGCCGAAGGGTCCGCCGTGGGCCCACAACAGCCTCGGCTCGGCCGTCCACAACGCGTTGGCCGAGTGGTGGCGGCTGCCGCTCGAGAGGCGCACGGTCGAGGCCGCCGGTGACCTGGTCGAGAGCGGTTGGCTCACCCAGGGGTTCCGCAACGACCGCCAGGCGCTGCAGCAGCGGGACCGTGCGCGCGACATGGTCGAGCGGTACGTCGCCGACCTCGACCCGGCCGACGAGCCGGTCGGGATCGAGCGGGTCGTCGGCCTGACCACCCCCCGCGCCTCGCTGTGGGGCCGGGTCGACCGGATCGACGATCGTCCGGAGGGGCTGGTCATCGTCGACTACAAGACCGGGCGGCACGCCCTGACGGTCGACGATGCCCGGGCGTCGCTGCCGATGGCGGTCTATGCCGCGGCGACCGCGCGTACGCTCCGCCGGCCCTGCCTGCGGGTCGAGCTGCACCACCTGCCGACCGGTGAGGTGCTGGCCTGGGACCACACCGAGGAGAGCCTCGGGCGCCAGCTGCGCCGGGCCGACTCGCTGGCCGCCGAGGTCGCGCGCTCCGACCAGGCATTCCGGCAGGGGCTGTCGGAGCAGGAAGCCGACGAGGCGTTCCCGGCCAGGCCCGGGCCGATCTGCGGCTGGTGCGACTTCAACCGCGTGTGCGGCCCCGGGTCAGCGGTGCGCTCGCCGCTCGACCCGTGGGCCGGGGTGCCAGCAGACGAGTGAGCAAGTCGGCCAGCGCGGTGGGGTTCTCGGCGTTGGGCGAGTGTGCGGAGCCGGCGATCGCGTGCGGCGTGACGCCGAGGCGCTCGGCGACCTGCCGCTGCGTCGCCACCGGCCAGCCGTCGTCGTCCTCGCCGAAGACCACGTGCACCGGCAGCCGCAGCGCCGCGACCTCGTCGATCCGGTCGGGAGCCGACACTAGGTGCTCGGTCATCGCAGCGAGCGACACGGCCGAGTTGCTCACGAAGCGGTGCCGCAGAAACCGCTCGATCGGCGCGGGTGGGGGTCCGCCCGGCCGGGCCCGGGCCCGGTCGTTCTCGATCTTGGCCTGGTAGACCTCCGCCAGCGGTCGCGTCCGCAGTGCCTCGACGGTGCGGCGCAGCAGGGCGACCTTGCTCTGGTCGGGGAACGCACCCGGTCCGGTGCACAGCAGGGTCAGCGAGTGCCACCGGTCGGGGGAGTCCAGGGCGGCCTGCTGGGCGACCAGCCCACCGAACGAGTGCCCGAGGAGATGGACCGGGTCGCCCGGCGCGACGGCATCGGCCACGGCCCGTGCGTCCGCCGCGAACCCCGCGAGGCTGTAGTCGTCGTCGGGCCCGCCCGGACTCTCGTACTGGCCCCGCTGGTCGTAGGTCACCGCCTGCCAGCCGTCGGCGGACAACAACGGCAGCAGCGCGATGAAGTCCTCCTTCGAGCCGGTCCAGCCCGGGATCAGCAGCACGACGCCGCGTGGTCGCGCGGGCCGCGCCGCCAGGGCCGCGAACGGTCCGCGCGCGGTCGACAGGGTCAGCGCGTCCACCCCGGCCGGCAGGTCGAGGAACGGCGGGGTGCTCACCGGCCCAGCCGGGAGATGCGGGTCAGCAGCGGGCGGGGGGTCAGCCGGGCCAGCGTCATCAAGGTCCGGTAGCGGCGCGACGGCACCGAGATCGCCTTGCCCGCGGCCAGGTCGTCCAACGCCTCGGCGACCAGGTCGTCGGCGTCCAGCCACATCCAGCCGGGGATACGGCGGGTGTTCATGTTGCCGCGCTGATGGAACTCCGTGCGTACGAAGCCCGGACACAGCGCCATCACTCGTACGCCCCGGCGACGGTAGGTCTGGTTGAGCCAGGCGGACAGGCTGGTCAGCCACGCCTTGTGCGCGCCGTAGGTGCCGCGGGGCAGGAAGCCCGCCACGCTCGAGACGTTGACGATCTCGCCGTCTCCGCGCCGGTCCATCTGCTTCACCGCCGCGTGGGTGAGCCGCAGCGGCGCCCGCACCAGCACGTCGAGGCTGCGCTCCTCGTCGGCGAAGTCGGTGTCGCCGAACCAGGTGTTCAGCCCGAAGCCGGCGTTGTTGACCAGGGCGTCGATCGGGCGGGACTGGTCGTCGATCCGGGCGACGACGCGCTCGACGGCGTCGCGGTCGGACAGGTCGGCCGGGAGCACCTCACAGGCCACGGCATGGCGGGCGGACAGGTCCTCCGCGACCGCCTTCAGGCGCACCTCGTCGCGAGAGACGAGGACAAGGTCGTACCCGCGCTCCGCGAAGGCGTTGGCGAACGCGCGACCGATACCGGCGGTGGGTCCGGTGATCAGGGCGGTGGGCACCGTGCCAGCATAGGAGGGTGACCCGGACGCTCGCGATCGCCAACCAGAAGGGTGGCGTCGCCAAGACGACGACGGTGGCGTCCCTGGGCGCGGCCCTCGCCGAGCTGGGTCACAAGGTGCTGCTCGTCGACCTCGATCCGCAGGCCTGCTTGACGTTCTCGGTCGGTGTCGACCCGGAGGACCTCGACAGCTCGGTGCACAACGTGCTGCTCGGCACCGCCGAGGCCCGCGAGCTGATCATCTCGACCGACGAAGGCCCCGATCTGCTCGCGTCGACGATCGAGCTGGCGGGCGCCGAGGCCGCGCTGCTGACCCGGACCGGTCGTGAGCACGCGCTCCGCATCGGTCTGGAGCCGGTCAACAGCGACTACGACTGGGTGCTGCTCGACTGCCCGCCGTCGCTGGGCATCCTCACGGTGGCTGCGTTGTCGGCCGCCGACGAGGTGCTGATCCCGCTGCAGTGCGAGACGTTGTCACACCGCGGTGTCGGTCAGCTGCTCGACACCGTGCACGACGTACGCAGGTTCACCAACCGCGGACTGCGGGTGCTGGGTGTGCTTCCGACCCTCTACGACGGCCGCACCACCCATGCCCGCCGGGTGCTCGAGACGATCGCCGAGACCTACGAGGTCGACGTGCTGGAGCCGGCCATCCCGAAGACCATCCGGTTCGCCGAAGCGCCGGCCGCGGGCCGCTCGATCCTGGGTACGGCGAAGAGCCATCGCGGCGCGCAGGCCTACCGGGAGCTCGCCGGACGACTGATCGCCTAGGCTGGCCCCATGCACCCGAGGATTCCCCGCGCCGCGGCCAGTGTGCTCGCGGCGACGGTCGGCGTGCTCGCGCTCGGTGGCGCCGTCGGTCTGTGGCCGGTCGGAGCCGCGCCGGACGCACCGGAGACGACGACGGCCACGGCCGCGCCGGGTGCACAGCAGCCGCTGCTGCGGCCGGTGCTGGGTGTCGTCGAGCGGGTCACGGCGGGGGATCTGCCTGGACCGACGGACCAGCCGGCCGAGCCGGCCGAGTCAGCCGAGTCAGCCGAGTCAGCCGAGAAGACCCCGCAGTCGACGCCGGCCGCATCGGGGACGGCGACCGCCCCGGCGCGCGACGAGATCGACCTGCCGGCCCGCTCGGGCAGTGGACGCCGGGTCGTCTTCGACATCAGTGACCAGCGGGTCTGGCTGGTCGAGGGCAGCGGCGCCGTCGTCCGCACGTACCCGGTCTCGGGCAGCAAGCACGACAACCTGGCGGCCGGCAGCTACCGCGTCTACTCCCGGTCACGGCACGCGACCAGCTTCACCAACGTGGAGACGATGGAGTTCATGGTGCGCTTCGCGCGCGGCGACAACGCCGCCATCGGGTTCCACGACATCCCGGTCGACCCGACCGGCCGGCGGGTGCAGAAGACCACCCAGATCGGTGAAGCGTTGTCGGCCGGCTGCATCCGCCAGCGGACGCCCGACGCGAAGGCGCTCTGGAGGTTCGCGCCGGTCGACACCCGCGTCGTCGTGCTCGACTGAGGGTCAGTCGTTGCCGGTGGCCGACCCAGGGCTGCGGCGGCGCCGGCGTCCGGACGAGCCGTTCGCCAACGGCTCTCCGCTCCGGGTGCGGGTGCGGCTCCGGTTGCGCTTGCGCCGCGGCCGGTCGGCGTCGTCACTGGACCGGCGCGAGTCAGCCCGGGAGTCAGCAGCCCGGGAGCTGCCCCGCTCAGCCCGTGGCTCGCGCGGCTTCTCCGGCACCAGCCGACCCTTCGCATCGGTGGGGATGCCGAGGTCGTGGAACAGGTGCGGCGACGTGGAGTAGGTCTCCAGCGGCTCGTCGTACGGCAGGTCCATCGCCTTGTTGATCAGCTTCCACCGGGTCGCGTCGACCCAGTCGACGAACGTGATCGCGACCCCGCTCGCCCCCGCGCGGCCGGTACGGCCGATCCGGTGCAGGTAGGTCTTGTCGTCCTCGGGACAGCTGAAGTTGATGACGTGGGTGACGCCCTCGACGTCGATGCCACGCGCGGCGACGTCGGTCGCGACCAGGCTGGCGACCTTGCCGTCACGGAACCGCTGCATCGCCTTCTCGCGGGCGATCTGCGCCATGTCGCCGTGCAGCGGTGCCGCCGGGAAACCGCGGTCGGCCAAGTCGTCGGCCACCCGCTGCGCCTGGCGCTTGGTGCGGGTGAACACGATCGTCCGGCCGCCGTTGTCGGCCTGCAGGATGCGCGCGATCATCTCGGTCTTGTCGAGGTCGTGCGCCAGGTAGACGAACTGCGCCGTGGCCGGCACCGTCTGGCTGTCGGTGGACGACTCGGCGCGTACGTTGACCGGGTGCCGCATGTAGGTGCGGGCCAGTGCGATGACGGCGGCCGGCATGGTCGCCGAGAACAACATGGTCTGACGGAGCTCCGACGTCTTGCGGATCAGCCGTTCCACGTCGGGCAGGAAGCCGAGGTCGAGCATCTCGTCGGCCTCGTCCAGCACCAGGATCTTGACGTGGCTGAGGTCGAGGGTGCCGCGGTTGGCCAGGTCGAGCAGCCGGCCGGGTGTGCCGACGACGACGTCGACACCGGCAGCGAGGGCGTCGAGCTGCTCGTCGTACCCGACCCCGCCGTAGACGGTGAGCGTGCGGGTGCCGCGCTTCTTGGCGGCGGTGACGAAGTCGCCGGACACCTGCAGGGCCAGCTCGCGCGTGGGGCAGACCACCAGGGCCTGCGGCTTGCCGGGTGCGACCAGCTCGCCGAAGTCAGGGTCGTGCGGCGCGATGATGCGCTGCAGCACGGGGATCGCGAAGGCGAGGGTCTTGCCAGTGCCGGTGCGGGCCTGCCCGATGAGGTCGGTGCCGACCAGGGCGATGGGGACAGCCATCTCCTGGATAGGGAACGGGGTGAGGATGCCGACCTCGCTGAGCGCGGCGTCGATCTCCGGGTGCACCCCGAGGTCTTTGAACGTAGTCAGGACAATCTCGATTCACATTGATGTCGGTGGCACCAGTCTATCCGGACCTGCCGTTCCGACCGCATTCTGGGCGCCCGGCGCGCTGCTCGCTACGCTGCCCCCATGACCGAGCCGATCGCTGGGCCGACCGCTGGGCCGACCGCTGGGCCGACCGCTGGGCCGACCGCTGGACCGACGCCTGGCGGCACTGGTGCACTCGCCGACCCGGCCTACCGGGAGGCGGTCGTCGACCTGCTCGGGGCACTCGCGTACGGCGAGATCAGCGCCTTCGAGCGGCTGGCGGAGGACGCGAAGCTGGCACCGACGACACGGGACAAGACCGAGCTGGTGGCGATGGCCAGCGCGGAGTTCGGGCACTTCGCGTCGCTGCGCGAGCGGCTCAACGACCTCGGCGCCGACCCGTTCGTCGCGATGGCGCCGTTCCAGCAGGCGATCGACTCGTTCCACGCCCACACCGCGCCGTCGACCTGGCTGGAGGGTCTGGTCAAGGCGTACGTCGGGGACGGGCTGGCGGCCGACTTCTACCGCGAGGTCGCGGCGTTCCTGGACGCCGACACCCGGTCGCTCGTGCTGGAGACCCTCGCCGACACCGGGCACTCCGCGTTCGCGGTCGATCGGGTGCGGGCGGCGATCGCGGCCGATCCGAAGGTCGGCGGCCGGCTGGCGCTGTGGGGACGCAGGCTGATGGGGGAGGCACTGAGCCAGGCCCAGCGGGTGGTCGCGGAGCGCGACACCCTCAGCGCCCTCCTGGCCGGCGGGGTCGACCGGCCGGGGATGGACCTGGCGGCGATCGGCCGGATGTTCACCCGGATCACCGAGAACCACACCCAGCGGATGAGCACGCTCGGGCTGCAGAGTTGACCTGGGGACGGGCTGACGTGGGGACGGGCTGACCTGCCACACACGACGGGGCCCGCTCCCCAAAGAGGAGCAGGCCCCGTCGATTGTGTTGCGGTCAGACTGACTT
>JBOHDE010000101.1:0-13262 GCA_050699035.1 Nocardioidaceae bacterium | reverse complement strand
GTGCACGCCGGGGAGGTGATCGGAAAGAACGCGTCGGCCTGCACCGCGTCCAGCCCCGCCTCGCGCAGCAGCCGCGGCAGCGTTCGTCCGAACGCCAGCTCGGCACCTCGGCCGGCCATCAAGGTCCGGAACCCCTGACGCAGCCGGTTCGCCAGCTGCTGCGCCGGCCCGGACTCGTCCGGGCAGATCAGCGGCTGCAACGCCGGGTCGGCGTCCTCGATGAGCAGCCAGCCGCCCGGACGCAGCGCTCGCACCATCGAGGCAAGCGCCTCGACCCGCGGTGGCACATGGGTCAGCAGCAGCCGGGCATGCACCAGGTCGAAGCTACCCGCAGGTGGCTGCTCGACACCGACGTCATGCCGCAGCACCTCGAACGCGGCACCCTCGGCGGGCATCCAGGCGGTGTCGATGTCGCTGGCCACCACCCGACCGGCCGGGCCGACCTGCTCGGCCAGCCACGCAGGCACGCTGACACCGCCGGCCCCGACCTCCCAGCAGACCCACCCCGCCGACACGCCGACCGCAGCGAGGTGCCGGAACGTCACCGGATCGAGTAGCTGCGACAACGCCTCGAACCGTGCCCCAGCCTCCGGCTGCTGGTTGTCCAGCAGATAGCCCTCGTCTCCCGTCACGCCTCCATCCTCCTCGCCACCCAGCCAACGAGCAGCAAGGGGCTGCCTGCCTCACGATCATGCATTCGTGGACGTCGTCTTGCCGTCGTCTTGCACCGAACGCCAAACTTGCGCAAGGAAGTGGCAGCCGCGGCAGTCCAGCGGCAGGCACTCCGGCTGGAGGACCAGAATGGCGTGCGCACCCGCCGAACAGTCCGCCGAGGCGAGGCCTGCGTTGTTGGCGCAGGAGCTGTCGGCAACCTTGTCCAGCCGTCGCGGCGCGATCCTCGCCGCCGCCGACCTGGGTCTCCCTCTCTCCCTCATCGCGAACCAGCTGCATGGGCTCAGTGGCAGCCTGCCGAGCGTTAACCGAAGACCCTCAGCCAGATCCCCGCCCAGGTCGAGGCCGATCCGAGATCCCTGGATCGCCTGAGGTGATCCGCACCCGCATGAGGAGGACACGTCGTGAGAAGAACGAAGAAGACCTTGATGGGACTGACCCTCGCTTCGTTGACGGTGACCGGAATGCTGTCTGCACTCCTGGTCGGCACGAGCCAGGCGGCACCGACCAAGGGTGACGGGCCGTTCGAGCTGTCTCCCGAGGTCGTGCAGGCCTACGAACAGCTGGAGCAGAACGCCGGTGTGCAACAAGGCCGGGCCTTCATCGAAGCCGACCATCAGCAAACGATCCAGGACCAGATCACCATTACCGAGATCCCGGCCCCACCGTTCACCGAAGACGAGCGCGCCCAGTACTACCTGGGCCGGTTGACCGAGCTCGGGTTGGAAGAGGTCCAGCAAGACGCCGAGGGGAACGTCTTCGGCACACTGAAGGGAAGCGGGAGCGGACCCACACTGTTCGTCTCCGCCCACCTCGACACGGTGTTCCCCGCCGGGACGGACGTGACGGTACGCGAGCAGGACGGCAAGCTGTGTGCCCCGGGGATCGGGGACGACGGACGTGGGCTGGCCGCGATCCTCTCGATCGTTCGGGCGTTCAACGACTCCGGCGTGCAGCCGGAAGGGGACATCATCTTCGGTGGCACTGTCGGCGAAGAGGGCCTCGGTGACCTACGAGGCGTGAAGCACTTCTTTACCCAGCGCCCGGACGTCGACGGCTTCATCTCCATCGAGGCGGGCAACCCTGCCTCGCTCACCTACAAGGCCACCGGCAGCCATCGCTACTTCATCACGTACAACGGTCCTGGCGGGCATAGCTTCGGTGCGTTCGGCACACCCAGTGCCATTCACGCGCTGGGCCGAGGAATTGCCAAGATCGCCGACGTGAAGGTGCCGGACGACCCCAAGACCACCTACACCGTGGGGGTTGTCGAGGGCGGAACGTCGGTCAACTCGATCGCCGCGGAGGGCATGTTGCAGCTGGATATGCGGTCCAATGGTGAGCCCGAGCTCCTCGAGCTGGAAGAGGAGATCATGGGGCTCGTCGACGATGCGGTCGTGGAGGAGAACAAGCGCTGGGACAGCGACCAGATCACCGTGACCAAGGAGCTGGTGGGAGATCGCCCAGCAGCGACCCAGCCGGACAACGCACTCATCGTGCAGACCGGGTGGGCTGGGGCGCAAAGCATCGCGCTCGAGCCGATCCTGGGTGGTCCCAGCAGCACCGACTCCAACTACCCGATGAGCCTCGGCATCCCCTCAGTGACCCTTCGCGGTGGCGGTGTGGCGGAGAGAACTCACTCCGTCGAAGAGTGCTTCGATCCGACCAATGCCTTCCAAGGGCCACAACAGCAGTTCATGACAATTCTCGGTCTGGTGGGCGCACAGGGCGTGTCACAACCACTCCTGCCCAACCAGTTCAGCTGAGGACATAGGGCGCAGGGGGTCGGTGGGCGTCAGCCGCCGACCCCCAGCACCGCCGACCACGGGTGGCGTACTTGTGTTAACGGCGCAGATGCGCCAGTCACGACGGCCGTCCAAGGCTCATCTGGTTGTTAGCGTGCGGGTTCATGACGGCCAAGTCGTTGCACCACGCCTTGCCATCCCTCCTCTCGGTCGGCGCGCTCCTGCTGCCGCTCGGTTTCGGTCTCGCTGTCACGCAGGCAGCCGGCGTGGACGTCGAACCCTCGGCGTCGGAGGCGGCCGACACCCGCAGCCGGCCGGGCGACCTCGACCGGATCACGCTCGTCACGGGAGACCAGCTCGAGGTCGAGACCTTCTCCGACGGACGGTTGGCGGTGTCCATCGAGCCGGCCGACCGCGGTGGCGAGTCACCGGAGTTCCACCAGCTGGAGCTCCACGACGACCTCTATGTGGTCCCGGGCGATGCACATCGACTGGTCAGCTCCGGCGTCCTCGACCGCGAGCTCTTCAATGTCAGCAAGCTTTCCGAGTACGACTACAGCGACGGCATCCCGGTCATCGTCGAGTACGCCGGGGTGCCGCAGGCACGGCAACGCACCGCCGTGCCGGGGCTGACGTCCACGGACACCTTGGCGAGCATCGACGCAGTCGCCGCGACCGTGGCCCCGAGCGGTGACTGGTGGGCAGCGGCACGCCCATCGGCCAGCCGCGAGGCGGACCGGGTCGGGCCACTGGCTGGCGTCGACAGGGTGTGGCTGGACGAGCAGGTCGAGACGGCGCTGGACGAGAGTGTGCCGCAGATCGGAGCACCTGCTGCGTGGGCGCAGGGCTACGACGGCACCGGTGTCACCGTCGCCGTACTCGACACCGGCATCGACTCCGAGCACCCGGACCTGGCCGGGAAGGTGGTCGCCGAGGCCAACTTCTCCGACTCGACCACCACCGACGACCGCCACGGACACGGGACGCACGTCGCGTCCACCGTTGCCGGTGACGGCGCGGCCTCGGCGGGTCAATACACGGGTGTCGCCCCTGGCGCCACGTTGCTGAACGGCAAGGTGCTCGGTGACTTCGGGTCGGGTCCGGTGAGCGACGTCATCGCGGGAATGGAGTGGGCCGCTCAAAACGGTGCCGACGTCGTCAACCTGAGCCTGGGGGTCCGCGGCTTCTACACCGACGGCACCGACCCCGGCAGCAAGGCGGTCAACCAGCTCACCGAGCAGTACGGCACGCTGTTCGTGATCGCGGCCGGCAACGACGGACCCCGCGAGTCGACGGTCACCACGCCCGGTGCGGCCGACGCCGCGCTCACCGTCGGCGCAGTCGACAAGAGCGACCTGCTCGCCGGGTTCTCCAGCCGCGGCCCGCGCGCCGGCGACTTCGCGTTGAAACCGGATGTCACGGCGCCCGGCGTCGACATCGTCGCCGCGCGTGCTGGCGGGACGAGCCTGGGTACGCCGGTCGACGAGAGCTACACCTCGCTGAACGGCACCTCGATGGCCACCCCGCATGTCGCCGGGGCGGCTGCGATCCTGCGTCAGCAGCGCCCGGGATGGACCGCACCGGAGATCAAGAACGCGCTCGCCTCCACCGGCGAGCCAGGCGACCTCACCGTCTTCCAACAAGGTGGTGGCCGGGTCGACCTGGCGCGTGCGGTCGACCAGGACGTGTACGCCGCGTCCGGCTCGTTGAGCATGGGCTACTTCCCGTACCCGCAGACCGACACCGCGCCGGTGACGCGGGCCATCACCTACCGGAACCTGACCGACCAGCAGGTGACGTTGGACCTCGCGGTCGAGGTGACCGACGAGGACGGCAACGCGCCGGCCGACGGGATGCTCGAGCTCGGCGCCGAGCAGGTCACCGTGCCCGCCGGCGGCACCGCTGACGTCGCGGTCACCGTCGACCCCGCGGTCGGCGCCTTCGGGCTGTACGGCGGCTACGTCACGGCCTCGGGAGGTGACGTCGTCGTTCGGACCGGGGTCGGGTTCTACAAAGAGTCCGAGCGCTACGACATCACGGTCCACGGAATCGCGCACGACGGCGACCCGGCGGCGCTCAGCTCCTTCGTGGACGTCACGAACGTCGACGACATCGAAAAGTTCAACGCGTTCTCGACCGGCTTCGTCGACGGCACGGCGTCGGTTCGGGTACCTCCGGGGACGTACAACGTGATGGGCGGGATGTACACCTACGACGAGTCGACCCAACCTCCGCCGCGGTCCGAGTTCGCGTTGGTCGGCGACCCGGAGGTGGAGGTCACCGAGGACACCACGGTGGTGCTGGACGGGAGGGCGGCCAACCCGGTCTCGGTGGACGTGCGGACCCATGACGCGGCGTACCCAGACGACGGCCTGCCGAACGTGACCGTGACCTACATGCGGCGCGATACGCAGGGCGTGGCCGCGAGCCACAGCATCAGCTTCCCCGACTGGGCAGCGTTCGCGGCGCCGACCGAACCTGTCAGCGAGGGCGAGCTCGAGTTCTCGACCCGGCACATCCTGACCGACCCGGAGCAGGGGTTCGGTGGCGCGTTCCTGTTCGACGCCGAGTACGTCGAGCTGAAGACCATCCCCGACGACCTGGCGTACGTCATCGACGACAAGGCGTTGGAGGAGCAGTTCGCCCGGGTGGACAACGACTTCCACGCCAATGCCGAGCAAGTCCCGTACGCGGAGTTCCGGCACCACTGGCGGCCGTACCAGGCGGGCTCGGCAGCATTCGCCCGCCACTTCCAGGTACCGCTGGAGCGCACGGACTTCGTCAGTGCCAACGACTCACGGTGGGAGCTCGACGTCCTCCAGGCCGAGAAGCCCAACGGCCCCATCATCGGCCGGATGTTCGGGCCTGCTCGAACCTATGCACCCGAGGAACGAGTGACCGAGACTTGGTTCCGGAGCCCGTTCCACCCCACCTTCCGAGACGGCGTGGTCGAGGGTCAGGCCCGCCTACCGAGTGTCCGTGCCGGCGACGTGCTGGACCTCCTGCCGTACCCCCTCTCGGACTCCGAGGTCGGGCACTCCAGCCTGTCCTTCTACTTCCCCGGCTTCGCGACGGCCTTCCGGCTGTACCAGGACGACGCACTGCTGGCCTCCGACCCGAGCGGTCGCGGCGACTACCCGGTCGACCCCGGCCCGCACGAGTTCCGCCTCGAGCTCGACACGACCTCGACCGCTGAGCACGACTGGGCCCGGCGATCGGTGGCGACGCGCACCGCGTGGACGGTGCAGAGCCCGGGTACGGCAGCGGACGAGCCGGCGGTCCTGCCGCTCCTGCATGTCGACTACGACATCCCGCTGAACCTGCGGAACCGCCTCGTCACGCCGGGTGCGTCGTGGCTCGACCTGCACGTCCGCCACCAGATCGGGGCCGAGGCGGCGGCGGTCGACGGCCTCACCGTGGCCTTCTCCACCGATGACGGCCAGACGTGGCGGAACTCGCGGGTGGTGCAGAACCGGGGCAACGGCGACTTCCGGGTGCGCTTCCTGCCAGGCCCGAGGTCGGACGGCGACGTCTCGATCAAGGTGTCCGCCTGGGACGGCGACGGCAACCGTCTCGACCAGGAGATCATCCGCGCCTTCGGCACCCATCCGTAAGGGTCAACGGGCCGACCTCAGGCGGCTCTTCGCAGCACCGGGTGTACGTCCTCATCGATCCCGCCGGGCAGTGAGCCGGAGGGCCGGGTGACCGGAAGGGTGCGCCCACGGCGGTAACCGACGAGATTGCTGTCAACCGCGACCGACGACCGCAATTTCGTCGGTTACGACGGTCATCGCATGACCGGACCGGACCAGACCACGCCCGGGGCACCGGCAACCGTCCGGCCCGGAGAGGGAACCTTCCGCCGGTCATTTCTTCCCAGTGTTGCGGGTCGACGCTACGCCCACGACCGCCTTCGCCGGTCCTGATGTGACCACGCGACCCGGGAGTTGGAGCGGCCGTAGCCGCTCAGGCGGCTGGTGGGGGTCGTTGGTTCTTGCTCGCCGGTGGGGTGGTGCGGAGGTCGAGGGTGAGTTGGTCGACCGCGGTCTTGAGGTGGTGGTCGGGGTCGGGGATGGCGGCGCCGTCGGGGCGGTGGTGGACGAGCCTGCCGTCGGGGTGGTGGGTGACGGTGAAGCCGTCCTCGTGGAGGAAGTGGTGGTGGGTCCAGCAGTACGGCAGCAGCAGGGCCAGGTCGGTGTCGCCGCCGCGGCACCACCAGTCGCGGTGGTGGATCTCGCAGAACCGGAACGGCACCGTGCAGCCGGGGAACACGCAACAGCGGAACACCACCGCCAGGGCCCGGCGTTGGCGTTTCACGGCGAGCCGGCTGGACCGGCCGACGTTGAGTGGGAGCCCGCTGGCGGTGTGCAGGACGACGCGGGCCAGGTCGCCGTCGCAGACCAGCCGCCGCAGCGTCGGGGTCGGGACCACGCCGAAGTGCTCCAGCAGCGCCTTCGGTGCCCCGGGCAGCCCGGCCAGGGTCTCCAGGGTGACGGTGACCGCGACCTGCGGACGCAGCCGGCCCGAGCCACGACCACTGCCACGCCCGCCCGTGGGTGGCCGGCCCCGGCCGGTGCCGCCGGTGGTGTCGGTGCCGCCCGAGCCGGTGTCGTCGGTCCGGTCGATATCCCGGTCGCTCGCGTCGGTCCGGTCGGTGTCGCGGTCGGTGCCGAACAGGCCGGTGGCTATGCCCGCGAGGACGATCTCACCGAACGCGTCGGCGCGGCGCTGCGCCAATGTCCGGCCGTCAGCAGCAACGCCGGGTGGGTGGGCGGCGCCGGCCTCGACCGCGGTCTTCAACGCCTCACCGAGAGCGGGCTCGACCAACGCGTCGACGTGGACCAGGTCACCGAGGCCGGCGATGGTGACCCGGCGGCCGCCGAGGGCGGCGACCAGGTCGGCGTCGCGGTCGGGCCGGACCAGATCGGCCAGCACCTCCACCGCCTGCTGCACCTCGTTCGCCGACGCCGCCTTCGCGAGCGTGACCAGGGTGGTCTGGTGGGTTTGCACCGTCTCCAGCCCGCACAGCCGGGTCGCCCGCACCAAGGTGTCGACGTGCTCGTCGGTGATCGCGCCGGCTGCGAACGCCGCAGCGACCTCGGGCAGGTCGGGCAGCACCGCCGCCCGCCGGACCAGCCGAAACCCGCTCGTGCCACGCCGCAGCTGCAGCCGCGCCCACGAACCGACCGTCCGGCACCCCGACGCCGCCAACACCGACGACCCGGCCAACACACCGACGGCGTCGGCCTGCCTCGACTGGACCCGACCCACCACCACATCCAGCACCCGCACCCGGTCGTCCACCGGCAGCACCGCAACCGCGTCGAACACCTCGTCGAGGCGATCCAACACCAGCTGCACGGACGGTTCCATGACCCCATCAGACCAGACACCACCGACAGTCCAGCGTCCCGATTCACCTTACCCACAAGAAAAATCGAGAAAATTTCGGCTCCCTGACAGATGTGTGAGTGGGTTGAGCGCGTCGTAACGAGGTCACGGTCGTAACCGACGACTTTGCTGTCGCCAGCCGCCTTTAGCCGCAAACTCGTCGGTTACGGCGATGGACGACCCGGACCGGCACTCCACCTCATTGACTGGCGCGTTGCGTAGCCCTCACGTCCGGTTTGTCCCTACCGAACGCGCCAGTCAACGGCCGTCGGAGAGTCCGTAGGCGCGGATGGCTTCTTGGGTGAGGCGGTTGCCGGCCGTGTCCCAGGTGCGTAGCCGCAACGACGCGTACCCGGACGTCTCGCTAGGAACGGGGTGCGTCACGGTCACGCGGTACTGACCGTTGGCCACCTTCTTGACCCGATGCGACGGCTGCCAGGTCTGTCCGTCGTCGAAGGACACGTCGGCCTCGAGACCGTCGATCGGTGCGGTCACGGCGCCCCGCTGATGGTCGATGTGCACGGCGAAGGTGAACAGCCGGGGCGCCGCCGCACGGTTGGCGAGGTCCAGGTCCAGGTCGTAGTCGAGTCGCAGCAGCGGGAGGACTGTCGATGCCTCGCCGGTGGGCTGGGACCGGAACTCGTGCTCGGTGACCGTCCGGGTGGGGCTCGCCCACCACACCGGCGGGCGCTCCACCTCGATCTCGAGTCGGTAGTCGGCTGGCTGCGCGCGCATCGGCAGTCGGCTGCTCCACGAGGTGGACTGGCCGAGCAGCTGGTCGCCGTCATAGAGCCGGAGGGTGGCCAGGTCGGCGCGGTTGTCGGACGACGACCAATGGCCGTCGGAGTCGACGACGAGTGGGAGCCTCGTCCTCAGCTGGTCGCCTTCGCGGGCGGCCGCTGGACCGAACTCGGTCTCGTCGGCGCTGGGCCGCATGATCTGCTTGAACCAGTGCATGTCGATCGTGCCACGAGCCTGGTACGTCAGCCGTTGCGGCTCGCGGAAGGACTCGCTGCCGCCACGCTGGGAGAGGCCCTGCTGCCAACGGGTGTCGCCGAGGTTCACATACTCGGTCCGCGCGAGCGGTGTCGTCAGCGGTCGACTGAACGCAGCCGTGCCGGTTTGGTAGGGACGCCACGCGTGACGTACTTCGAAGTACTCCCGGCCGACCGCGTTCTCGTCGGCGTGGAACTGGTTCTCGATCGTGACCAGGTCGTCGGCACGGAGCTGGTACGACAACACGTCGGGTACGTCGTCGGCCTCGGCCAGCATCAGGTCGAACACGTACGGGCTGGCCGCGGTGCCGTCGAGAGCGAGCTGCACCTCCCCCGCGGCGAGTAGCTCGAGGAGCGCGTGCCCCTCGGCCTGGGTCATTGTGAAGACGGGCAACTCGGCGCCGGTCACGTTGCGGAACAGCCGCCCGGGCTGGTCGTGGTACACGAGGAGTACGGCGGCGCCCGCCTCGGTGGCCGCGGCGGCCATCCGCGTGACGCTGTCGTCGTCCCAGTCCCAGCGAGCCAGCGCGATCTTGCCAGCCGCGTCGACCTGCGCGTAGTCGTCGGGCTGGCCGTCGCCGACCGCGACCAGGGGTAGCGTCTGGCGACCGTCGACGCCTCCGGACAGCGTCACGTGGTTGGGGTCGAGCGCGAGCGGGTCCTCGCCGACCACCCGGGCTGCCAGCTGGGGATGGATGAGGGACCACGTCGAGGTGGCCTCGAACTCGCCGGTCGCCACCGTCGCCATCGGCTGCATCGACAGCTGGAGATCGAGCGCGGGGAAGGTGATGCCGCCGATGGTGGCCGGCCCGGCGGTGGGCTTCCGGTAATAGCCGAGCTTCACCGAGGTCTGCTCCGTCTTCCGTCCCACGTCGACCACGATCTCGCTGGCCTGGTCGGCGTCGAGGTTGAGCGTGGTGTCCTCGTCGAGGGTGATCTCGGGGTCGCCCATCAACGCAGCGTCGACCGGGTACCGCTGTGGCTCGTCGTACGTGACGAGGTAGCTGAGGACGCTGTAGCTCCCGACCGGCAGCCGGAACGTTGCGGTGCCGTCCTCGTCGTACGGCTGGCTCTTGGTGAGGCTACGGCTGTCGTCCAGGTCCATCACGTCGACCCGGCTGAGACCTCTCGGCGCGCGATCGTCGCGGCCGACACCGTTCACGGTTAGGGTCACCATCCTCGGTTCCTTGTTCCAGCCGACGGCTGTGACCAGCCGGACGCCCGCCGTCGACGTGGCGGTGAGGTGACCGCCATACCGCCCCTCCGCACCGATGGACGGGTCGACCGTCACCTCCAGGGCCCTCGCCTCGCCTGCAGGGATGACCAGGTCGGTGGCACTGAGGGTGAGCATGCCGGTCGGCACCGGGTCGCCCGCCTTGCTACGGACGTCCGCATCGACCTCGAGGGTCACGGCGGCCTCGCTGCTGTTGGTGTAGGTGACGGTCTCCGTCACCGGATCCGCGTCGTCGTGGGGCCAGGGGAAGTAGCCGAGGTCGACGACGCCGACGTCGGCGTACACGCGTTGGGTCACGGACCGGCCGACGTCGACCCGGCCAGCACCCTGCTCGTACACCGAAGGTCCGGGCCTGGTCTCGGCGGTGCTGGTCAGTGTCGCCTTCAGCCGGGCCGGCCCCCACTCGGGGTGTTGTTCCTTGAGTACGGCGGCCGCGCCGGCGACATGGGGAGCGGCCATCGACGTACCCGACAGGCGGGTGTAGTGCTCGCCGACCGGGATCCCCCGGTTGGTTCCGGCCGCCCGGGCGGCCGTGATCAGCACGCCCGGTGCGGTGATCTCCGGCTTGATGGCAAAGTCACCGAGCCGGGGTCCGCGCGACGAGAACCCGGCCAGCGCATCGAAGCTGTCGACCGCGCCGACGCTGAGCGCCTCGTCCGCGGTCCCGGGCGCCGACACCGTCGACTCGCCGGGGCCGATGTTGCCGGCCGAGCAGACGAACAGGATGCCGTACTGGTCGGTGAGTGCATTGAGGGCCTGCGCGGCCGGGTCGGTCCCGTCCGTCGGCTCGCTCGAAAGGCTGAGGTTGGCGACATCCGCGCCCTGCTGGGCGGCCCACTCGGCGCCCTCGATGACGTCGGAGGTCAGCCCGGTCCCGTTGTCGCCCAGCACCTTCACGTTGAGGAGCCGGGCGTCGTGGGCGATGCCTTGCCGTTGACCACCGGAGGCGGCACCGGTGCCGGCCACGATCGACGCCACATGCGTGCCGTGCCCGAAGCGGTCGCCGACGATGTCGGACGCGCTGAAGTTCATCTGCCCGACCACCCGGTCCGCCAGGTCCGGATGTCCGACGTCGATGCCAGTGTCGAGCACGGCGACCGTGGTGCCGGTGCCGTCGAAACCGAGGTCCCAGGCCGCGGGGGCGCCGATCTGCGGCGCGCTGGTCTCGTCTGCGGCCCGCACCGGCTCGTCCAGCCAGACTCGCGCGATGCCAGCGTCCAGTCGTGGTGCCAAGCTGGGCCCGGCCGCCGCCGGTGACGTCGCAGCGCGCCAGAAGCTCGCCGCGGCGTCCTTCTCGACCTCGACCGCCACGCCGCGGATGCTCTCCAGAGACACCTGGGTCTCGACGCCGGGCAGCGCCTCCGCCTGACGGACCGCGGCGAGCCGGCTGGTGCCGCCCTCGTACCCGAGGATGACCGGCAGGTCGGTGCTGGTGGCATCGGCCAGGTGGTGTCGGACCAGGTCGGTCACGTCGAACAGGTCACGGTCGAGGACGTCGGCGGCGATCGCGGCGACGGCGTCCGCCGGGACCACGAACAGGTGCCCGTCGCGCTCGTCGACCTGGAAGGCGTGCTGGTGTCGACCCGGTGCCGGGGAGATCGTGGCAGCCTGCGTCCCGTCGGCCGACACCTCCAGGCTGACTCGGTCGCCCGTGATCAGCGTGACGGTGTGGATGCCGGCGAGGTCAGCGGCTGCGCCCGCCCGCTCCGTCGTGGCGACCGCCGGCGGTGACGACGTGACCAGCGCCGTGACCAGCGCGGGGATCATCGCCGGGACCAGCAAGGCCGCCACGATGACCGGAGCAGCCGACCTGGCGGGTCGCCTCGACAGGGTGTTCGTCAGTCGTCGACCCGTCATCAGAATCCCTCCACGACTCTCGTCGTCGGACCGCAAGCGGATCCACTCTCCGAACGGATCTCTGACGGCACCGACCGGTCTGGGCCCCAGACTCTCCTAAGCCGGCTCGCGCACTCAATGACTGCGCGTGACCAATAGCTACCGTTGAGCACAAGTGATCACAGGAGGTGATGGCGTGACGAACAATCGAGTGCTCGGCGCCCTGGGCGTCAGCAGCGACGAGGAACACCTCTACCGCGTGCTCCTGACCTGCCCCGGCTCGACCACGGCCGAGCTGCGCGAACTCTCCGCCGTCGGGGACCGACGGCTACGCGCCGTCCTCGCCGAGCTCGAAGGCAAGGCGCTGATCACGCGACGGGGCGGCACCCCGGCGCGGTTCCAACCCGCTCCCCCCGACATCGTCGTCGAGGCACTCATTAGCGCCCGTGAGGAGGAGCTGAGCCAGGCCCGTCTCGACGTGCCGCAGCTGATGGGACTGCTCCGCACCCCGCCCACCCAGCTCCGCGCCACCGAGCTCGTCGAGATCCTGACCAGCCGCGAAGCCGTGGTCGAACGATGGATGCAGCTGCAGCGGGCCACTCGCGGCTCGTTGGAGGGTTTCATGCGACCGCCGGTCGCCCAACCACGGGTGGACGACGATGAGTCCCTGCAGGCTGCGCTGTTCGACCACGGCGTGACGTCACGGGTGATCTACGACCAGGACGCCCTACGCCATCCCGGGATCCTCGAACACGTCCGGCGGATGACCGAGCTCGGCGAACATGCCCGGGTGGTGACTCGTCTCCCGCTGAAGCTCGCCCTGTTCGACCGACGCACAGCCCTCGTACCCACTCACATGGATGCGGAAGGGGGTACGGATGCGGGCCTCGTCGTCCACAACTGCGCCCTGCTCGACGCGCTCGTCGTGCTCTTCGACATCTACTGGGAACGCGGCACCGACGTGCAGCTCGACCACCATGCAACCGACACGAGTCCAGGCACGGCGGACGAGAACACCGTCCTCACGCTCCTCGCGGCCGGGCTCAAGGACGAGGCGATGGCCCACCAGCTCGGCGTGTCACCGCAGACAGTGCGCCGACGGATCACCGCGATCCACCGCCGCCTCGGCGTCACCAGCCGGTTCCAGGCCGGACTCGCCCTCGGCCGACAGGGCTGGCGCAACCAACCGTGACCCGTCCGTCACCGACCTTCCCACCGTGGCTCTCGCTTCTCCACGTAGGCACGGATTCCTTCCTCACGGTCCTTGCTGAGGTACGGGTTCGGCCCGACGTTGAGGCGGAGCGCGGCGTGGACCGACAGCTCCCAGCCCTTCGTGGTCATCTCCTTGTACCGGCGTAGCGTCAGCGGCGCGTTCGCCACGATCGTCCG
>JBOHDE010000100.1:0-13304 GCA_050699035.1 Nocardioidaceae bacterium | reverse complement strand
GATCCACAGGAGAGCAGGCAACTCGATGGCCTACAGAGCCAGCGATTCCGAACCACTGCTGACGCCGGCCGAAGTGGCGGCGATGTTCAGGGTCGACCCGAAGACCGTGACCCGGTGGGCCAAAGCAGGGAAGCTGAGCTCGATCCGCACCCTCGGTGGGCACCGCCGCTACCGCGAGTCAGAGGTCCGTGCACTCCTCGCCGGCGAGGTTCCTCGCCAGCGCCAGAACGGCGACCCCGACGGCACGCCCGACTGAGCGATCCCGGTCTGGCGCCAGACGCTGGCGCCATCCGCTGGCGACACCGAGTCGCCTCAGCTGTCGGCCAGTTCGTCGGTCGCCGCACGACCCGCCGTCGTGGTGCGGCGCAGGAAGTCGGCGAAGAGCTCGAGCTCGGCGTCGGCGTACTCAGCGCAGATCTTGTCCATCGAGGAGTTCATCCCAGAGAACAGCTCGAACAGCTCGGCGTTCCGGTCGCGGAGCGCGCGCACGGTGACGGCGCGACGATCGGACGCTTCCGGGTCGCGCTCGCGGACGACCCAGCCGCCGCGCTGAAGCCGATCGAGGATGCCGGTCACAGTGGCCGGGTGCAGCCCGGCGTGTCGGGCCAGGGCACTCGGACTGAGGGAACCATGACGGCTGATCAGTTCGAGACAGTCGAAGTCGACGGCCTTGAGCTCGACGTGCGCCCCGACCTGGCTGTTGAGCAGCGACAGCTGGTTGCTCATCTCGCGCAGGGACTCCTTGATCGCCGCGGTCAACCGCCGTCGTCGTCGGGCGGCTTCGGCATCCTGCGCTGATCTGGCAGCCATACGCACGGTCCTCGGCAGAAGGGTAGTTTGGTTCTCATATGGTACGGGATGTGGCCGCTCTCCTCAGATGGCCGCCATGGACGGCGACTCCTGCGCGCCTCTACCTCTGCGACCGCCGCGGACTCACCCACGACCTCGGCAAGGCGGCATCCAGTTGACTTCAACCGAGCTTGAACTTCTAGGGTTCTGGTATGAGATCTGCGACCACAGTCGTCACCGTCCACCCGCCCGACGCACCCTCCATCGACACGGATGCGCTGATCGAACGTGTCGCTACGTTGGAGCGGTGCCAGCGCCAGGAGGATGTCGACGGCTTCCTCGACCTCTTCGACGACTCAGCCGTGTGGGTCAACGGAGCAGGACGTCGCCTCATCGGCCTGAGTGAGATCGCCGAGTTCACCCGGCAGGTGCTACCCGGTGCATTCGCGACCGGCTCGGTCAACATCGAGGTGCAGCACATCCTCTTCATCCACCCCGACGTCGCGCTGACCGGGGTCCGGCAGGCGTATGTCGACGCGGACGGGCGGCCGGCGGCCGAGTGGCCCTTCGGCAGCCCGAGCTATGTCTGGCGGAGGAGCGGCGACACCTGGCAGATCGTGGCCGGCCAGAACACCGCGGTGGTGGAGTCGCCCACCGAGTGACGTCGCGCGCCACGAGGCCCCGGCCGCAGGGGTCGGGGCCTCGCCGCGGCTCGCTACTCGACACTCACCCCCTGGCCGACGAAGTCGATCCAGTTGATGTTGAACAGCCCGCCGTCGCCCGGGTTGTTGACGAACACGAAGAACAGCTCGTGCGTCCCACCCGGGTCGGTGACCGACGCGCTGACGTCGACATATGTCTGCCACCCTCCGGTCACCGGGATCTGCGGCGACGTGCTGATCAGCGGTCCGTCCGGTGAGTCGACGTGGATCTCGACCCGGCCACCCGTGCCGGCGGACGCGACCCGGTAGTTCAGCGACGTGATGTTCTGCAGGTTCATCGGCTTGAACGAGACGGAGTCGCCGTGGTCGATGAAGCCGATGTTCAACCCACCGCCCTGCGTGTCGCCGGTCGTCTCGGTCTGCACTCCCTGGTTGGTGGTGAAGTGCTCGGCCTGCTTGCGCTTGGGTTGCAGGATCACCTCGTCAGTACCGGACAACGCGGGTACGCCGCCGGCTCCCATGTCGGTGTAGGTCGCAGAGATGACGCCGAAGACGTCGGCGTCGTCGCCGTGGCCGCCGTCGCTGACCGTCTGGATCACGCCTTCGCAGCCGGTCGCGGTCGACAGTGGGTGGCCGTGCTCGTCGTGCCCGAGGATGAACGAGACCTCCATGTTCGCGCAGTCGATCGAGGTGTCCTCGGGATCCTCGGCGCTGACGTTGAACGCCACCTGGTCGCCGAACTCGAAGAACCCGCCGTCGACCGGCGCCTCGACCGTGACCGTCGGCGCCGTGTTGCCGACCGTGATCGTCTCCGTGTCGACCGCGGTCTTGCCAGACGAGTCGGTGACGGTCAGCCCGGCCTCGTAGACACCGTTCTGGGTGTACGTGAAGGTCGGGTTCGCGTCGGTCGAGTCGACCGTACCGTCGCCCTGGAAGTCCCACTCGAAGCGGATGCTGTCGCCAGGGTCGGGGTCACTCGACCCGTCGCTGGAGAACTGCACCGCCAGCGGAACCTGGCCGGACGTCGGGGTGGCGCTCGCCTGCGCGATCGGCCGCCGCTTGCCCTTCACATAGTCGATCCGGGCGAGCTGGGCGTCGGGGTTCTCGCTGAAGAACCCGTCACCGTACTCGAGGACGTAGAGCGACCCGTCGGGCCCGAACTCCATGTCCATCGGGTTGTCGAACACGGTGCTGGGCAGGAATGGGTTGATCTTGAGCAGGTTGCCGTCGTCGTCGAGCCGGAACTCCTTGACGTAGTCGCGGGTCCACTCGTAGAACAGCGGCACGCCGTCCCAGTACTCCGGGAACTTTGTCTCCGACGCGAGGTTCTTGTCGAAGTCGTAGGCGGGACCGCCCATCGGACCAACGCCGCCGGTGCCGAGCTCCGGGAACGACGTCGAGGCGCCGAAGGAGTACCAGACGTCGGGTTGCTCGACCGCTGGCAGCTCGCGTACCCCCGTGTTGTGCGGTGACTCGTTGACCGGCGCGGCGCAGTCGAACGGCGCGCCGGACTCGCCGGTTGCGAAGTCGAAGTCGACATACGGCAGCTCGGCGGTCGCGCAGTACGGCCAGCCGTAGTTGCCCGCCTCGCGGATAACCGTCCACTTGCCCTGACCAGCCGGGCCGCGCGCCGGGTCCGGCTGGCCCGCATCGGGCGAGTAGTCGGCGAGGTACACCGCATCGGTCTCTCGGTCGACGGCCATCCGGAACGGGTTACGCATCCCCATTGCGTAGATCTCCGGCCGCGTCTTGTCCTCACCGTCGCCTTGGAACAGGTTGCCCTTCGGGCTCGAGTACGAGCCGTCGGCGTTGACGTGGATCCGCAGCAGCTTGCCGCGCAGGTCGTTGGTGTTGGCCGCGGTGCGCTGCGCGTCGTAGGCCGGGTTGCGCTCGGGTCGCTCGTCGATCGGCGTGGAGCCCTGCGACGCGAACGGGTTGGTGTCGTCGCCCGTGCTCAGCAGCAGGTTGCCGTCGCCATCGAAGTCGATGTGACCGCCGACGTGGCAGCAGATGCCGCGGTCGACCGGCACCTTGAGGATCAGCTGCTCGCTGGCCAGGTCGAGCTCGTTCCCGTTGAGCTTGAAGCGGGACAGGAAGATGTCGCCCTTGAAGCGGTCCCAGTCGGCCTGAGTGCCCTCGTCGGGTGCGTTGCCCTCGTTGACGCCCGGCGTCGACGGGTCGTCGACCGGGGTGTCCTGCGGCGGCGAGTAGTACAGATAGACCCACTTGTTCTTCGCGAAGTTCGGGTCGATCGCGATGCTCTGTAGGCCCTCCTCGTCGTGGGTGTAGAGGTCGAACTCGGCGATCACGGAGTTGGTCTGCGTCTCGGGGTCGTGCATCCGCACCTCGCCCGGTCGGGTGGTGTGCAGGACCCGGCCGTCGGGCAGCACGGTGAGGCCCATCGGCTCGCCCGGCGTGTCGTTGAGGGTGACCTTCTCGTAGTTGGACTCGACGGTCGCGCCGCAGTCACCCGCTACGTCGCCCGCCGCCCACTTGAGGCCGCCCAACAGGTGCTTCCTGAAGTCGACCTCGCCGTAGCTCTCCTTGGTGTGGCCGCCGCCGGTGTACCAGCTGCGCCCGCCCTGGAAGTCCTGACACCAGGCGATCGGGTGGTCGGATCCCATCGAGCCGTTCTCGTACGTCGTCTCGTCCAGCGTGGCGAGCACGTGCACGTCGCCACGCGGGTTCGCGCGGTAGTCGTACCACTCGTCGGTGCGTACCCAGCGGTCGTCCAGGTGCTTCGTCGACGGATGTACCCGGTCGGCGACCTTGACCGTCGCCTGCTGGATCGCCGGGTGCGACTGGAAGTAGGAACCGACGAGCTCGCCGTAGAACGGCCACTCGTACTCGGTGTCGGCCGCGGCATGGATGCCCATGAAGCCGCCGCCGCCCTGGACGTATCGCTCGAACGCCGCCTGCTGGTCTGCGTTGAGTACGTCACCGGTGGTGCTCAGGAAGATCACCGCGGCGTACTGGCTCAGGTTGTCGTCGTTGAACGCGGTCGCATCCTCGGTCGGCACGGCGACGAACCCGTTGTCGCGCCCGAGCTCTTGGATCGTCGCGATCCCGGTCGGGATCGAGTCATGCCTGAAGCCCGCTGTCTTCGAGAACACCAAGACGCGGAAGTCCGCCGCCTTCGGCGCCGCTGCACCCGGCGCCGCATCGACGGGTGCCGCATCGACGGGGGCCGCTAAGAGTGCGGTGACGAGCGCGGCGATCAACATCGCGCACAGGGATAAGGATCGTCTCATCGTTCTGCTCCCAACTGAGGCCGGAGGGGTGCGATCAAGCGCTGCGTCGTGGTCACGCGCGGTCTCCCGTCTGCTGCGGGCAACGGTCCGGTGTGATGTGAGTCACCCCGACCACCGTTGAACAGAGACGGTAGACCCACTTCGACCGTGTTGGGAAGAAGTTAGTGCCGGGAAATTCCAAACTTCATCCACTCTCTGGTCAAAGTCGCCCGGCAACCGTGCACTCACGTCGTTACCCAGCACGGCCACTTTGACCAGTACGTGGAAGAAGGACCCGGTATGGGCGACTGAACTTCTTTCCAACTCGGCCGAAGGGGGACTACCGTCATGAGGCAACGACGAGGTCCGCGGCAGACGGGAGACCCGTGCGTGACGAGCGCGCAAGGCAAAGTGCAGAACCTGAACCAGGCGAGGCTGCTCCGCCTGCTTCGTGACCGCGGACCGCTGTCACGGGCCGAGCTCACGGACGCGGTGATGCTGTCGAAGTCGAAGGTCGCGGTCGAGCTCGACCGGCTCGCTGCTTCCGGGCTGACCGAGGACGGCGGCCAGGCGGCGTCTCGCGGTGGCCGCCCGTCGTCGCTGGTGCGGCTGTGGGGTGGCCTGCGGTTCGCCGGGATCGACTTCGGTGCGACCTCGGTCAACGTGGCGATCACCGACGGTGGGCTCACCGTGCTCGAGCAGGACCAGCGTGAGATCGACATCCGCAAGGGGCCCGAGGTCGTGCTCGAGACCGCCAGCACCATGCTCCGCGACCTCTGCGGCGCGACCGGTGTCGACCAGCTGGCCGGTGTCGGCGCGGGAGTGCCCGGTCCGGTCAGCTTCTCCGACGGTGTCGCCGTGGTGCCGCCGATCATGCCGGGCTGGGACAAGTACCCGGTCCGGGACTGGCTGAGCGACGAGTTCGGTTGTCCCGCCCTGCTGGACAACGACGTGAACATCATGGCGGTCGGCGAGTTCCACGCCGGCGCGGCGCGGGGCGTCGGCACCTTCCTGTTCGTCAAGCTCGGCACCGGGGTCGGAGCCGGGATCTTCGTCGACGGCCACGTGCACCGCGGCGTCGACGGGTCCGCCGGCGACATCGGGCATGTCCAGGTGCACGACCAGGGCCCTCTGTGCGCGTGCGGAAACGTGGGCTGCCTCGAGGCGTTCTTCTCCGGCTTCGCCCTACGCCGCGACGCGCTGACCGCCGCGGAGTCGGGTCGGTCGCCCTACCTCGCCGAACGATTGGCCGACCACGGCAGCCTCTCGCTGCTCGATGTCGCCGAGGCCGCCGCCGCCGGAGACGCGGTGGTGGTCAACCTGATCCGCGAGGGTGGCCGGCACATCGGCGAGGTGCTGGCCAAGATGGTCAGCTTCTTCAACCCCGGCATGATCGTCATCGGCGGCGGGTTGGCGAACCTCGGCGGCGCCCTGCTGGCGGAGATCCGCGGCACGGTCTACCGCCGGTCGTTGCCGCTGGCCACCAGGAACCTGCCGGTCGTACTCACCGAGCTCGGTGACTCGGCCGGCGTGCTGGGGGCGGTGCGGATGATCAGCGACCACGTGTTCTCTCACGATCCCCGGGTTCGAATGACCGAAGTCCGCGAGCAGCTCGCATGACCGCGACCGCGCAGCAGACGACCGGGAGGCGCAGACGCACCACGCCCGGCTGACCGTTCGGACGAGACCAGCCGACCGAGCGCAGTCCGACGTCCCACCCGTCGTCGGACAGGAGGAGGAGTCCCATGACAGAGCGGCGCGTGGGGGTCTGGCTGTTCGGCGCACGTGGGTCGGTCGCGACGACGACGATCGCTGGGGCGGCCGCGCTTCGGCACGGCGGCGCACCGGTCGGGTTGGTCACCGAGACGCCGGCCTTCGCCGGCGCCGGGCTGGTGCCGACCGACCAGCTCGTGTTCGGCGGCCACGACATCGTCGAGACGCCGCTGACGAAGCGGTTGGAGTCGCTGGTCGCCGGGGGCGTGCTGCCGCACGGCATCGAGTCCCTGGTCCGGGCTGATCTCGCGGCGACCGAGCCCGATGTGGTTACCGTGATGGACCGCCAGGTCAGTCAGTTCGAGCAGGTCGAGCAGTGGGCCGCGGACATCCGCGCATTCGCCGAACGGCACGCACTCGAGTCGGTGGCGGCGATCAACGTCGCCTCCACCGAGGCGCCGCACCCGCATCAGCCGAGCCACGACGACGTCGGCGCTCTCCGCCACGCGCTGACCGGCGGAGGTGACGTCCTTGCGGCCAGCTCGCTGGCGGCCCTCGCCGCGTTCGAGGCGGGAGCGTCGTACGTCGACTTCACCCCGTCCAACTCGATCCGGCCGGCGGCCGTACGGCAGTGGGCGGCCGACCGCGGCCTGCCGTACGGCGGTCAGGACGCCAAGACCGGCGAGACCCTGGTGAAGAGCGTGCTGGCGCCGATGTTCTCCGCCCGGGCGTTGCAGGTGCATGCCTGGTCCGGCACCAACCTGCTCGGCGGCGGCGACGGTGCGACCTTGGCCGACCCGCGCACCGCCCAGTCGAAGAACACCTCGAAGGAGCGCGGACTCAGCGACCTGATCGGAGACGTCGCCGGCGAGGTGCATATCGACTACGTGGACCCGATGGGCGACTGGAAGACGGCGTGGGACCACATCGTCTTCTCCGGGTTCCTCGGAGTCCGGATGACGATGCAGTTCACCTGGCAGGGCTGCGACTCCGCGCTGGCAGCGCCGCTGGTGCTCGACCTCGCCCGACTGTCCGCGGCGGCGCTCGACCGCGGCCACGTCGGCGCGATGCCGTTCCTCGGCTTCTACTTCAAGGACCCGGTCGACTCGACCGAGCATTCGCTGGTCCGACAGTACGACGAGCTGCTGCGGTGGGTCCGCGAGTGCTGACGGGCGATCTGGTCGAGCTGGTCCGGGCTCCCGCCGCGCTCACCGTCCCCGGTGACGTACTCGCCGGTGCCGTGGCCGCCGGCGACCTCCGGCCTCGCCGCGCCGCCGGCCTTGCCGCGTCGTCGGTCTGCCTCTACTGGGCCGGGATGGCGCTGAACGACTGGGCCGACCGCGACGTCGACGCCGTCGAGCGGCCCGAGCGTCCGATCCCGTCGGGGCGAGTGCCGGAGCGGACCGCACTCGCCGTGGCGGTCGGGCTCACGGCAACCGCTCTCGGCCTCGCCGGGGTCGCCGGCGGTCGACCCGCCTTGTGCACCTCGGCGGCGCTGGCGGTAACCGCATGGTCGTACGACCTGGGCGCGAAGAACACCCCGGCCGGCCCGGTGGTGATGGCGGCGGCCCGGTCTCTCGACGTGCTGGTCGGTGCCGGCTCGGCGCGGCGCAAGGCCCGGGCGCCGGCGCTGGCGGTCGGCGCGCATGTCATCGGGATCACCGCGATGTCTCGCGGCGAGGTGCACGGCGCGACGGCGCGACCTGCGCGGGCTGCACTCGCCGTCACCTCGGCGATCACCGTCGGGACCGTCGCCGGCACCCGTGGCGTACCCGGGCTCGTCACGGCCGGGCTGTCCGCGCTGTTCGCGGGCTCGGTGGCGCCGGCCCAGCTGGCCGCGACGAATGAGCCGACCGCCGGACGGCTGCGGGCGGCGGTGGGCGCAGGGATTCATGGCCTGGTTCCGCTGCAGGCCGCCTGGTGCGCGCGCGGCGGCAAGCCGGCGGTCGGTGCCGGCCTGGTCGCCGCACTGCCGCTGGCCCGGGCGCTCGCCCGGAAGGTGTCGCCGACATGAGCCTGCGGTTCGGGTACGGCACCAACGGCTTCGCCAACCACCGGCTCGCGGACGCGTTGACGGTGATCGCGGACCTCGGGTACGAGGGGGTCGCGCTGACCCTCGACCACGCCCACCTCGACCCGCTGGCGCCCGACCTCGCGCGGCGGACCGCCGAGACTGCCGCCCTGCTGTCCGACCTCGGCCTATCGGTCGTCGTCGAGACCGGAGCGCGGTACGTGCTCGACCCGATGCGCAAGCACGAGCCGACGCTGCTGCACGCCGACGGCGCGCATCGGCGGGTCGAGCTGCTGGAGCGGGCGGTCGACGTCGCCGCCGACCTCGGCGCCGAGGCGGTGTCGTTCTGGTCCGGCAACCTGCCCGCCGGAGTCACGCCGGAGGACGCCTGGAAGCGGCTGGTGACCGGGTGCGCACACGCCGCCGGGTACGCCGCCGACCGTGGAGTCCGGCTGGGGTTCGAGCCCGAGCCGGGCATGCTCGTCGACGACCTCGCCGGGTACCTGAAGCTGCGGGCCGAGGTGGGCAGCGAGACGCTCGGGCTCACGTTGGACATCGGGCACCTGCGCTGCAACGAGCCGCTGCCGCCGCCGGCCTGTGTCGCGATCGGTGCGCCGTACCTCGTGAACGTCCAGATCGACGACATGCGCCGCGGAGTGCACGAGCACCTCGAGCTCGGCAGCGGCGAGGTCGACTTCCCGGCGGCGCTCCGCGCCCTTCGCGAGTGCGGCTACCAAGGTCTGGTCTCCGTCGAGCTGCCTCGGCACTCGCACGCGGCACCCGCGACGGCGCGGCAGTCGATCGACTTCCTGCGGATGGCTGAGGAGGCTTCCCGATGACCGACCTTCGCCGGTCCCGAGCGGTCCCAAGCAGCTGGCTCGACGAGCAGCTCGACGGCCGGCTCGCGCCCGAGGCCGCTGCCTGGCTGGCGGGTCGACGCGACGAGGTGGTCCGGCAACCGGAGCTGCTCGGCGAGGTGTTCCCCGCGGTTGCCCGCCACGTCGGCCGGGACGCGGTCGACGACGCCTGGACGGTGGACGAGGCCGCGCGGGCGCTGCTGCTGGCGGCGCTCGTGAAGGTCGTGCCGGCCGACGACCTGTCGACCACGCTGACCGAGGTCTACCGGTACGGCGATGCCGCGGAGAAACGTGCGACGCTGCGGGCGTTGGCCGTGGACGAGGTGGCCGAGCTGCTCGGCGACCGCGCCGTGCCGATTCTCGCCGACGCGATCCGGACCAACGACCAGCGGTTGCTGGCCGCCGCGCTCGGTCCCTATGCGACCGCGCAGCTGGACGCCGACGCGTTCCGCCAGGCCGTCCTCAAGTGCGTCTTCAGCGGCGTACCCCTCGAGCTCGTCGACGGGCTGCCGGACCGGGCAGACGCCGACCTGACCCAGATGATGACCGACTTCGCCGCCGAACGCACCGCGGCCGGACGCGAGATACCCGTCGACATCCACGACTACCTCGCGAAGCAGGAGGACTGATGCGCATCTTCGACCCCCACATCCACATGACGTCACGCACCACCGACGACTATGCGGCGATGGCCGCCCACGGGGTGCGCGCGCTCGTCGAGCCTGCCTTCTGGCTCGGGCAGCCGCGCACCAGCGTCGGCTCGTTCGTCGACTACTTCGACTCGCTGGTCGGGTGGGAGCCGTTCCGGGCCTCGCAGTTCGGGATCCGGCACCACTGCACGATCGCGCTGAACCCGAAGGAGGCCAACGACCCGCGCTGCCGCGAGGTCCTCGACATCCTCCCGCGGTATCTCGCCAAGGACGGCGTGGTGGCCGTCGGCGAGGTCGGCTACGACTCGATGACCCCGGAGGAGGACGACGTGTTCGCCACCCAGCTCGAGCTGGCCACGCGGTTCGAGCTGCCGGTGCTGGTGCACACCCCGCACCGGGACAAGGCCAAGGGGACGACCCGCACGCTCGAGGTGGTCCACGAGTCCGGTCTGGACCCGTCGATGGTCGTGGTCGACCACCTGAACGAGCTGACGGTCGCCGAGGTCGCCGACTCCGGGTGCTGGCGCGGCTTCTCGATCTACCCGGACACGAAGATGGACCCGGACCGGATGGTGGCGATCCTGACCGAGTACGGCACCGAGCGAGTGCTGGTGAACTCTGCCGCGGACTGGGGAAAGTCAGACCCGTTGCGGACCTACGCCACCGGTCAGGCGATGCTCGCAGCGGGCTTCAGCGACGACGACGTCGACCAGGTGCTGTGGCGCAACCCGGTCGCGTTCTTCGGCCAGTCCGGCCGGCTGGAGCTGGAGGGCGCCAACGCGGACGAGGGTGCGACGTTCGAGGGCAACTCGATCCTGCGCGGCGCGAGGGCGTCATGAGGTTCCGGCATCCCGACGCATCGACCGTCCACCTGGCGTACTGCACGAACGTCCACCCGGCCGAGGAACTCGACGGGGTGGTGGCCCAGCTGGAGGGCTGCGCGTCCGACGTCCGAGCCGAGCTCGGCGTGCGGGTGCTCGGCGTCGGGCTGTGGCTCGCCCACGACCTTGCCGCCCTGCTGGCCCGTGACCCGGGGTCGTTGAAGCGGCTGGCCGGCACCCTCGACGACTGCGGCCTGGAAGTGGTGACGCTGAACGGGTTCCCGTACGCCGGCTTCCACGACGAGGTGGTCGGCAAGAAGGTGTACCTGCCGGACTGGTCCCAGCCGGAGCGGCTCGCCTACACCCTGGACCTGGTCGAGGTGCTCGCCCAGCTGATGCCGGCCGACGCGGCGTACGGCTCGATCTCGACGCTGCCGCTCGGCTGGCGCACCCCCTGGTACGCCGACCGAGATCGGCACGCCCGGGACGCGGTCGCGCAGCTCGCCGACCGGCTGCAGGAGGTCGAGCAGCGCACCGGCCAGGTGATCCGGGTCGGGCTGGAGCCCGAGCCGGGCTGCGTGATCGAGACGAACGCCGAGGTCGCCGACTGGCTCTCGGCGTACGACGACAGCGTGCGCCACGGCGTCCTCAACCGGGTCGGCGGCTGCGTGGACACCTGTCATCTCGCGGTGCAGTTCGAGGATCCGGCGCAGGTCTTCGCCGGTCTCGACGCGGCGGGAGTCTCGGTGGTGAAGAGCCAGGTCTCGGCCGCGTTGCACGTGCCGGACCCGACCGACGCCGAGACGCGGGTGCTCCTTGCCGAGTTCGCCGAGCCGCGGTTCCTGCACCAGACCAGAGAGCGCGGCGGACGCCGGCTGCGCGGTGTCGACGACCTTTCCGAGACGCTCGACCCGGCGGCCCGGCGCCGCCTGCCCGGCCGGAAACCATGGCGCGTGCACTTCCACGTACCCGTGCACGCCGCCCCGCAGCCGCCGCTGACCGCCACCACCGACGTGCTCTCCGACGCACTGACCGAGCTGGTCGGCGGTGCGCACCCACGGACCCACCACCTCGAGTCGGAGACTTACACCTGGTCGGTGCTGCCCGAGCGGCAACGGCCGGGTGACGGTGCCGAGCTCGCGGCCGGGATCGCCGGCGAGCTCGGCTGGCTGCGGGACCGGCTGGTCTCGCTCGGATTGGAGCCGGTCGGATGACGAGACCGGTCGTGCTGGTCGACGTGGTCGGCCTGACCCCACGGCTGCTGCGGAGCATGCCGCGGCTGCAAGGCCTTGCAGAGAAGGGTTTCTCGCGTCCGCTGGGTGCCGTACTCCCGGCCGTCACCTGCAGCGCACAGGCCACCTACCTGACCGGGCGGATGCCGGCCGAGCACGGCATCGTGGGCAACGGCTGGTACTTCCGGGACCTCGGCGAGGTCTTCCTGTGGCGGCAGCACAACCGGCTGGTGCAGGGCGAGAAGGTGTGGGACGTCGCCCGTCGCACCGACCCGTCGTACCAGGTCGCCAACGTCTGCTGGTGGTACGCGATGGGTGCCGACACGGACCTGCTGGTGACGCCACGGCCGATCTACTACGCCGACGGTCGGAAGGCGCCCGACTGCTACACCCGCCCGGTCGAGCTGCACGACCGGCTGACCGCCGAGCTCGGCGACTTCCCGCTGTTCACCTACTGGGGTCCGACCGCCGGGATCACGTCGTCCCGGTGGATCGTCGAGGCGTCCCGGCGGATCCTGCGGGCGGACCGGCCGGACCTGCTCCTGACGTACGTCCCCCACCTCGACTACGACCTGCAGCGCTACGGCGCCTCGTCGGCGGAGGCCGTCCGGGCCGCCGCCGAGCTGGACGCCGTCCTCGCGCCGCTGCTGGACGACGCCGCGGCCGCCGGCGCGGCCGTGATCGCGTTGTCGGAGTACGGCATCACCGACGTGTCCCGGCCGGTCGACGTGAACCGGGTGCTGCGTCGTGAGGGGCTGCTCGAGGTCTACACCCAGGACGGGATGGAGTACCTCGACCCGTGGGCCTCGCGCGCGTTCGCGGTCGCCGACCACCAGGTCGCCCATGTGTACGTCACCAACCCGTCGGATCTGGAGACGGTGTCCAAGCTGCTCGCCGGGGTGCCGGGCGTCGGCGAGGTGCTGGACGCTGCGGGGAAGGCCGCGCACGGGCTGGACCACGAGCGGTCCGGCGAGCTGGTCCTGGTCGCCGAGCCGGACGCGTGGTTCACGTACTACTACTGGCTCGACGACGCTGCCGCGCCGGACTTCGCCCGGGCCGTGGAGATCCACCGCAAGCCCGGGTACGACCCGGCCGAGCTGTTCTTCGACCCGGCCGATCGGTTCGTGAAGCCGCGGGCGGCGTCGTACCTTCTTCGCAAGAAGGTCGGGCTGCGGTACACGATGCAGGTGGTACCGCTCGACCCGTCCTGCGTCCGCGGCTCGCACGGCCGGCTGCCCGCCGACCCCGACGACGGGCCGGTGCTGCTCAGCTCCGACCCCGGCCTGCCGGTGCCCGACGGCACCGTCGAGCCCACGTCCGTACGCGACCTGGTGCTCGC
>JBOHDE010000099.1:0-13601 GCA_050699035.1 Nocardioidaceae bacterium | reverse complement strand
GCCGTACCCCTGGACGTCTCGGTCGGCGTCGGCGCCTCCTGGCACGAAGCCGGCCACTGACCCGCCCCATCCTCGACGGAGGTCCTGGGCAGCATCGGCAACCTCGGCGGGAAGTGGGGCGCAGCCCTCGACCGCCAGGCCTTGACTTAACGGAACTAAACCGGTTCAGATGGGCCACCCCCTGATCGGAGAGACCCATGCACCTGACCCGTGCCGTCCCCCGCCGACTGGTGGTCGCGCTGACGAGCCTGACGATGGGTCTGGCGCTCTCCGCACCGATGCCGAGTCCGGCCGCGGCGACCCTCCCAACCGCCGAACCGGCCGCTGCGCCACTGGCCAACCTCGACCACCTCGACTTCCTCTCCGACACCGTGCGCCCGACGCCGACGGCGAGCCACACGACCTACCGCATCGAGCAGGAGCCGGACCTCGGTGCGCTCTGGACCTACGCGGACCGGCGCGCCGACGGCCACTACGAACGGATCGGCGGCGGGCCTTACGACCCGGCGACCGACACCTGGGGCCAGGGCGCCTACAACGCCGACGATCTGACCCGCGCTTCGGTGGTCTACCTGCGGCACTGGCGACAGCATGGCGACGCGCACAGCCGCGACCGCGCCTACCAGCTGCTCCGGACCGTCACCTACCTCCAGACGGTCGATGGTCCGAACGCTGGCAACGTGGTCTTGTGGATGCAGCCCGACGGCACGCTCAACCCGAGCCCCGAGCCGGTCGAGCTACCCGACCCGAGCGACTCGGCCGAGTCGTACTGGCTGGCGCGCACCATCTGGGCGCTCGGTGAGGGCTACGCCGCGTTCGCCGAGGACGACCCCGCGTTCGCCACCTTCCTGGCCGACCGTCTCGACCTCGCCCTCGGCGCCGTCGAGCGTCAGTCGTTGGCGCAGTACGGGAGCTGGGAGGTGTCCGACGGTGCGCGGGTGCCGGCGTGGCTCATCGTCGACGGCGCTGATGCCACCGCGGAGGCGATGCTCGGGCTCGCCGCGTACGTCGAGGCCGGCGGCCGCGACCGGGCGGCGCGGCAGCGAGCCTCGACAGCCCTCGCCAAGTACGCCGAGGGCGTCGCTGCGATGTCGGCCGGGGACTCCCGCACCTTCCCGTACGGCGCGATCTTGCCGTGGACCCATTCCCGGTCCTTGTGGCACGCCTGGGCGTCGCAGATGCCGGCCGCGCTGGCGGCCAGCGCTTCGGTCCTGGAACGCCCGCAGCTGCTTGCTTCGGCGGTGCGCGACTCCGGCACGTTCACGCCGTACCTGCTGACGGCGACCGGCGCCGTCAACGGCTGGCTGCCGGTGCCGGCCGACCGTACCCAGATCGCCTACGGCGTGGACTCACGGCTGCGGTCCCTGCTGGCGGTGGCCGACGCGAGCGACGCTCCGGGGTTCGAGCAGCTGGTCCCGCTGACCGCGTCGTGGTACTTCGGCGCGAACGCGGCCGGCGAGCAGATGTACGACCCGGAGACCGGTCGCACGTTCGACGGCCTGAACGGTGACGGCGTCGTCAACCACAACTCGGGAGCCGAGTCCACCATCCACGGCCAGCTCTCGATGCTCGCCCTCGACCAGCGACCCGACCTCGCCGCCGCGGCGCAGCGGCTCACGTCGCAGGACGGGCAGGACGGGGTGACCGTGGTCGAGGCGGAGGCCGGCGAGGTCGACGGGCCGGGCCGCGTCGTGACTCCGGACCCCGGATGGACCGGGGAGTCAGGCTGGAGCGGTTCGGCCCTGGAGCTCGACCCCGGTGCGACGGCCCGCTGGACCGTCCCCGAGGCCGACGGCCCGCGACTCGTTGCCGCGGTCGTCGACCGGCGTGACACGCGCCGGGCCACCGAGCTGCGCTGGACGAGCGCCGGCCGGCAGCTCGGCTCGGTCGACACCGGGCGGGCCGGCGCACAGGGGGTCAGTGAGGCGCCCGGCGCGCTGCTGCCGGTGACGCTGCGCGAGGAGCTGCCCGGATCGGCCGGCGTACTCCAGGTCGATGCTGTGGGCAAGGACCGACCGCCGGCGCGGCTCGACGCGTTGCTGCTGCGGCCGGTCGTGTCCAGGCTCGCCCTGTCCGGTGCCGACGCGGGCGCGACGCTGCTGAGCAACGCCTCACGAGAGGTGCAGCGCCGGATGGTCGAGGCGGCGCCCGGCGACGACAGCGTCGTGCGGTCGTACCGCGCCGACGGCCGGCTCTGGTACGCCGACGAGGTGTCCGGAGCAGAGGTCGAGGTGCGGCTGGCGCCGGGCGGTTTCGCGACCGTGACCCGCTGACCGGCCCGGAGAGTCAGTCGCGCAACAGGCCGCGGGCGAGTGCGGTCGCGAACGTCGGCGTCAGCGGCAGCCGCGGCATCAGGGTTGCCTGGACGGCGTGGTAGAGGTCGGGCTTGCCTGACCAGACGGTCGAACTGGGCCGTCCGTCGCGGTCGAGCTCGTGGTGCCAACCGCCCCGCTCGTGGTCGCGGTGCGTCGTGTCGATGTGGTCCCACCACATCTCGTACCAGGTGGTGTACTCCGGCTCGGCCGTCTCCAGCCAGAGCGCCGCGGCCGTTGCCGTGGCCTCCGCCGCGACCCAGTGCATCCGCTCGGCGACGACGGGCGTCCCGTCCCAGTCGACCGTGTAGACGAAGCCGGGCGCACCGTCGGCGGCCCAGCCCTGCTCGACCGCAGCGGCGAACAGGCTGCGGGCATGAGGCAGCAGCCAGTCCGGCGCGGCACCGGGGCCGAGGGAGGCGCGCAGCTGCAGGCACAGCCGCGACCACTCGAGCCAGTGCCCGACGGTCGCGCCGTACGGCCGGAACGGGTCGGCCGGCGTGTCCCGGTTGAAGTCGAGCCGAGGGTTCCACGCGGCGTCGAAATGCTCGGGGATCCGCCAGTCGTGCGAGCGGGCGAACTCGTCGACGACGCGGGTGGTGATCCGCAACGCGGTGTCGAGGTGCGAGCGGTCGGACGTCACGTCGTACGCCGCGAGCAGCGCCTCGACGGTGTGCATGTTGGCGTTCACGCCGCGGTAGGGGTCGAGGCGACCGGTGGCCGGATCCCAGCGGTCGGCGATGAGCCCGTGGTCGTCCTCCCAGAACCTCTCGAGCAGCGCCGCCAGCGCGCGATCGAGCAGGGCCGGGCCGCCCGGATGTCCCGCCACGCACACACTAGACGCCGCGAGTACGACGAACGCGTGCTCGTACGCGCCCTTCACCTGGGCCGAGGCCGCCCCGTCGGGTCGGACGGCGTGCCACCCGCCGTGCACCTGGTCGGCGAACGGGCCGTCGAGAGCTCGCACCCCGTGGTCGAGCAGGGCGGTGTTGCCGGGTCGGCCGCGGAGCTGGCCGAGTGCGGCGACATGGGTCATCCGGCAGGTGATCCAGAGCTCGGCCGGACGGCCCGGCGTGAGCCGGTTCTGCGCGTCGAGCCAGCCGAACCCACCGCGCGGGTCGACCGCCGCCGGGAGCAGCCCGAGCAGGTGGTCGGTCTCCGCCTCCAGCCAGCGTCGATGCGCGGCGCTGGCCAGCCAGGCCTGCCGGTGGGTTTCGGTCGACGGCACGGTCGCGGTCATGCCGGTCGCGCGTACGTGTCGCCGACCCGATGGACCGCGACGCCGAGGGTCGAGTCGGACTGGCCGTAGTACGCGAACCAGGCGTCCTCGAAGAACACCAGCCCCTCGACGAAGGTCACGTTCGACACCAGCCCGTGGGTGTCCTCGAACGTCTCGGGCTCCAGCCACGGCCGGTCCATCCGGGCCAGGATCTCGGTGGGACGCGCCGGGTCGAACAGGATCTGCCCGCAGGTGTAGCGCACCGAGCCGTCGCCGTTCTTGACCGCCGCGTTGTGCAGCATCAGGATCAGGCCGTTGTCGGTGATGATCGGCGGCGGACCGACCTCCACCAGGAAGGACGTGTACGTGCCGGGCTGCGGCGTCATGATCGGCTCGTCGTTGGAGCCGGGTGTCCAGTGGATGAGGTCGTCTGACCAGGCGTGGTAGATCGAGCCCTCGCCGAAGTACATCAGGTAACGGCCGTCGATCGGCGTCCCCAGGATCGCCCCGGCCTTGCTCCACGGACCTGTCGGCGCATCGGCCGCCGGGCGGAACGTGTTGAACTCCGGGAAGATCGGCCCGTGCTTCTCCCACGTCACCAGGTCGGTGGAAGTCGCGAGGCACAGCTGCACCGCGGCGTCGCCGTCCCAGCCGGTGTAGGTGAGGTAGTACGTCCCGTCGACCTCGGTCACCCGTGGGTCCTCGCACCCATGCACGTCGTACGCCTCGCTCGGGCTGAGCACCGGGTCGGGGCGACGGTCGAAGGTGTAGCCGTCGTCGCTGGTCGCCAGCCCGACGTGCGACACGATGTCGTCCGCGTGCGCCCGGTAGAGGAGCACGACCTGCCCGTCCTTCACCACGGCCGCGGGGTTGTAGACGTGGCCGGACTCCCAGCTGGTGCCGCGCGGGCGCAGGATCGGGTTCTTCTCGTACGGCCGGAACGGGCCGAGCGGGAACTGCGCGGGTGGGGCGGGGTGCATCGAGTCTCCTTGCATCTGCGGTGTGGACATGGTCAGCCCTTCACACCCGAGCCGAGGTCGGTCGAGGTGAAGTGTCGCTGGAAGACGACGAAGAGGGCGATGGCGGGTGCGGCGAGCACGCAGGCACCGGCGAGGATGGCGCCGTACGGGTTGGCCGCCTCGCCGGAGATGGTGCTGATGTAGTTGGCCAGCGACACCGCGAGTGGCTGCATGTCGGGGTCCTTGGTGATCAGGAACGGCCACAGGAACTCGTTCCACGGGCCGATGAAGGTCAGCAGGACGGCGGTCAGCAACGCCGGCCTGACCAGCGGCAGCGCGACGGACCACAGGATGCGGAGCTCCCCGGCGCCGTCGATCCGGGCGGCCGAGAACAGGTCGTCCGGCAGCTGCAGGAAGAACTGCCGGAACACGAACACGGCGGTCGTGTTGATCGCGTACGGCAAGATGATGCCGAGGTGGTTGTCGGCCAGGCCGTAGGTCCGGACCACCATGACGTACAGCGGGATGATCAGCAGCTGGAACGGCACGACCTGGATCAGCAGGACCATCGCGAACAGCGACCCGCGGCCGCGGAAGTGCAGCCGCGCCAGCGCGTACCCCGCCAGCACCCCGAACACGACGGTGCCGAGGATCACCCCGCCGGTGAAGATCCCGGAGTTGGCCAAGGACTGCAGCAGGTTCAGTGACTCGTCGATCTGCCGGTAGTTGTCCAGCGTCAGGTTGCCGGTGGGCAGCAGCGCCGATGGCGAGGGGTCCGGCTCGGCCTGGAACGAGCCGAGCAGCATGTAGTAGAAGGGGAACAGGAAGACGACGGCGCCGGCCACGAGCAAGGTGGTGCGCAGCGCGGAGCCGATCCTGGTGGGAGGTCGGGGCGGTGCGGTCGCGGCGGGCACCGTCCGGACCGGGGCCTCCGGGTCGACGAGCTCGGTCATCTCAGTCCCCTCGCACGAAGCGCCGGTTGGCCAGGGCGAGCAGGCCGACGCCGAGCACCAGCAGCACGCCGATGGCGGCCGCGGTGTCCGGGTTGCCCTGCTCGATGCCGCGTTGGTACATCAGCAGCACCGGCGAGGTGGACGCCCCGTTGGGCCCTCCGCCACCAGTCAGCAGGTACGGCTCGGTGAACAGGTTGGCGCCGGTGATCGTGGCGAGGATGACCACGAGGACGGTCGCCGGGCGCACGCCCGGCACGGTCACGGCCCGGAACGACCAGAGCCGGGACGCGCCGTCGACGGACGCCGCCTCGTACAGCTCCTTCGGCACGTTCTGCAGCGCGGCAAGGTAAAGCAGCACGAAGAAGCCGAGCTGCTTCCATGCGACGAACACGGCGATGTTCGGCATCACGAGGCTCTCGTTGACCAGCCAGGACGGGTCCGGGGCGAGTGGGCCGAGCACCTCGTTGACCAGACCGTTGGTCGTGAACATGTACAGCCACACGCCCACGACCGCCACGCTCGCCGTGACGTACGGGATGAAGTAGGCGACGCGCAGGAACGTCAGCCCGCGAACCGCCCCGTTCAGCCCGCTGGCGAGCAGCAGTGCGGTGACAACGGTCAGCGGGACGTTCACCAGCAGGAAGACGGCGATGTTGCCGAAGGCCTGCCGGACCGCCGGGTCCTTGAGCACCGCGACGTAGTTGTCCAACCCGACGAACGGCCGGTCGACCGGCACACCGGGTGCGGTGAAGAAGTAGTCGTGGAAGCTCATCCACACCGCAAGGCCCAGGGGGTACGCGAAGACCGCGACGATGAAGATGACGTACGGCGCGACCAGCAGGCCTCCGATCGGCTGACGGCCCAGCAGGGCCGTCAGCCGCGACGGGGTCGCCCCCTCGTTCGGAACTCTCATGACTGCCCGGCGAGGCCGTTGACCTCCTCGGCCGCGTCAGCCAGGCCGCTGGCGGGGTCGGTCTTGCCGAAGATGACCGACTCCGACCAACCGTCGCGGAAGGTCTGCCAGATCTCGATGGAGTTCGGGACGTTCGGCACCTCGACCGTGCGTGCCGCCTGCTCGGCGAAGGTGGTGTAGGTCGGGTTCTTCTCGAAGTACTCCGGGAACGCGCCGGGCAGGTCCTGCCGCAGCGGCATCTGCCCGGTGAGCTCGAGCAGCGCGCCGTCCTGCTCCTCGCCGGTGGCGAACTTCAGCACCTCCCACGCGGTGCCGCGGTTCTCGCAGGCGGTGTACATCGCGACGTTCTTGGCATCCGAGAACGTGTAGACCTCCTCGGCCGGGGCTCCGGACGACGTCGGCACCGGGACAGCGCCCCAGTCGACCTTGTCGCCGTACACCGAGATCGCCCACGGCCCGACGATCGCCATCGCGGCCTTCCCGTCGGCGAACGAGTCGCCGTTGTAGGCCTCCTTCTGCGACAGCCCCTTCTCGTACATCTGGCTCCAGAAGTCCGCGACCGACTGACCGGCGTCGGAGTCGAACTGGGCCTCCCCGTCCTCGACCAGCTGCTGGCCCTCCGACTCGGCGGCGAAGAGCGGGTAGAAGTCGAACCAGGACTGGTAGAACTCGCTGCTCGGCGCGGGCCAGATGGCTGCCTGGGCGGCCCCGCTGTCGACGATCTTCTGGCTGGTGGCGAGGAACTCTTCGTACGTCGCCAGCGGCGGGTTCTCCGGGTCGACGCCGGCCTTCTTCATCAGCGCCTTGTTGTAGAAGATCATCACCGGGTTGGACTTCCACGGCATCTGGTAGAGCTCGCCGTCCTCGGACCGGTACTGCTCGGCGGCCTCGCCGGTGCGCTCCTCGATGTAGTCGTCACCGCCCTCGAACGAGCTGAGCGAGACCAGGCCGCCCTGCTTCTGGAACTGCGACACGGCGACCGGGGCGGTGTTGAAGATCAGGCACGGCGCGTTGCCGGCGGTGATCGCGGCCCCGATCACCTCCTCCGAGCTGTTGCCGGCCGGGATCTCCTGGGCGGTGATCTCCTCGTCTGGGTGCTCGGCGTTCCAGGCCTCGACCATCGCCTCGCCCCACTTGATCTCGGCCTCGTTGTTGGACAGCCAGATCTTGATCGGGCCGGTCGCCGTGTTCTCCTTCGCGCCGCCGCCGCCGGCGTCGTCGCCGCCCCCACAAGCGGTCGCGGTCAGGCAGGCGACCGCCAGGCCGGCTGCGATGACGGTTCGTCTCGGGTTCATGCTCATGGTCCTCTCGTCGTGCCGTGGTGGTGGGCGGTGTGCTATCGGCTGCGTCTGGTCGGGGCTGTGGTCGGGGCTGGGCCGCTGCTGTGCCGTACGACCAGTGCTGCGGCCGGCAGCTCGACGTCGCCGGGATCGGTGCCGTCGACCAGGGCGAGCAGCGACGTCGCTGCGGCGGCTCCCCAGCTGAGTACGTCGGTGGCGACCGTGGTCAGCGGCGGTGCGAGGTGGGCCGCGATCTCGGTGTCGTCGTACCCGGTCACGGAGATGTCGTCGGGGACGGACAGGCCGCGCGCGGCCAGCACCTGCAGACCCGCGATCGCCATCAGGTCGTTGGCGTACACGATCGCCGTCGGTCGTTCCGGCAGCTCGAGCAGCTCGGTGGTCGCGGCCGCGCCGCCGGCCGCCGAGAAGTCGCCGGCGACGCAGGGCGGGGTCGGCAGCCCGGCCCGGTCGACGGCGTCGACGAAGGCCTGTTGGCGGTCGGCGCCGTGCACGAAATGGGTCGGGCCGGCGACGTGCGCGATGCGTCGGTGGCCGAGGGCGACCAGATGCTCGACGGCGGCCGTGATCCCGGCCCGGTCGTCGAGCGCGACGGTGGGCAGAACCCGCTCGCCGCGGGCGTGGCCGACGGCGATCCCGGCGAGTCCGAGCTCCTGCAGCAGGGCGGGCCGCTGGTCGTCGAGTCGCAGGTCGGTCAGGAAGACGCCGTCGGCCCGCGCCGTGGCCGCGATCCGGCGGTAGCTGGCCAGTTCCTCCTCACCCTCGGGGACCACCTGGAGCACCAGCGCCTGGCCGCGCGGTGCGAGGACAGACTCCACCCCGGCGATGAACGGCGCGAAGAACGGGTCGGCGCCGAGCAGCTCGGGCTCGCGCGCGACGACCAGGCCGACGGCGAACGCCTTCGCCGAGGAGAGTGCGCGGGCCGTCGAGCTCGCCGACCAGCCGAGTTCGGCAGCGGCGGCGAGGATCCTGGCCTTGGTCGCCGCGCTCACGCCGGGCCGGTCGTTCAGCGCGAACGAGACGGCTCCCTTGGACACGTTCGCCCGGCGAGCGACGTCGGAGATGGTGGGTTTGCGACCGGGGGGCACAGGTCGACTAAAGCGGTTTAGTCCATCGTTGTCAATGGCCGCGCTTTGGTGCTGATGGTGCTCGCGGCCGAGTTGTCAGACAGTTCCGACTGCAGGTGGTCGATTCCGTCTGACAACGTGGCGGCGGACCAGCCCGGGATGCTGCCCCGACCCGCTGTGATCGAGGAGCGGAGCTACCCGAGCCGGGTCACGAAGATCGCCGTACCCGGGAACATCCGTCCACGCACCGGTCCCCACGGACCCCAGACTCGGTCGTGACCCTCCGGCCACTCGGGTTCGACGATGTCGTCCAGCACGAAGCCGGCCCCCACGAGCGCGCGGACCCAGGCGCCGATCGTGTGGTGGTGCTCGACGTACGACGGACGGCCCTCGTCGTCCTCCTCGACGTACGGCTGGGTGTCGAAGTAGGGCCGCTCCATGGTCAGCCCGTTCTCGGTCGGGTCGTCGGGGAACCCCCACCGCATGGGGTGCACCACGGAGAACACCCACCGACCCCCGGTCCTCAGCACCCTGGCGACCTCGCCGAGCGCGACCTCGATGTCGCCGATGAACGGCAGCGCACCGAAGGCCGAGCAGGCCGCGTCGAACGAGCGGTCGGCGAGCGGGAGCGCGGTGGCGGTCGCACACGCGGTCGGCACAGCAATGCCAGTGGCGTCGTCGATCCGCCGGCCGTGCTGGAGCTGCCGGAAGGACAGGTCGATCCCGACCACCTCGGCGCCCAGGCTGCGGAGCCAGCGCGCGCACTGGCCGGCACCGCAGCCGACCTCGAGCACCCGCTGGCCGGCCAGGTCACCGAGCAGCCGGACGTCGGCCTCGTCGACGCCCTCTGGACTCCAGACGAACCCGACGTCGCGGAGGAACTCGCCATGCGTGTCCTGGTACCAGTCGGCGCTTCGGTCCCAGTCGCGCCGGTTGGCGCGCACCGTCTCCTCCGGCGACACATGGCGCCGATCCGACCGGTGAGGAGCGTTCATCGTGCGGACGTTACAAGATGGGCACGTGGGTACGGACGACGTGATCGGGATGCTGGGCGCCGAGGCGGTGCCGCTGGCGGGCGGCTACAGCGGGGAGACGTTCCTGGTCGGCGCTGCCGGGGAGCAGGCGGTGCTCCGGCTGTGCGTACGGCAGCCGGAGCGGGCGGCCATCGATGCTGCGCTGCTCGACCTGGTGCGCGGGCTCGTCCCCGTGCCGCGGGTGCTGGACCTTCGGACGCCGGAGATGGCGACCGACGACGACCCCGGGCCACCGTACGTGCTGTCGGAGCTGTTGCCCGGCACGCGACTCGACGAGCTGCTGCCGACGGCTGACGACGACCAGACCCGGGTGATCGCCGCCAACCTCGCCGCGGTGCTCGCACGGCTGAGCGGCATCCCGTTCCGGCGGAAGGGCGAGTTCACCGACGCCGACCTGCACGTCGGACAGTTCGATACCGACCTGGTGGAGTGGGTCGAGCAGCACCAGGCGGCCGGCCCGTTGAGCGAGTGGGCCGCGGAGGACCAGGCCGGTCTACGGGCCCTGGCACGAGACGCCGACGACCTGCTCGCGGACGAGCCCGGGGGAGTGCGGCACTGCCTCGTGCACAGCGACTTCAACCCGAAGAACCTGCTCGTCGACCCGACGACGGGCGCCGTGACCGGCGTGCTGGACTGGGAGTTCGCCCACGCCGGGTCGCCGTACACGGATCTGGGCAACCTGCTCCGCTTCGAGCGCTCACCGGTGTTCGTCGACAGCGTTGTCGAGGGGTACGCCGAGCGCGCGCCGCGGGCGCCTGTCGACCTCGTCGAGCGAGCCCGGGCGGCGGACCTGTGGGGACTCGTCGGGCTCGCCGGCCGCGCCGACCAGCACGACGTCGCCAGGCGGGCGTACGACCTCCTCGCGGAGCGCGTACGCCCAGTGTGGGCCGACCGGAGTCACACCGGTTCGGCTTGACAGGGCCCGCGTTGCGTCGTATCGCGCGGCGGCCGTAGACTGACCGCTGCGCTGTGGGCCTGCGCGACCTCGGACAGAGCAGGCTCGTGCTCGCAATCTGTCGCCACCACGGCAAACCGCGATCCAACGGTCCTCACGCGTGCAGGCACGACTCCATCCATCATTCGGAGCACCTACTACATGACGAGCAGCATCGAGGCCCCTCCGGCCAGCACGACCCCGCAGGTCGCGGTCAACGACATCGGCTCGGAGGAAGACTTCCTCGCCGCTATCGACCAGACCATCAAGTACTTCAACGACGGCGACATCGTCGACGGCACTATCGTGAAGGTCGACCGTGACGAGGTGCTCCTCGACATCGGCTACAAGACCGAAGGCGTCATCCCCTCCCGCGAGCTGTCGATCAAGCACGACATCGACCCCCACGAGGTCGTAGCCGTCGGCGACAAGGTCGAGGCCCTTGTCCTCCAGAAGGAGGACAAGGAAGGCCGGCTGATCCTCTCCAAGAAGCGCGCCCAGTACGAGCGCGCCTGGGGCACGATCGAGCAGATCAAGGAAGAGGACGGCGTCGTCACCGGCACCGTCATCGAGGTCGTCAAGGGCGGCCTGATCCTCGACATCGGTCTGCGTGGCTTCCTGCCCGCGTCGCTCGTCGAGATGCGCCGGGTCCGCGACCTCCAGCCGTACGTCGGCAAGGAGCTCGAGGCCAAGATCATCGAGCTCGACAAGAACCGCAACAACGTGGTCCTGTCGCGCCGTGCCTGGCTGGAGCAGACCCAGAGCGAGGTTCGGCAGAACTTCCTCACCCAGCTGCAGAAGGGCCAGATCCGCAAGGGTGTCGTGTCCTCGATCGTCAACTTCGGCGCGTTCGTCGACCTCGGCGGTGTCGACGGTCTGGTGCACGTCTCCGAGCTGTCCTGGAAGCACATCGACCACCCGAGCGAGGTCGTCCAGGTCGGCGACGAGGTCACCGTCGAGGTGCTCGACGTCGACATGGAGCGCGAGCGCGTCTCGCTGTCGCTGAAGGCGACCCAGGAAGACCCGTGGCAGCACTTCGCCCGGACCCACCAGATCGGGCAGATCGTCCCGGGCAAGGTCACCAAGCTGGTGCCGTTCGGAGCGTTCGTCCGGGTCGAGGAGGGCATCGAGGGCCTGGTGCACATCTCCGAGCTGGCCGAGCGTCACGTCGAGATCCCGGAGCAGGTCGTCCAGGTCAACGACGACGTCATGGTCAAGATCATTGACATCGACCTCGAGCGTCGCCGGATCTCGCTGTCGCTCAAGCAGGCCAACGAGAGCGCGCCCGCGACCGACGACCAGTTCGACCCGACGTTGTACGGCATGTCGGCGTCGTACGACGACCAGGGCAACTACATCTACCCCGAGGGCTTCGACCCGGAGACCGGCGAGTGGCTCGACGGCTACGACGAGGCACGCGCCCTGTGGGAGCAGCAGTACGCCGTGGCGCACGAGCGCTGGGAAGCCCACAAGAAGCAGATCGAGGACGCCGCGAAGGCCGACGCCGAGGCCGGCGAGACGACCTCGTCGTACTCCTCGGAGCCGAGCGCACCGGCGAGTGCGGCGTCCGCTCCGGAGGAGGCCGAGGGTTCGCTGGCCTCCGACGAGGCGCTGCAGGCGTTGCGGGAGAAGCTCACCGGCGGCCAGTGACCTGATCGGCTGACCTTCTGCGACGACGAAGCCCCGCCCGGGTCATCCGGGCGGGGCTTCGTCGTTCCCCTGTCGTTCCCCCGCGTCGTACCCCGAGGTCTGTGTGGTCAGGGTGTGGTCAGGCGGCGAAGTGCTGCGGCCCGTCGAACGGGTCGGAGTCACGTAGCCGGTAGGGCAGGTGGTTGTGGCCGTAGCCGTCACCGGACAGGACTCGCGCGAAGCGGCGCGCGAACCACACGGCGATCAGTACGGCGGCGATGAGGGCGAGTGCTGTGGTCATGGCAGTAATTATTGCTCACTCGATATCGTGCCACTAGTGGCAGAAATGCCAGAGTCCCTCGAAATACTGCCAAGACTGTGGCATGCTCGGTGCCATGTCACTGAAGACGGTCGCCGCACTGGTCTACGACGGAGTCGCACCCTTCGAGCTGGGGGTGCTGTGTGAGGCGTGGGGAGTCGACCGCACCGACACCGGCGGCCCGTCCTTCGACTTCGCGGTCTGCACCCCCGAGCCCGGCCGCGTCACGACCAGCATGGGGTTCGCGCTCGACGTCAGCGACGGGCTCGACCGGCTGGCCGAGGCCGACCTGGTGGCCGTGCCCGCGGTGCCGCGTGACCGGAGCGCGCCGGTGGTGGTCCTCGAGGCGCTGCGCGACGCCTACCATCGCGGCGCCAGGATCATGTCGGTGTGCTCGGGAGCGTTCGCGCTCGGTGATGCCGGGCTGCTCGACGGCCGCGACTGCACCACCCACTGGCTGTTCGCCAGCGAGCTGGCCGAGCGGTTCCCCAAGGCGCGGGTCAACCAGGACGTCCTGTACGTCGACGACGACCCGATCATCACCAGCGCCGGCTCGGCCGCCGGCCTCGACGCCTGCCTGCACCTGATCCGCAAGGAGTACGGCGCCCGGGCCGCGGTCAACGTCGCCCGCCGGATGGTCGTACCACCGCACCGTGACGGCGGCCAGGCGCAGTTCGTCGAGACCCCCGTGTCCATGCCCGACGCCGACACACTCGCCCCGGTGCTGACCTGGATGCAGGAGCACCTCGACCAGGACCTGCAGGTCGCCCAGCTGGCGCGCCGGGCGTCGATGTCGGCGCGAACGTTCGCCCGGCGCTTCCGGGCCGAGACCGGCACGACCCCGCACCAGTGGGTCACATCGCAGCGCCTGGTGCTGGCCGAGCGGCTGCTCGAGGGCTCCGACGCGCCGATCGAGACCGTGGCGGCGCGCTCCGGCTTCGGCAACGCGGCGGTGCTTCGCCAT
>JBOHDE010000098.1:0-13684 GCA_050699035.1 Nocardioidaceae bacterium | reverse complement strand
GGCGGCTGGCGGCGGAGCGGCGTCGCCGGTGGGAGCGTCCGGGTCCTGGCGTACGACCACGCCGCCGAGCCCGAACCAGTCCGCGACCGTGGCCCGTACCGGGGGCGTGAGCAGGAGTGCCACGACGAGCGCGAGGAGGGCGGCCACGATGGCTCGCCAGCGCTCCCGGGCCGCCGCACCGAGCCGCGACCACGCGCTCGGCGCCGCGATCTCGGGTGCATCGGCCAGCCGCGCCAGCACCTGGTCGGCCAGATCGTTGCTCGGCACGGGTACGGCGAGGTCGCGGCCGAGACGCCTCAGGTCGGCGGCCAGCGTGGCGTCGAGATGCTCAGCTGCCATGACCGACCTCCTTGGGGTGTGCTGCCACGTCGACCGGTTCCAGACCGGCCCGCATCCGGCGCAGCGCCCGGTGCAGACGGGACTTGACCGTGCCCCGCGGCCAACCCAGCACGGTCGCCGTCTCGTACTCGTCGAGGTCGAGCAGGTAGCGGCAGACCACCACCTGCCGGTGCGGCTCCGGCAGCCCGTCCAGCGCCTGCAACAGCTGCTGCCGTCGTTCGGTCGACAACGCACTCGCCACCGGGTCCTCGGGGTCCGGCAGGAGGCTCGCAGCCTGCGCGGCCAGCGACCGTTCGACCGCCGACCGGCGACGGGTCGTGCGCTGCAGGTTGCGCGTCTCGTTGGCGACGATCCGTAGCAGCCAGGGCCGAAACGCCGCCTCCGCCCGGAAGCCGCCGAGCGCCCGGTACGCCTTCACGAAGGCCTCCTGCACGACGTCCTCCGCGTCGGCACCCGCACCAAGCAACGTCGCCGTCCGCACCGCCGCCGGGGCATGCCGACGCACCAGGTCCGTGTAGGCGTCGCGGTCTCCGGCGAGCACACGGGCCAGGGCGGCGCGGTCAGCGGCATGACCATCCGGGTCGGTGCTGATAGCGGCTCCGATCGTGTCCTGCTGCACTGTCTACACCGCCGGCTCGCCATCGGTTCCGGGTCTGCCGCCGAAGGCTGCCACTGACCGTGCGAGAGCCGTTACCAGGCGTGGTGTTTGGGCCCGTTCATGTGATGTCCGTCTCCGGTCCGTGGAGCCGACGAAATGACGCCGTAGCGCGTTCATCCTTCGTTCACCTCCGACGACGATTCGCGTCACCTTCGCTACCTACTTTCTGAGTTGTCATCAAGGACTTCCATGACCTGGAGAGGTACCGCAGTGATCCGCACTTCTTTGCGCCGGCTGGCCGCACCGTCGGCAGTCGCGCTCTCCCTGGCGTTCGCCCTCGCCGCGTGTGGCGGCGAGTCTGGAGCCTCGACCGAGGGCCTGTCCGGAAACGTCAAGATCGATGGCTCATCCACCGTGTTCCCGCTGAGCAACGCGGCGACCGAGTTCTTCAAGGAGGACGGCGCCCCGGACGTCAACGTCACGGTCGGCCAGTCCGGCACCGGCGGCGGCTTCGAGGCCTTCTGCACCGGCAAGACCGACATCTCCGACGCGTCGCGACCGATCAAGGACGACGAGGAGGCCCCGGTCTGCGCCGAGAACAAGGTGGAGTACACCGAGCTCCAGGTGGCGACCGACGCGCTGACCGTCGTCGTCCACCCGGACACCCCGATCGACTGCATCACGACCGAGCAGCTGAAGAAGATCTGGGAGCCCGGGGCCCAGGGCAAGGTGACCAACTGGAACCAGGTCGACCCGTCCTTCCCCGACGCCGAGCTGGCGCTGTTCGGGCCGGGCACCGACTCCGGCACGTTCGACTACTTCACCGACGAGATCAACGGTGAGGAGGGGGCTTCGCGCAGCGACTACGAGGCCTCGGAGGAGGACAACGTGATCGTCGAGGGCGTCGCGAACACCCCCGGCGGGTTGGGCTACTTCGGCTACACGTACTTCGAGGAGAACGCCGACAAGCTGAAGGCCCTCGAGGTCGACAGCGGCGACGGCTGCGTCGCCCCGTCGGTCGAGACCGCTCAGGACGGTTCGTACACGCCGCTGGCCCGCCCGCTGTTCATCTACGTGAGCAACACGGCGTACGCCGACAAGAAGCAGGTCGCCAGCTTCGTCGACTACTACGTCGAGAACCTGACCGAGATCGCCGAGGAGGCGAAGTTCATCGCGCTGAACGACGAGCAGCTCGCCGAGACCAAGAGCCAGCACGAAACACTCGGCGGCTGACCACGCCAACGCACCAGGGAAGAACCTGCGCATGAGCTCAGTCGCCACGGATGGGGGCTCGCCGACCACGGTGAGCCCCCCGCCGCGCGCCCGGCTGGACCTGACCCACAAGGTCCGCCCGGGCGAGGCCGTGATCAAGGGCCTGCTCCGGCTGGCTGCAGCGGCGTCGGTACTCACGACGGTCGGCATCGTCGTCTCGCTGATCCGCCCGGCGGTGGACTTCTTCCGCGCGGTCCCGGTCACCGAGTTCCTCACCGGGACCAGCTGGTCCCCCAATCTCGCACCGCAGTCGTTCGGTGTCCTGCCCCTCGTCGGTGGCACGCTGGTGACGACCGTGATCGGCCTGCTGATCGCGGTGCCCCTCGGCCTCGGTGCCGCGATGTACCTCTCCGAGTACGCCCGGCCCGCGACCCGCCGCCGGCTCAAGCCGATCCTCGAGCTGTTGGCCGGAGTCCCGTCGGTGGTGTACGGGTTCTTCGCGCTGTCGTTCATCACGCCGACCGTGCTGAAGAACTGGTTCGGCCTCGAGGTCGGCTTCACCAACGCACTCGCCGCCGGCGTCGTACTCGGCATCATGATCATCCCGACCGTCGCCTCGCTGTCCGAAGACGCGATGAGTGCGGTGCCCCATGCGCTGCGACAGGGTTCCTTCGCGATGGGCGCCAACCGGATGCAGACGACATTGCGGGTCGTGTTCCCGGCCGCCATCTCAGGCATCGCCGCTGCCGTCGTACTCGGGCTGTCACGGGCGGTCGGCGAGACGATGATCGTCGCGCTGGCGGCCGGTAGCCAGCCGAACCTGAGCATCGACCCGCGCGAGGGCATGCAGACCATGACCGGCTTCATGGCGACCACTGCCGGCGGCGAGAACCCGGTCGGCTCCGTGTCGTACAACACGCTGTTCGCGGTCGGGCTGCTGCTGTTCTGCATCACGCTCGTCATCAACCTGGTCAGCATCGCGCTGGTGCGCCGGCTCAGGGAGGAGTACTGATGGCCTCGATCGGCACCCTCGCCCGGTCCGGCGTGCGTACGGGCGGGCGCAGCCACGAGTCGAACCCCGCCTCGCTGGTGTTCCTCTGCCTGCTGTGGTTCTCGCTGGCGTTCGGGTTGCTGGTGCTGCTGGCGCTGGTCGTCGACACGTTCATCGAAGGCGCCGGCCGGCTGGACGGCGATCTGTTCACCCGCTACAACTCGACGGTCCGCGAGGAGACCACCGGTGCCCGTGCCGCGATCTTGGGCACCGCGTGGCTGATGGCGACGACCGCCGTGCTCGCCATCCCGATGGGCATCGCCGCGGCGCTGTACTTCGAGGAGTTCGCGGACAAGCGACGCTGGTACAACCGGCTGCTCGAGGTCAACCTGCAGAACCTCGCGGCCGTGCCGTCGGTCATCTACGGCCTGCTCGCCGTCGCGGTCATGGCGCTGCTCGGCTTCAGCAACGAGGGCATCGTGCTCGGCGGCGCGATCGCGCTCGCGCTGCTGATCCTGCCGGTCATCATCATCACGACCCGCGAGGCCGTCCGCGCCGTACCCCGGGAGATCCGGGACGGCTCGCTGGCGCTGGGCGCGACCCAGTGGCAGACCACCTGGAAGCAGACGCTGCCGTCGGCCGTACCCGGCATCGCCACCGGCACGATCATCGCGCTGTCACGTGCGATCGGCGAGGCGGCGCCGCTGCTGATGCTGGGCGTGCCACTCGGCATCCTGCAGGACCCGAACGGCGTCCTGTCGACGTTCACCGCCCTGCCGCTGCAGATCTTCCAGTGGACGTCGCAGTCCCAGGACGCGTACAAGGTGGCCGCCGCCGCCGCGATCATCGTGCTGCTCGCGATGGTGCTGCTGCTCAACGGCCTGGCGATCATCATCCGCAACAAGTTCCAGCGACGCTGGTGAGGGAACCCATGACCACTGCATCGACGACCACGACCCGCGCGGTCGCCAACCACAGTGCGCCGCACTCGCTGATCGAGGCGCACGACAAGGCCGAGCGCGAGGTCCCGGACCTGCCGGAGCCGGTCATGGAGGCACTCGGCCTCAACGTCTTCTACGGCGACTTCCACGCCGTGCACGACGTCAACCTCACCTTCGGCCGGCACGAGATCACGGCGCTGATCGGCCCGTCCGGCTGTGGCAAGAGCACCGTGCTGCGCTGCCTCAACCGGATGAACGATCTGGTCGCGGACGCCCGGGTCGAGGGCGAGGTGACCTACCACGGTCTGAACATGTACGCGAAGGATGTGGACCCGATCGAGGTCCGCCGCCGCATCGGCATGGTGTTCCAGAAGCCGAACCCGTTCCCCAAGTCGATCTACGACAACATCGCGTACGGCCCCCGCGTGATCGGGATGAAGCCCGCCAGCATGGACGACCTGGTCGAGCAGTCGCTGCGGCGGGCCGCCCTGTGGGACGAAGTCAAGGACAAGCTGAAGCAGAGTGCGTACGGGCTGTCCGGCGGGCAGCAGCAGCGGCTGTGCATCGCCCGCACCATCGCCGTCAACCCGGACGTGATCTTGATGGACGAGCCGTGCTCCGCGCTCGACCCGATCGCGACGGCCCGCATCGAGGACCTGATGCTGCAGCTGCGCGAGGAGTACACGATCATCGTGGTGACGCACAACATGCAGCAGGCCGCCCGCGTGTCCGACCGGACGGCGTTCTTCACCGCTCGGCCGGACGAGACCACCGGCAACCGCACCGGCCTGCTGGTCGAGTTCGACAAGACGGCCCAGCTGTTCTCGAACCCGCGAGACGAGCGCACCGAGGCCTACATCAGCGGCCGCTTCGGCTGACTTTTGATTGGTACGGGGCGCCCCCGTTCCAGACCTAGTGGAACGGGGGCGCCCCGTACCAGAAAAAAACGGGCGCACGGAGGCCTTGCGGCAAGACCCGGGTCGTACCGCAGAATCGTCGGCTGAGGCCAGAACCTGCGGAGATCAGCGAAGGTGTGCGCACCGTCAGACGGCGCGGAGTGGCTGGCCGAACGTCTACGTCGTTGATGGGGGTTTCATGTTCGACGTCATCGTTGCCGGTGGTGGACCGACCGGCCTGATACTGGCCAGTGAGCTACGGCTGCATGGAGTGCACGTGCTCGTGCTGGAGAAGGAGGCGGAGCCGACCAAGCAGGTCCGGTCGCTCGGTCTGCACGTGCGCAGCATCGAGGTGCTGGACCAACGCGGTCTGCTGGAACGGTTCCTCGCGCACGGCAAGCAGTACCCGCTCAGCGACTACCCGCACCACTTCGCTGGCATCGAGAAGCCGTGGCCGGACCGGCTGGACACCGCGCATTCCTACATCCTCGGCATCCCGCAGCCCACCACCGAGCGCCTGCTGACCGAGCATGCGAACGAGGTCGGCACCGAGATCCGACGCGGCTGCGAGCTGGTCGGGGTGAGCCAGGACGACGACGGGGTCACCGCTGAGCTGACCGACGGCACCCAGCTGCGCTCCCGCTACCTCGTCGGCTGCGACGGCGGCCGCAGCACGGTGCGCAAGCAGCTCGGCGTCGGCTTCCCCGGCGAGCCCGCCACGGTCGAGTGGCTGCGGGGCGAGATGGAGGTGACCGCCGACCCGGAGGAGCTGGCCGCCGTAGTGGCCGAGGTCCGCAAGACTCACCGCGGGTTTGGCGTCGGGCCCGCCGGCAACGGTCTGTACAGCGTCGTCGTACCCGCCGAGGGTGTCACCGAGGGCCCCGCGGTCCCGCCGACGCTCGAGGAGGTCAAGCGCCGGCTGCAGGTGTTCGCCGGCACCGACTTCGGGGTGCACTCACCGCGGTGGCTGTCCCGCTTCGGCGACGCCACCAGACTGGCCGAGCGCTACCGGCTCGGCCGGGTGCTGCTGGCCGGTGACGCCGCGCACGTCCACCCACCACTGGGCGGGCAGGGCCTCAACCTCGGCATTCAGGACGCGTTCAACCTGGGCTGGAAGCTGGCGGCCGAGGTGGCCGGCTGGGCGCCGGCGGGGTTGCTCGACAGCTACCAGACCGAACGGCACCCAGTGGCCGCCGACGTGCTGGACAACACCCGCGCGCAGTCCGAGCTGATGTCCACCGATCCGGGCCCCCAGGCAGTGCGACGGCTGGTGTCGGAGCTGATGGACTTCGAGGACGTCAACCGGTACCTGATCGAGAAGATCACCGCGATCGGGGTCCGCTACGACTTCGGCGAGGGGAATCAGCTGCTCGGCCGCCGGATGCGGGATGTGGGGCTGAGGCGGGGGCGCCTCTACGGGCTGATGCACGGTGGCCGCGGGCTACTGCTCGACCAGACCGGCCGGCTCTCGGTCGCGGCATGGGCGGACCGGATCGACCACGTCGTCGACGTCAGCGAGGAACTGGACGTGCCTGCGGCGCTGCTGCGGCCGGACGGCCATGTGGCGTGGGTCGGTGACGACCAGCAGGATCTGCTCAGCCAGCTGCCCACGTGGTTCGGTGGTGCCGTCAGCTGAGCGGCGGATTTTGATTGGTACGGGGCGCCCCCGTTCCAGACCTAATGGAACGGGGGCGCCCCGTACCAGAAAAAAACTAGATGACCTCGATGAAGAAGTGCGAGACGGCGTAACAGGCCGCCGCAACCGCGCCGGCCGCCGGGATCGTCACGATCCACGCGGTCACGATCGACTCGGCGACTCCCCAGCGCACCGCGGAGAACCGCTTGGTCGCGCCGACTCCCATCACCGCCGACGTGATGGTGTGGGTGGTGGAGATGGGGGCGCCGAAGCCCATCGCCATGACGTACAGCACGCTTGCCGCGGTCGTCTCCGCGGCGAAGCCACGCGGCGGGTCGAGGTGGATGATCCGGCGGCCCAGCGTACGCATGATGCGCCAGCCGCCGGCGTACGTGCCGAGCGAGATCGCGGTCGCGGCGGAGATGATCACCCAGATCGGGATCTTGTCGCCTTCGGCGGCGTACCCTCCGGTGACCAGCGCGAGGAAGATCACGCCCATCGTCTTCTGCGCGTCCTGCAGGCCGTGCCCGAGGGCCATCGCCGCCGCCGACACGGTCTGGGACAGCTTGAAACCGCGGTTCGTGGGACCCGGGTGCCGGTTGCGGAAGGTCCACAGGATCGCGGTCATCAGCAGGAAGGCCAGCATGAAGCCGACCAGCGGCGACACCACCATCGGGATGACGACCTTTTTCAAGATGCCGTCCCAGTGCACGATCCCGGCGGAGGCCAGCGCTGCGCCGACCAGACCGCCGATCAGCGCGTGCGAGGACGACGACGGCAGCCCGAAGTACCACGTGATGAGGTTCCAGGTGATGGCGCCCAGCAGCCCGGACATCACCACGACCAGGCCGTGAGTGCCCGCATCGGCCTCGATGATCCCGCTGCCGACGGTCTGGGCGACCTCGGTGCCGAGGAAGGCACCGAGGAAGTTCATCACCGCGGCCAGCAGCAGGGCGATCCGAGGCGTGAGGGCGCGGGTGGAGACGGAGGTCGCGATGGCGTTCGCGGCGTCGTGGAACCCGTTGGTGTAGTCGAAGACGAGAGCGACGCCAATGACCGCGATGATGATCGCGAGCTCCACGCTCAAGACTCCTTGACCGCGACCTGCTCGACGATATTGGCGACGGTCTCGAAGGCGTCGATCGCCGCCTCGAGCGAGTCGACAACCTCCTTGAGCTTCATCACCTCGAGTGCCTCGTAGCTGCCGGAGAACAGCTTGGCCACGATGTGGCGGTACGACTTGTCGCCTTGGTTCTCGAGCCGGTTGATCTCGATCCAGTACTCCTCGAGATCCTGCATGGTGCGCAGCCGTGGCATCGCGTCGGCGGTCAGGTCAGCAGCCAGCTGCAGCACGTCGACCAGCTCGGCGAGCTCGTCCGGCAGCTCGTCGATCTCGTACAGCAGGACGAGGTCGACCGCTTCCTCCATGTAGTCCATGACGTCGTCGAGTCCGGCCGCGAGGCGGTAGATGTCCTCCCGGTCGAACGGCGTCACGAACGTCTTGTTGACCCGCTTCACGATGTTGTGCGTGGTCTCGTCGCACTCGTGCTCGGCCGCCTTCATGGCCGCGGCGGTGGCCTGCTGGTCGTTGCCGTCGCCGAGCATGTCGGCGAGCAGGCGGGCCCCCTCCACGAGGTGGTTGGCCGACTCGGCGAACAGGTCGTAGAACGAGGTGTCGCTCGGACGCAGACGCAACGGCACAGCAAACTCCCGTCGAACGCGGAAAGACGCAGCAATGCTAGGGGGGACCGGCCGAATACGCACCATCGGTGCGGTCACGACGTGAGCAGGGACACCTTCGGGTACGTACGCCACCGCGCGCGGAGCTCAGGAATGCTGCGTGAGTCCCAGAATGTCGTCGATGCGCTGCTGCGGCAGCGGCCCGTCGGCCTCGGAGGCGGCGATCATCAGGTTGCTGGTCATCTCGATCTCGTCGAGAACCTCTGTGTCGTGCATCTGCACGTCAAGCATGTCGTTCAAATCGCGGCCTCCCCTCGAGTCCGTTCTGGCTGCGAATCTGGTGCAACCAAGCCTACGGTGCGATGCGGCCGCAACGCATGGCCCACCTGGGCCATTCTCGTGTCCGCCCGCACACCCAATGTAGCCACTCGATGACATCGGCGTCCCTGTTTCGCCGAATCGGCTCGCTCCGTGGACCTCCCCGCATCGACAACCAGCCAAGGTAAACCCGCGTCCAACGAGGCATCACTCGATCTCACCCGAGGGGGGATGGGACATGTACGCAACCCTGCGTCGAACGGCGCTGGTCCTGCTGGCCAGCGTGTCATTGGGGGTCACACCCGTACTGGTGGCAGCACCCGCCACCGCCCTGCCGTCGTACTCGACCAGCCCGGTCGTGCGATGGTCGCAGCCTGACCCGCACCCGACCGTCGTCAACCTCCGGTACGCCCGGCACGCCGGTTTCGACCGGGTGGTGGTCGACCTGGACGGCAAGGCCACCGGCTACCGCGTTCGCTACGTCGATGCGCTGAGGTACGACGGGTCCGGCGAGCGGGTGCCGCTGCCGGGCACACGGTTCATCGAGGTGCTGGTCCGGCCGGCTCAAGCACATGACGACGACGGCCGGAGCCGCTACTGCGGACCCACGCTGAAGCGGCTGTGGTTCCCCTCGCTCAGGGGGGTCGCGCTGACCGGTGACTTCGAGGGGGTCGTGTCGTTCGGCCTCGCGACCGACCGCCGGGCGCCGTTCCGGGTGTTCCGCCTGAGCCAGCCGAACCGCCTGGTCATCGACATCGCGCACTGAGGGCCGAGAGGACGGACAAGTCTCACGCTCCGACGCGTCTCGGGCGCCGCGTCGGGGTAGGAGGCCGCCGACAGACGGCGGAGGGAGCAACTTGGACACGTCATCGGCTGCGAGCACAGCCCGCCAGACCGGCCGCGAGGCCAAGCACAGCACGACGCTCGGGCTGGCGATCCGGCTCGGCCTCGTCTCGTACGGCGTCGTGCACGTGCTGGTCGCCTGGCTGGCGCTCCAGCTCGCCTGGGGCGGGTCGAGTGGGGAGGCGAGCGAGCACGGCGCCCTGCGCCAGCTGGCCGAGCAGCCGTTCGGCGGCGTGCTGATGTGGACCGTCGGTGTCGGCTTCGCCGCGCTGGTCGTCTGGCAGCTGATCGAGGCCGCCATCGGGCATACCGAGTACGACGGCTGGGCGCGCACCGGCCACCGCGCAGCGTCGGCGGGCAAGGTGGCGCTGTTCGGAGTGCTCGGCTACGCGTCGATCAAGCTTGCCGTCGGCGCGGCAGGCGGCAAAAGCGCGGACAGCCGGACCGCCCAGCTGATGGCGGCGCCGGGTGGGCGGTGGCTGGTCGCCCTCGTCGGGTTGGCGGTGATCGGCTACGGCATCGGGATGCTCACCCGAGCCGCGACGAGGTCCTTCACCGACAAGCTCACCGCGCGGGGCGAAGCGTCCGACCTCGGCACGGCGGCGGTCTGGCTCGGTTGTGCCGGGTACGGCGGAAAGGCCGTGGCCGCCGCCGTCGTCGGGCTGCTGTTCGTCTGGGCCGCGATCAGCTTCGACCCGGACCAGGCGGGTGGGCTCGACGACGCGCTGCGCACCGTGCTCGAGCAGCCGTTCGGACCGTACCTGCTGACTGTTCTCGCCATCGGGATCGGGTGCTACGGGGCGTTCTGCTTCGTCTGGGCCCGGCACCTCAGGCGCTGACCGAGGTCAGTCGAGCGCGCCGAGGATCAGCTCCGTCGTCTCGTCGGGCCGCTCGAGGCTCGGCAGGTGTCCGGCCCAGGCGAGCTCGATGTGCCGCGCGTCCGCGATGCCGTCGGACAGGTGCCGGGCGATCTGCCCAAACCGCTCGAGGTCGTGCGCCCCCGAGACCACCAAGGTCTTCGCCGTGATCTGCGTGAGGTCGGTCGGCAGTGCCTGCGACTCGACCTCGCCGGCGGCCAGCTGCACCTCGAACGCACGCCGCTGCATCGTCCGGACCAGCTCGACGGCCGCGTCGTCGGCCTCCGGCCCCAGCCAGGTGCGCACGTTGAGGTCGGTCGCGGCCTCGACGTCGCCGACCTCCAGCAGCGCGTCCTCCTGACCCGCGAAGGCACGCACGTCGTCGGTCGGTGCGACCGCGTCCGACGCCGCGCACAGCAGGACGAGCCGCGATATCCGGTCCGGCACGTTCGCCGCGAGCTGGGTGGCGACATAGCCGCCGTACGACGACCCGACCAGCGCGAGCTCGTCGATGCCGAGGTGGTCGAGCAGCAGCAGGACGTCATGCGCGTCGGCGTAGGGCTCCGGCGGCAGCGGCGTCTCGCCGTACCCGCGAAGGTCGCAGGCGACGACGATGTGCTCGGCCGCCAGCGCCGGCCGCTGCGGCGCCCACATCCGGAGGTCGGCGATGCCGGCATGCAGGAGGAGGACAGGCGGGCCGGAGCCGTCGACAACGTGGTTCAGCAGCATGGGTCGTCACCCTAGGGCCGGGAGGCTTGCCGGGCGTACTGCTTTAACTCTGTCCTGCCGGAAATGTCGGAGTTTTGCCGCACGCAGCGCCCGGTCTGTTGCACCATGGTCACTCGGCCCCCATGACTCATCGCGCGGCGCGCTCTGGGGTGGTGCTGTCCTGATGTTCCTTGCGGAGTGCGCCGTGCGATGACTGCTCGGCGCGCAGCCGTGGTGCCGCTGCCACGGCCAGCAGCACCGCCAGCGCGCCGGCGGCGACGGTGACACCGAAGGCCGGCTGGTGACCGCCCCCGTCGGCCAGCCGGCCGGCGACACTCGAGCCGACGGCGTAGCCGATGCCCGTCGTCCCGGCCAGGAACGTCATCGCCGCACCGGTGCGCGGCGCCGCGGTGACCCGTTCGGCCAGCGTGAACACAGTGATCATGTACGGCGCCACCGCGACGCCGAGCAGCATCAAGACGGCGGCCAGCGCGCCGAGCGAGTCGACCAGCAGCAGCGGCGCCGCCAGCACGAACAACCCCGCCGCGAAGACCTGCAACCGCCGCTCGTACCCGAACCGCTCCGGCAACGTGGCCACGCAGAGACCGGCGACCACGCTCCCAACGCCGAGCAGGGCGTGCAGCAGGCCGGTGAGACCCGGCTCGCCGGCGTCGGTCGCCAGCACCGCGGTGGCGGTCTGGGCCGAGCCGAAGATCATCCCGACCGCGAGCTGCGCGACGCCCAAGATGACCAGGGCGGTGGTGAGGAGCCGAGCACCGCCGACGGTCGCGACGCTGTGCAGACGGGTCAGCTCGGCGCTCGGATGCAGCGCGAACAACGAACCGAAGACGGCCAGCACGACGGCGGCGGCGACCAGGGCCGCGGACGGCGCGACCACCGCGGCAGCGACGCCGACGAGGGCAGGACCGAGTACGAACGACGCCTCGTCGGCCGCCCCCTCGTACGAGAAGGCCGCGTCGACGAGCCGTCCCTGGTGGCGTCCCGCGCCGGCGGTGATCGGCCGCCAGCGCACCCGAGCCAGCGGGCCGACCTGCGGCATCACCAGCCCGGTCGTGGCGGCCGCCGCCGCTTGGGCCGGCGAGGTCAGGTCGAGGTCGGCAAGGGCGACCAGCACTATCAGCCCGGCCGCACCGGCCAGCGACTGCACCAGGACGACGGGTCGCTGTCCGACCCGGTCGGCGAACGACCCGGCGATCGGCGCACCGACGGCGTTGGCGACGGCGAGGGCGCCCGCGCTGACTCCGCCTGCGGCGTAGCTGCCGGTCGAGCCGGCGACCAGGAGGAGCGTGCCGAGTTGGCTCATCGCGAGCGGCAGCCGGCCGAGGAAGGCGACGGTGACGTAGCGGGGACCCGCCAGCGCGAAGAGCCGGCGGTAGGCGGTGAGGGGGGACACGAGCTGCTCCAGGGTGTGGCGGTGCGCGCGTCTTCCCACCCAACAGACGCGCCACTAGCCCTGAACTTGGCACCAGTCTACCGTCCGCAGCGGCTACCGTATGCCGGGTGCTGAGGATCGTGGTGCTGGACGACTATCAGGATGTGGCCCGCCGGTTCGGGCCGTGGGACGAGCTCGGCGACCAGGCCGAGGTGACCGTGCTGACCGAGCACATCGCCGACGAGGACCGGCTCGTCGATGCCCTTCGCGAGGCCGACGTGGTGATCGCGATGCGCGAGCGTACGCCGTTCCCGGCCGCCCTGCTCGACCGACTCCCGGCCCTCCGGCTGTTGGTCACGACCGGGATGCACAACGCCTCGATCGACGTCGCGACCGCCCGCGCGAATGGCGTGACGGTGTGCGGCACGCGCATTCTCCCGAGCCCGGCGGCTGAGCTGACCTGGGCACTGCTGCTCGGCCTGGTCCGCCACCTGCCCGCCGAAGACGCCGGTGTCCGGTCGGGCGAGTGGCAGCTGACGGTGGGCACCGAGCTGGCCGGCAAGACGCTCGGCGTGATCGGTCTCGGTCGGCTGGGGCAGCGGGTGGCCCGGGTCGGGCTGGCGTTCGAGATGCGCGTGCTCGCCTGGTCGCAGAACCTCGACCCGGCCGTCGCCCGCGACCTCGGCGTCGAGCCGGTCGACAAGGACGAGCTGCTGGCGCAGTCCGACGTGGTCACGCTGCACCTGCGGCTCAGCGACCGTACGCGCGGGATCATCGGTGCGCCGGAGCTCGGCCGGATGAAGCGCACCGCGTACCTCGTCAACACCTCGCGCGGGCCGCTGGTCGACGAGGCTGCGCTGCTGAGCGCACTCGCCGACGGCCGGATCGCGGGTGCGGGGCTCGACGTGTTCGACATCGAGCCGCTCCCGCTCGACCATCCGCTGCGCACCTCGCCGCACACCGTACTCAGCCCGCACCTCGGCTACGTGACCGACGGCACCTACGACCTGTTCTTCACCGACGCGGTCGAGGACATCGCCGCGTACGTCGCGGGCGCCCCAGTCAGGACTCTCTCGTAGTCTCGCGGGCCGCCTGCCTCTCAGCTGCAGGAAGGACGAAGATGTCGCAGCGATCAGGGACTGACGATCCGTTCAGCGGTATGAGCTGAGAGCGGCGTTCGACCCCAGCGATGGATGGCAGGTCGCCGCCATCGAGCCCGACCGGGTGCAGGCGCGATTCCACGACGACGGCGCACCGGCCTGGTTCGCGACC
>JBOHDE010000097.1:0-13686 GCA_050699035.1 Nocardioidaceae bacterium | reverse complement strand
CGAACCCGCCGAGCGGTCCGCAACCGATCTCCAGCACCCGCGCCGGCGCCGGTGGCAGGTGGTCGCGGACGAACGGCAGGACGGCGGCCAGCCAGCGCTCGTCCGTCCCGTGGTGGTGGTGGTGGTGGTGGTGATGGTCGGCTTCAGTCATCAGCGTCCTCTGGGAAGAATTGAACCCGGTGGTCCGACTGTCCCCGGGCTGGATGGTGCGGGTGCGCTCCAGTCGCCGGTCGGCGGTGGGTCGAATTTTGCCCAATTGGGCAATCTTCGACCTCGAACCCGCGTGGACCGGGTCGAATTTTGCCCAATTGGGCAAAATTCGACGTCGGTCGCGACTGCCGACCGACAGTCCGGCCCACGACGGTCAGGCCGTCAGCACGATGCGGGTCTGCGTATGCCGGAAGCCAGCACGGGCGAACGCCGCCGCCATCGGCGCGTTGCCGAAGTCGGTGTCGGCACCGATCTCCTCGTCCGGCCCCATCACCGACGCCAGGAACCGGGTCTGCTCGGCGAGGAGGTCGCCGACGTACCCGTGTCCGCGCTGTTCGGGCACGACCCCGAGGTAGCCGATCGTCGGCATCATGTAGTTGCGTGCCGGGACGATCAGCCCGGCAACGTCCCCGTCGGCGGTGAGCCCGAGCCGCCACCACTCCCGGGGCGACGGGAACCAGCGAAGGCCTTCGAGCTGCAGCTCGGCCGCCTTCTCGAGGCCATGCTCCTCGATGTCGTGTTGCGAGTGGCCGTCGAACGTGCCGACCAGGACCCGGCGTAGCACCTCGACCAGCTCGTCGTCGTCCGGCACCTGACGAAACGTCAGCCGGCCCGACGACGCGGGCAGCCCGTCTGACCGCGCCCAGCGGTAGCCGAACCGTTCGATGAAGGGCGTGAAGCCACCGGCCTCGGCGGCAGCGAGCCGGGAGTCGGCGGCCGCCCTGGCCGCCGGGATGTCGCGCCAGCCGACCGGCAGGAACAGATGCATCTGGGGCGTCTCACCCACCGGACTGCCGGAGTCGTCGGAGTCTCGAATCTTCGCGAGACCGGCGGCGACCAGCCGGGCGCCGATCTCGACCGCATCAGGCTCGACGCCAGGGTCGAGCCAGTCGAGCGACCACGGCCGGGCGTCGTCCGGCCCGGCCCACCACGCGGCGCGGGCGACGACGCGTCCGTCGCGCTCGGCGACCCAGATCCAGCCGGGCCGGTATTCGTTGCGCTCGATCATCTCGACGTACGACCGTTGCGCCTCGACGCCGACACCCGGCACCGGTGGCTGGTCGTACGACAGGAACTGGGAGATCTCACCCTCGGCGAGAGGGCGGATGGTGACGTTGGACATGCAAGGTCCCTTTCGAAAGGACGTTGCTCCGTCCAGGCCGGTCAGGCGATCGAGGCCAACCGACGGCGGGGAGCGGAGCGGATGGATGAGTGGTACATCGCTCCTCCATTCACGGTCGGCGGTCAAGACGACGGCGAGCCTACCCGACGTGCGCCGGCCCCTGGGTTCACTAAACATGACCGACTCGGTACGCTCTGTAGCGGGAGTGTGTTCGGGCGAGCCTGCAAAACGTGCCATGCTGCGTGCTGTAGACATCAGTCTGGGCGCATCGTGTTCGAGCGCGTCCACGCGCCGCCCGTAACTGACGAGGAGTTGAGACGAATGCTCAAGAAGGGCGCCGTCATCATTGTCGCTGCGTTCGCCGCGTTCTACGTGTTCACACAACCCGAGGCGGCGGCCGACGCCGTACGTGGAGCGGGCGATGCGGTGTTCGAGGCGTTCGACCAGGTGATCCGGTTCTTCGGCCGGCTGTTCTCCTGATCATGTAATGCTGCGCTGGCTGCTTCGGTCCCTGGCGGACCCACGGATCGAGAAGCACCTGCTCGCGGACGAGGGCGAGCACGTGGTCGACGAGGTCAAGCACCATTGGGCCGTGTACGTCATTCCCTTCCTGGAGTGTGTCATCGGCGTACTGCTGCTGGTGCTGTTCGTCTTCAGCGACATGCGAGTCGCCTGGCTCGTGCTGCTGGTTGCCATCGGCCTGTTCGGGATGGCCGGCTGGAAGGCGCTGAACGAGCACATGGACCGCTTCGTCATCACGAACATGCGGGTGTTCCGCATCCGCGGTGTGCTGTCGCAGCGGCTGGCCACGATGCCGATCGCTCGAATCCTCGACATCACCGTCGAGAAGCCGCTGGCCGGCCGGATGATCGGCTACGGCCACTTCGTGTTCGAGTCCGCGGCCCAGGAGCAAGGGCTCCGCGAGATCCGCTACATCGGCGACCCGGACGAGCGCGACCTCACGATCCAGCGAGTGATCCAGCGTTCCGGCCTGCGTGGCGAGCCGGGCCGGATGGTCTGATGGCGGTGCGCCGACGGCTGCCCTTCGACCCGATCGAGGAGGCCGCCCGGCAGTGGGGGTTGCGCTGGCCCGCCGTCGACGAGATGCGCGCGGTGACGTCGCTGATGCGAGTCCAGCAGCTGGTGCTCGCCGAGCTCGACGAGATTCTCAAGCCCCACGGCCTGACGTTCGCCCGGTACGAGGCGTTGGTGCTGCTCACCTTCTCCCGCAAGGGGTCGCTCCCGCTGGGCAAGATGGGCGAGCGCCTGCAGGTGCATCCGACCTCGGTCACGTCGATCGTGCACCGGCTCGAGCGCTCGGGCTTCGTCGTACGCCGGCGGCATCCCGAAGACGGACGAGCGGTACTGGCCGAGATCACCGAGACCGGCCGGTCCGTCGTCGAGGCGGCGACCACCGATCTCACCGCGGCTCAGTTCGGGCTCAGCGCGCTCGCTGCTGACCAGCTCGACCAGCTGTCGGCGCTGCTCCAGCCCCTGCGCGAGGCTGCTGGCGACTTCTGACCCGTCGACCGCCGCCCTGCGGTAACTTGACACGCAGGCGGGGGTCGGTGGGAGCACGGATGGCGACGGAGGATGCAGCGCAGCGGGGTCGGCAGCACTTCGCCACGCACGCGTGGGCCGACGCGTACGCCGCGCTGCGCGCCGCCGACGAGACCTCGCCCCTCGCCCCGACGGACCTCGAGCGCCTGGCCACGGCCGCCTATCTGGTCGGGAAGGACACCGAGTCGGCCGAGCTCCTCGAGCGGGCGTTCCGGCAGCTGCTGGATCAGGGTGAGACGGCGCGGGCCGCACGGTGCGTGTTCTGGCTGGGCTTCGGCCTGATGCAGAAGGGGGAGATGGCGCGGGCCGGCGGTTGGCTCGCTCGAGGTCAGCGGCTGGTGGAGGAGGCGCAGGTCGACTGCCCCGAGCGCGGCTATCTGCTCGTTCCGGGCGCGGTCCAGATGTTGTACGAGGGCAACGGCGCCGGGGCGTACGAGCTGTTCGACCGCGCCGGCCACATCGGCGAGCGGTTCGGGGAGATCGACCTCACCACCTTCGGCCGGCTGGGGCGCGGTCAGTCGCTGATCGAGCAGGGTCAGGTGCGCGAAGGTCTCGCCTTCCTCGACGAGGCGATGGTCGCAGTGACGGCGGACGAGGTGTCCCCGATCACGGCGGGAGTGGTCTACTGCGCAGTGATCGACGCCTGCCAGCGGACCTACGACCTGCGCCGGGCCCGCGAGTGGACGACCGCGCTGAGCCACTGGTGCGAGTCGCAGCCCGACCTGGTGCCGTACCGCGGCCAGTGCCTCGTGCACCGGGCCGAGATCATGGAGCTCCAGGGCGCCTGGCCGGATGCCATGCAGGAGGCGACGACCGCCTGCACCCTGCTGTCCCAGCCGCCCGGCACGCCCGCCGTCGGCGACGCGTACTACCGGCTCGGTGAGCTGCACCGGCTGCTCGGCGACTTCGAGGTGGCCGAGGCGGCCTACCGGCAGGCCAGTCGGTGGGGCCGCGAGATCCAGCCGGGCCTCGCCCTGCTGCGCCTCGCCCAGGGCAACGTCAGTGCGGCCGCGGCGGGGATTCGCCGCGCGGTCGAGGAGGTCCACGGGCAGTCGGAACGGCCACGGTTGCTCGCCGCGTACGTCGAGATCGTCCTCGCCGCCGGGGACATTCCGGCAGCCCATCCTGCGGCCGAGGAGCTGACCGGCATCGCGGACCGGGCCGGCGTACCCGTGCTCCAGGCGCTGGCGGCGCAGAGCTCGGCGGCGTTCCTGGTATCCGACGGCCAGCCCGGGCCGGGCCTGCGCGACGCGCGCGCGGCGTGGGTGATCTGGCAGCGGCTCGACGTGCCGTACGAGGCGGCGCGGGCCCGGGTCCTGGTCGGGCTGGCCTGCCGGGCGCTGGGCGACGAGGATGCCGCCCGGATGGAGCTCGACGCCGCCCGGTGGATCTTCGCCGGGCTGGACGCCGCCCCCGACCTGACCCGCCTCGACGCGCTCAGCGGCGCCGGCACCGGTGGCGGTGACGGTCGCCTCACCCCGCGGGAGGTCGAGGTGCTGCGGCTGGTGGCGTCCGGGCGTACGAACCGGGCGATCGCGACCGAGCTGTTCCTCAGCGAGAAGACCGTCGCCCGCCACGTGAGCAACATCTTCGGCAAGCTGGGGCTCTCCTCGCGGTCGGCGGCCACGGCCTACGCGTACGAGCACGGCGTCGTCTAGGCGCCCTGGCGCGTACACAGTTCTCCCCGTGCCGCGCGCCGCGGATGTGGGTGATTCTCCCGATGCGCGCGGGGCGCTGCCTCCGTAGCGTCGTCGTTGACGCGAGCGAACGTAGTGGAGGGGTGGTCAGCATGGCTGATTCGGAGCGAGTCGAGACGGTGGTCATCGGCGCGGGGCAGGCCGGGCTTTCGGTGGGATACCACCTGGGGAGGCGGGGCCGGCCAGCGGTGATTCTCGACGCGCACCCGCGCGTCGGCGACAACTGGCGGCGCCACTGGGACACGCTCCGGCTCTACAGTCCGGCCCGCTACGACGGGCTGCCGGGGATGGCGTTCCCGGCGCCGTCATGGACGTTCCCGGGCAAGGACCAGGTCGCCGACTACCTCGAGCAGTACGCGAACCACTTCGAGCTGGACGTGCGGTCGGGGGTACGGGTGGGGCGGCTGTCCAAGGCCGGCGACCGCTTCCTGGTTGACTGCGGCGACCAGATGTTCGAGGCCGACAACGTGGTGGTGGCGACCGGCACCTTCGGCACGGTCGCGTACCGGCCCGACTTCTCCGCCGAGCTCGACCCGGGCATCGTCCAGCTGCATTCCGCGGACTACCACAACCCGTCGCAGCTGCAGCCGGGTCCGGTCCTGGTTGTCGGCGCGTCGCACTCCGGTGCCGACGTCGCGTTCGAGGTGGCCGCCACGCACGCCACCGTGCTGTCCGGCCGCTCGAACGGCCAACTGCCGTTCAACATCGAGGGTCGACCGGCGCACGCAGCGTTCCCCGTCCTGTGGTTCATGGCGCGACGCGTGCTGACCCTGCGTACCCCGATCGGCCGCAAGTTCCGCGCCGAGGTGCGAGTGCACGGCGGGCCGCTGCTGCGCGTGAAGGCCGAGGACCTGGCCGAGTCCGGCGTGGAGTGGGTGCGTGAGCGCACCGTCGGCGTGCGTGACGGCCGACCGGTGCTCGACGGCGGCCGCGTGCTCGACGTCGCCAACGTGGTGTGGTGCACCGGCTTCCGCCAGGACTTCGGCTGGATCGACCTGCCGGTCACGGGCGAGGACGGGTGGCCGCTCGAGACCCGCGGCGTCATCGACTCCCAGCCTGGTCTGTACTTCACCGGGCTGGCCTTCCAGCGGTCGTTCAGCTCGATGCTGGTCGGCGGAGCCGGCAAGGACGCGGAGTATGTCGCGAAGCACCTCGTCCGCCGACAGCCGAAGCGGGCGCGCACGACGAAGCCCACCGAGGCGGCGGCCTAACGGACCGCACCCCGCCCACCGAACGCTCAACACCTCGCACCGAGGTTGCACGAATGTCTGAAGATTCGCGTCGAGGTTGCGCGTATGTCGGACCGTGGCGACTCACCCCCACGCGTACAGGATCATCCCCACGTCTGCAGGAGTGGGGATGGTCGGGAACGGCACGGGCCCGTGCCGTGCGGGGAGGGCCGGGGCTGGCGGACATTCGCGCAACCTCGGCGCGAGTGTTCGGGGGTGTTCGTCGTCACGTCGGTGATCCACGGAGCGCGGCCGCCAGCACCACCGGGAGCTCGACGGTAGAGGTGACCTCGTACGTGGGACGCGGACCGTCGGCGTCGAGCTGGTGGCCGGGGCGCTGCAGCCAGACGGTCGGGATCTCGGCCTCGAGCGCCCCGCGTACGTCGCGCGCTGAGGTCGCCACGTGAACCAGCGGCCCGACCTCGTCCACCGCACGCCGGTAGATCGCCGCATGCGGCTTGTAGACGCCAAGCCGCTCGGAGGTGAGCGCCAGGTCGTGGTCGACCAGAGGCGCGGCGGCGGTGCTGGCGAAGAGGTCGTCATCGACGCTGGACAGCAGGCCGACCCGCCATTCTTCGCGCAGGGCGGGCAAACCGGCGGGTACATCGGGCCACAGCGGCCACTCGGGCATTGACCGTACGAGCGCCTCGACAGCCTCGTCCGCCTCCCCGTCGAGCCCGAGGTCGGCGTACGCCGCGGCGACCGCGCGGCCCGCCGGACCCCGCCACGGCTCCCACGCGGTGCAGTCCCGCTGGGCGGCCTTGTTGCGGGGATCCCAGGCGTCGTACAGCTGGAGCCCCGATACCGGCCAGTCGTGGGCACGTGCCAGGGCGTCGAAGGCCACCGACCCGCCCGACCGGGAGTCGATCAGGGCAGAGAAGAGGTCGAAGGTCACCACCCGACGCAGCTTGTTCATCGCGGCCTTACTGCAGTGCGCTCCGCACCAGCTCGACCGGGTGCATCGCCCGGCGCTCGGTGCCGTGCTGGATCTGCTGGCGGCACGACACCCCGGTCGCGGCCACGACGGTGTCCTTCGGCTCGGCCCGGACGGCCGGGAAGAGCCGGTCCTCGCCGACCTCGATCGACACGTCGTAGTGCTCGGCCTCGAACCCGAAGGATCCGGCCATGCCGCAGCAGCCGGCATCCACCTCGACGACCTCGGCCCCGGGGATCCGGGAGAGCAGCGCGACCGTCGCCGCCGTCCCGACCTCGGCCTTCTGGTGGCAGTGACCGTGGTAGAGCACCTTCCGGCCGGCCAGCCAGGAGCTCTCGTCGAGCAGCAGCCGGCCCTCGTCGATCGCCTCGGTGAGCAGCTCCTCCACCTGGCGTACCCGACCACCGACGTCCTTGACGTGCGGGTCGTCGGGCAGCAGCGCACGGTGCTCGTCGCGCAGCGTCAACAGGCACGAGGGCTCGCAGCCGACGATCGCCGCGCCCGGCGCAGAGCCCTCGGCGAGCCGCTTGGCCAGGTCACCGGCCTTCTTCTTCGCGTCCTCCACCAGCCCCTTCGACAGGCTGGCGCGCCCGCAGCAACCGCCACTCTCCAGGTGTACGGAATGTCCGGCCGCCTCAAGCAGCTCGATCGCGGCCCGGCCGACACCGGGCTCGGTGAAGCTGGTGAAGGAGTCGGCCAGGAACGTCACCGGACCGGCGGTCACCGTCCCTGCCGACGTCCGGTCACGGAACCAGCGGGGGAGTGTCTCGCGCTCGAAGACCGGCAACGGCCGCTGCGGCGCGATCCCGACCACGCGGCCCATCGCGCGCCGCATCCAGCCGGTTCGCCCGGGCAGGTTCGACAACGGGGCGGTCGCCGACCCGAGCCGGTTGAGCGTCCGGATCGCCCCGAAGACCCGCGAGCGCAGCGGGGTCCCGTGCACGGCGTAGCGGTGGGCAAGGGTCTCGCTCTTCAGCGCGGAGATGTCCACCCCGAGCGGGCACTCGCTCTTGCAGGCCTTGCACATCAGGCACAGGTCGAGGATCTCGTGCAGCCGGTCGTCGGCCAGCGCGGCGGCCGGGTCGGGCTCGCTGAGCGCCTTGACCAGCGCGTTGGCGCGACCGCGGGTGGAGTGCTCCTCCAGCCTGGTCGCGATGTACGACGGGCACATCACCCCCGCGGTGGTCTTGCGGCACGCGCCGATGTTCATGCAGCGGTCCGCGGCGCCACGCATCCCGCCAACCACCTCGAAGGCAAGCGCGGTGCGGAGCGGTCCGGCCTTCGGCAGCGCGGCGTCCCGCAAGTGCTCGGTCATCGCCGGCGCATCGACGATCTTGCCCGGGTTCATCACGTTGTCGGGGTCGAAGAGCGCCTTGACCTCGCGCATCGCCTCGTAGAGGTCGTCGCCGAAGATCTCGCGGTTGAACTCGCTGCGCGCCAGGCCGTCGCCGTGCTCGCTGGAGTTGACGCCGCCGTACTCCCGGACGAGGTCCTTGATCTCGCCCGCGACCGCGCGCATCGTCGCCACCTGCACCGGGTCGGCGAGGTCGACGAACGGCCGTACGTGGAGGCAGCCCACCGAAGCGTGACCGTAGAAGCCGGCCTCGAGTCCGTGCCGGTCCAGCACCTCCTTGAAGGCTTTCGTGTACGCACTCAGGTGGTCCGGGCCGACTGCCGTGTCCTCGACGAACGCGAGCGGTCGCCGGGTGCCCACCGAGCTGGCCATCAGCAGGCCGAGGCCGGCCTTGCGAACCTTGAGCAGCGCCAGTTGCTGGGCCGGCGTGACCGCCCGGAGCGTGTGGTAGCCGTGACCGTTGCTCTTCCAGAGGGCGATCAGCCGGTCGAGCCGGTCGGTCAGCTCGTCGATGTCGTCGCCGGTGAGCGAGACGAACAGCAGCGCCGCCGGGTCGCCCTCGATGATCCTGCCGAGGTCGGCGAACTCGATCTTGCTCCGGGAGAGGTCGAGGATCGCCTTGTCCAGCAGCTCGACCTGCGCCGGGTCGAAGGACAGCGCGTCACCGGTGGCGTCGATCGCCGATGGGATCGTCGTGAAGTGGCCCACCGCGAAGACCGCGTGCTTCGGCTTGGGGACCAGGTCCACCTCGGCGCGGGTGGTCACCGCGAGCGTCCCCTCGGAGCCGACGACGAACTTCGCCAGGTCGAACGGGGTGTCATCGGCCAGCCGGTCCAGCCGGTAGCCGCACGCCCGCCGCCAGAACGCTGGGAAGTCCGCGGCGATCGAGCGGGCATGACGGTCCACGATGCCGGGCAGGCCCTGGTAGATCCGGCCCTCGAGCGTGGCCGCCTGCGCGCGGCGGGCACGCTCAGCCTCGTCGACCGGCTCGAACCGGGCCGTGGACCCGTCGGACAGCACGACATCGAGGGCGCGCACATGGTCGATGGTCATGCCATAGCGGAGGCTGCCGCTGCCGGCGGAGTTGTTGCCGGTCATGCCGCCGATGGTGGCCCGGTTGCTGGTGGAGGTGTCCGGGCCGAACAGCAGGCCGTGCGGTGCCGCGGCCTGGTTGAGCTGGTCCTGCACGACGCCGACATCGACGACGGCGGTACGTGACTCCGGGTCGAGCTGGTGGATCCGGTCGAGGTGGCGGGAGGTGTCGAGCACCAGCCCGGCACCGACAGTCTGGCCGGCCAGGCTGGTCCCCGCGCCCCGTGGGGTGATGGGTACGCCGAGCGCGGTGGCCGCCGTGACCGCCGCGGCGATGTCGTCCGCGTGCCGGGGGTAGACCACTCCTAGGGGGCGGATGGAGTACATGCTGGCATCGCGGGAGAACAGGTGGCGGCTGTAGTCGTCGAAGGCGACCTCGCCGTCCAGTTCACGCTCCAGCCGTCGCTGCAGCTCGACCGACAGGTCCTCGCGCTCGCTGACGGTCACGCGGGGTCCCCGCGGAGTTGTGCGCGGGAGGAGCGCAGCGGGAGGAGCGCAGAACTCTGTGGGGTGCTCATGGTTGCTCCAGGCCGGCCAACGCGGCGTTGACTCCGTCCGGCTCGATTCGTACGCCGGCCAGGTGCAGCCCCATCTGGACGCCGGACAGGGTGGCGGCGAGGGTCAGGTCGTTGAAGTGGCCGAGGTGCCCGATCCGGAACACCCGCCCCGCGACTTTGCCCAGGCCCGCACCGAGCGACATGTCGAAACGCTCGAGGATCACGCGGCGCACCTCGTCGGCGTCGTGCTCGTCCGGGAGCAGGACCGCGGTCAGCACGGGAGAGTGCTCGCGCTCGTCGGCGCAGAGGGTCTCCAGACCCCACGCGCGGACCGCGGCCCGGGTCGCCTCGGCGTGACGCTGGTGCCGGGCGAACACCTCCGGCAGCCCCTCGTCGTCGAGCATCCGCAGGGAGACCCGGAGGCCGTAGAGGAGGTTGGTCGCCGGCGTGTAGGGCCAGAAGCCGCGTTGGTTGGCCTCGATGATCGGCTCCCAGTCCCAGTAGGAACCGGACAGCTGGGCGCTGCGGGACGCCGCCAACGCCTTCTCGCTGACCGCGTTGAAGCCGAGCCCGGGCGGGAGCATCAGCCCCTTCTGCGATCCGCCCACCGTCACGTCGACCCCCCACTCGTCGTGGCGGTAGTCGACCGAGCCGAGCGAGGAGATCGTGTCGACCAGCAGCAGGGCGGGGTGACCGGCGCGGTCGATCGCTTGGCGCACCTCGGCCACGCGGCTGGTCACGCCCGTGGAAGTCTCGTTGTGGACGACGCAGACGGCCTTGATCGCGTGGCCGGTGTCTGCGGTGAGCCGCTCCTCGACGACGTCGGGGTCGACGCCCCGCCGCCAGTCCCCGGGGACCAGGTCGACCTCGAGCCCCAGGGAGGTCGCCATCGACTGCCAGAGCAACGCGAAGTGACCGGTCTCGAAGGCGAGCACAGCGTCGCCCGGGGAGAGGGTGTTGACCAGGGCCGCCTCCCACGCACCGGTCCCCGAGCTCGGGTAGACGACCACCGGGCCAGCGGTGCCGAAGACCGGTCCTAGCGCATCGAGCACCTCTCGGCCCAGCATGCCGAACTCCGGTCCGCGGTGGTCGATGGTGGGCGCCGAGATGGCGCGCAGCACCTCGTCGGGAACGTTGGTCGGGCCGGGGATCTGGAGGAAATGGCGACCGGTCGTCCGGGACATGCAGGGTCCTCTCGTACGACAGCGAGGAGCGAAGTCATTCGGGATGTGAAATCTAACCGGAGGGGCCACTGGCGGCAATGGTCGATTGACGCGCGTCGCAGGGCATGCTTGCATGCTCGGTGACCCGCGTCACATTTCCATATGATGGAATCTTTGGGGGGCCTGACGGGATTCCCACAGACCGGAGGTTGCGTCCCTTGTCCATCGCAGTCGTCTCCATCATTGCGCTCCTCGTTCTAGCCGTGATCTTCCTGATCGCCACCGTTACTCCGATTCACATGGGCGCGCTCGCCATCTCGGCCGCCTTCATCCTGGGCATCTTGCTGTTGCCGGGTGGGTTCAGCCCGGAAGCACTTGATGAGAAGTCCGGCGTGATCGGGGACGGCTTCCCAGGTGGCCTCTTCATCACCTTGGCCGGTGTCACGTTCCTCTTCGGCATCGCCAAGAACAACGGCACGGTGGACTGGCTGGTTCACGCTTCAGTGCGTTCCGTCGGTGGACGCGTGGCCCTGATCCCATGGGTGTTCTTCGGTGTCACAGCGGTCCTGACCGGCATCGGAGCCGTGGTGCCGGCCGCCGTCGCGATCATCGCTCCGATCGGCATGACCTTCGCGCGCAAGTACGACATCAAGCAGCTGTTGATGGGCCTCATGGTGATCAACGGCGCCACCGCGGGCGGGTTCTCCCCGCTGAGCATCTTCGGCTCGATCACCAACGACGTGGTGGAGGGGGCTGGCCTCGAGGGCAGCCCGCTGTTCCTCTTCCTCGCCTCGCTCGTCTTCAATGTAGCCCTCGGATTCATCACCTTCGTTCTCTTCGGGGGGCGGCAGCTCGTCGGCGTTCGAGACGTCGGCGAGGGTGAGTTGGTCGCGGCCGACGGTTCCAAGGTGGGCGGGTTCCGCGAAGGGCCAGCTGAGCAGACCGGCCAGAAAGCGGCCTCGATGTCCAGCGCATCTCCGCATGCGGAGCCGGGTGCCGGGCCGGTCACGACGCTCGACATCCACCGACGCCTGACTCTCACCGGGATGGTCATCCTCACGCTGGGGGCGTTCTTTCTGCAGCTCGACGTGGGCTTCTTCTCCTTCCTCATCGGGGCGCTGCTCTGCCTGCTGAACCCGAAGATCACCAAGGGCTCGGTGGGCGAGATCGCCTGGCCGACCGTCCTGCTGGTCTGCGGCATCGTCACCTACGTCAGCCTGCTGCAGAATCCTGCGCTGGACCCGAGCGGTGAGCGGGACGTGATCACGTGGCTCGGAGACTGGGCGGCTGGACTCGGCGCGGTCACCATCGCGGCCCTGCTGATCCTGTATGTCGGTGGCGTGGTCTCGGCGTTCGCCTCGACCACCGGCATCCTGGGCGCGCTGATTCCGCTCGCGGTGCCCTTCCTGGATGGCCCCGACGCCGTTCTCGGCGTGGTCGCCTTGGTCACCGCGCTGGCGATCTCCTCCTCGGTGGTCGACTCCTCGCCGTACTCCACGTCTGGTGCGCTGGTGACGGCGAATGCCAGCGAGGACGGCCGTGAGGTTGTCTACAAGAGCCTGCTCAAGTGGGGCTTCTCCATGGTGGCGATCGCTCCGCTCGTCACGTGGTTACTGCTGGTCATCCTGGGCAACCAGCTGCTCGATCTGCCGTTCCTGCAGTGACGGGAGCTGGTGGTGGCGCGCGGCTGGTCACCTACGACGGCCACTCACCAGAGGTCGACCTCGAGGCCTTCGTGGCCGCCGGGTCGACCCTGGTGGGGGCCGTCCGGCTCGGTCGCGACGCCAGTGTCTGGTATGGCGCGGTGATCCGCGCCGACGGCTCCCCAATCCGGGTCGGGTCCGGCAGCAACGTGCAGGACGGCTGCGTGCTCCACTCCGACCCCGGCTTCCCGGTGATCATCGGTGACCGGGTCACCGTGGGCCACCGGGCGGTCGTGCACGGCTGCACGGTCGAGCACGACTCGCTGGTCGGCATGGGTTCGGTGCTGCTCAACGGGGTCGTCCTGGGGGCCGGCTCGCTGGTGGCCGCCGGGTCGGTGCTGCTCGAGGGGACTGTCGTCCCACCCGGCTCGCTGGTGGCGGGGGTTCCCGGCCGCGTCAAGCGGCCGGTGACCGACGCCGAGCGCGACCGGATCCGGTCGGACACCGAGTCCTACCTGACACGGGCCTGCCTCTACCGCGACGCGGCCGGAGCCCCGTAGGTCCGGGCCAGGGCCGGATACGGTGACGATGAGATCGACGCCCTGGTGGCGTCGGGGACGGCGCAGGAGGTTCGATGACCGGTTGGGAGACTCGATGACAGGGGAGGTCGTGATCGCCCTCGAGGACGCAGTCCTCACCGTCACCTTCGACCGTCCGGAGCGGCACAACGCGCTGACCTTCGCAATGTACGACGCTCTCTACGACGCCTGCGAGCGAGCCGATGCCGAATCTGGGGTCAGGGCGCTGGTGGTGCGGGGCGCCGGCGGACGGGCTTTCGCCGCCGGCACCGACATCAGCGCCTTCCGTGGGTTCGCCGACGGGGCCGACGGCGTGGCGTACGAGGAGCGCATCACCCGGGTCGTCAACCGGCTCGAGGACGTCACTGTCCCGACCGTTGCCGCCGTCGACGGCTATTGCCTGGGCGGCGGAATGGCACTTGCGGCGGTCTGCGACGTCCGGGTCGCCACCCGGTCCTCGCAGTTCGGCGTGCCGATCGCACGCACGCTGGGCAACTGCCTGTCGATGAACTCGGTCTCGGTCGTGATGGCCCGGCTGGGGGCATCTCGGACTCTCGACCTGCTGCTGCGGGCCAGGTTGCTGGACGCCGACCAGGCCGCAGCGGC
>JBOHDE010000096.1:0-13812 GCA_050699035.1 Nocardioidaceae bacterium | reverse complement strand
GCCGTACGCTGCCGTTCCGCGATCGTCTCGCCGAACGGGAGGCGGCGGATCTCGCACTCGAAGAGGATGTCGAGCGCGCGCTTGCGGGCCTTGGATCGGGCTGACATCAGCCGGTGACGCGACCGAGGTAGGACGAGTCCCGGGTGTCGACCTTGACCTTCTCGCCGTTGGTGATGAACAACGGCACGCTGATCTCGTGGCCGGTCTCGAGCCGGGCGGGCTTCGTACCCCCGGTCGAGCGGTCGCCCTGCAGCCCCGGCTCGGTGTACTCGACCAGTAGCTCGACGGAGGCGGGCAGCTCGAGGTAGAGCGGGTTGCCGTCGTGCATCGCGACAGTTGCCTCCTGGTTCTCCAGCAGGAAGTTCTTCGCGTCGCCGACGGTCTCCCGCGAGAGGGGGATCTGGTCGAAGGTCGACGCGTCCATGAAGACGTAGGCATGCCCGTCGTCGTACAGGTAGGTCATCGTGCGCTTGTCGACGTTCGCCGTCTCGACCTTGACGTCGGCGTTGAAGGTCTTGTCCACGATCTTGCCGGAGGAGATGCTCTTCAGCTTGGTGCGGACCACGGCGCCGCCCTTGCCGGGCTTGTGATGCTGGAACCACACGACGGACCACAGCTGTCCGTCGAGGTTGAGCACCATGCCGTTCTTCAGGTCGTTGGTCGTGGCCATGCGTCGCTGTCCTGCCCTCGCGTGTGGTTGTCAAGGTCCCGTCGTGCCGGTGGAGTCCGACGGACGAGTCTATCGGGGCACGCCCCCACCACCGAATCCCTCCCCGGCCGCCCGCCCAGCTCTCCACCGGCAGGGTGCGCTGTCACTGGCCGCACCGACGTCGAATTTTGCCCAATTGGGCAAAATTCGACCCGGTCCCGACCGGATCGAGGTGGAATTTTGCCCAATTGGGCAATCCTTGACGCGCCCACGCGCCCACGCCCGCCGGCGGGACTAGCGCAGGGAGGTGAGGGCGCGCAGGGCGAGACGGTAGGAGTCCAGCCCGAAGCCGGCGATGGTGCCGGTGGCGACGCCGCTGACCACGCTGGTGTGCCGGAACGACTCCCGCGCCGACGGGTTGGTCAGGTGCACCTCGACCAGCGGTGCGGTCAGCTGGGCGCACGCATCGCGCAGCGAGTACGAGTAGTGCGTGAACGCCGCCGGGTTCAGCACCACCGGGGTCGACGCGTCGGCGGCCTCGTGCAGCCAGTGCACCAGCTCGGCCTCGTCGTCGGTCTGCCGGACCTCGACGTCGAGGCCAAGCTCGCGACCGGCGTCGACGCACACGGTCACCAGGTCGTCGTACGACTCCGACCCGTAGACCTCGGGCTCGCGCGAGCCGAGCCGGCCGAGGTTGGGTCCGTTCAGGACGAGTACGCGCACAGCAGCAGACCCTATCCGGAGACCTCGGCGTACGCCGCGGTCAGCAACGCCGGGTCGGGAGCCTCCAGGATGCCGGGCCGTCCGAGGCCGTCGAGCACCACGAACCGCAGCCGGTCGCCGCGGGTCTTCTTGTCCACCTTCATCGCGTCGTGCAGCTGCTGCCACGAGCCACCCGAGTACGTCGTCGGCAGCCCGACCAACTCCAGCACGGACCGATGCCGGTCGGCGGTCGACTCGTCGAGCCGGCCGGCGAGCCGCGCCAGCTCGGCCACGAACACCATGCCGACCGCGACCGCCGCACCATGCCGGTACGTGAACCGCTCCACCCGCTCGATCGCGTGCCCGAACGTGTGGCCGTAGTTCAGCGCCTCCCGGCCGACCCCCCCACCCGCCGAGGTCGCCTCCCGCAGGTCACCCGCGACGACCCGCGCCTTGACCGTGACGGCCCGCGCCACCAGGTCGCGCAGCACCGGGTCGGTCGGGTCCACCGCCTGCGACGGCGAGCTCTCGACGATGTCGAGGATCTCGGTGTCGGCGATGAAACCGCACTTCACTACCTCGGCGAGCCCGCTCACCAGCTCGTGCCGCGGCAACGATTCCAACGCCGCAAGGTCGCACAGCACACCGGCCGGCTCGTGGAACGCCCCGACGAGGTTCTTGCCCTCGGTCGTGTTGATCCCGGTCTTGCCGCCGATCGCGGCGTCGACCATGCCGAGCAGCGTCGTCGGCACCTGCACCAGCCGGACGCCCCGCAGCCAGGTCGCGGCAACGAAGCCCGCGAGGTCGGTCGTCGATCCCCCGCCGACACCCACCACCGCGTCGGACCGGGTGAACCCGCACTGTCCCAGCACCGACCAGCAGTACGACGCGACCGGCGCCAGCTTGGCCTCCTCCGCGTCGGGCACCTCGATGACGTACGCCTCGTACCCCTGGCCGAGCAGGTCGGCGCGGATCGCCTCACCGGTCGTGCGCAATGCGGCCGGGTGGATGATCGCGGCCCGCTGCACGCCGTCGCCGAGCAGCTTGGGCAGCTCGCCGAGCAGGCCGGTGCCGATGACCACGTCGTACGGCTGGGCCGTCTCGACCCGGATCGACGACGCCGTCACCGCTGCACCAGCGGCAAGATCTCCGCCACCACGTCGTCGGGCGTGCGCCCGTCGGTGTCGACGGTCAGCGACGCCACCTCGGTGTAGAGCGGCCGCCGCGCATCCATCAGCTGCTTCAGCCGGCCGCGGACGTTGCCCAACAGCAGCGGCCGGGCCGCGCCGAGCCCGACCCGTCGGACCGCCTCGGCCAGGCTCACGTCGAGGAACACCACGGTGTGGTCGGCGAGCAGCCGCCGGGTCTCCTCGTCGGTCACCGCCCCGCCACCCAGCGCCAGGACACCGTTGTGTTCGCCGAGCGCCGACCGCACCGCGGACCGCTCCAGCTGCCGGAAGTGCGCCTCGCCGTGCTCGACGAAGATCTCCGGGATCGGGCTCCCGGTGGACTTCTCGATGTCGTGGTCGGTGTCGCGCAGGGGTACGCGCAAGCGCGCCGCGAGCGCGGTGCCGACGGTCGTCTTGCCCGAACCGGGCGGGCCTACCAGCACCACCGCCGGCCGGCCGGCAGCCGCGGCCCCAGTCATTGGAACAGTCATTGGAACAGTCATTGGAACAGTCATTGGAACAGTCAGTGGAACAGTCATTGGAACCTCAACGAGGACAGGTAACCCTCGTGGTTGCGACGCGTTTCGCCCACGGAGTCACCGCCGAACTTCTCCAGCACGGCCTCGGCCACCACCAGCGCCACCATCGCCTCGGCGACGACGCCGGCCGCCGGGACCGCGCACACGTCGGACCGCTGGTGATGGGCCACCGCCGCCTCGCCCGTACTCATGTCGATGGTGCGCAACGGGCGGGGCACGGTGGCGATCGGCTTCATCGCCGCCCGTACCCGCAACGTCGCCCCGGTGCTCATGCCGCCCTCGGTGCCACCGGCGCGCCCCGACGTACGCCGGACGTGGCCGTCCACCAGCTCGATCTCGTCGTGTGCCTCGGACCCACGCGAGCGGGCCAGCTCGAAGCCGTCACCGACCCCGACGCCCTTGATCGCCTGGATGCCCATCAGCGCGGCCGCCAGCCGGGCGTCGAGCCGGCGGTCCCAGTGCACGTGGCTACCGAGCCCGGGTGGCAGGCCGTGGACGACCACCTCGACCACCCCGCCGAGCGTGTCGCCGTCAGCGTGCGCAGCCTCGATCTCCTTGACCATCGCGGCGCTGGCCTCCGGGTCGAGGCACCGAACCGGGTCCGCGTCGAGCCGGTCGACGTCGACGAAGCGCGGCACGGAGCCCGCCGGCGCACTCGCCTGGCCGATCTCCACGACATGGCTCAGCACGCGCACCCCGACAGCCTGGTGCAGGAACGCCGCCGCCACACTGCCGAGTGCCACCCGGGCCGCGGTCTCCCGCGCCGACGCCCGCTCGAGGACCGGCCGCGCCTCGTCGAAGTCGTACTTCTGCATGCCGACCAGGTCGGCGTGCCCGGGACGCGGTCGGGTCAGCTTGGCGTTGCGGGCCAGACCCTCGAGGACCTTCTCGTCGACCGGGTCGGCCGACATCACCTGCTCCCACTTCGGCCACTCGGTGTTGCCGATCCGGATGGCGACGGGACTGCCCAGCGTGCTGCCGTGCCGGATGCCGCCGATGATCTCGATCTGGTCCTGCTCGAACTTCATCCGGGCGCCGCGGCCGTAGCCGAGGCGGCGTCGTGCCAGCGCCTCCGCGATGTCGGCGGAGGTGACCACGACACCGGCCGGCAGCCCCTCCAGGATCGCGACCAGGGCGGGTCCGTGGGACTCGCCCGCAGTGAGCCAACGCAGCATGGGTTCAGTCTTTCACGGCGCCTGGACCGGTCAGCCCATGTACCAGTCCGCGACGAGGTCGCCGGTCACGACACCGAGCAGCGCGCCCAGCAGCATGAACGGGCCGAACGCGTAGCGCTTGGCGTCCACGATCTTGAACACGGCCAGCAGCCCGCCGACCACCGCCCCGAGCAGGAAGCCCGAGTAGACGCCGACGACCAACTCGCCCCAGCCCAGCCAGCCGAGCGCGATGCCGAGTACGCCGGACAACCGCACGTCGCCGTACCCCATGCCCTTCGGATGGATGAACCACAGCACGAAGTACAGCCCGCCGGCCAGGGCCCAGCCGATCGCCGCCCGCAGCAGCGAGCTCCAGTCGCCGGTGACCGCCGAGGCCAGCACGGCGAGGGCCGCGACGACGCCGTACGACGGACCGACGAGCCGGGTCGGCAGCAACCGGGTACGCCAGTCGACGTACCCGAGGGCGACGCCGACCACGCCGAGGTAGATCCAGGTCGGCAGACCCGCTGACCAGCCGATCGACCAGGCGGCGACCCCGCACGCGGCGGCCGCCATCAGCGCGCACCACAGCCCGAGGCGCGGCACAGCCGCGATCGTGACATAGGGCAACTTGTCAGCGCCGTCGCCGGACCCGGCGTCGGGTTCGGGGAGCGCGGCGACGAGCCGGGGCACCAGCAGCCCGGACACGGCGCCGACCAGGGCCGCGCCCGAGACGACGGCGGCGAGCGGTGGAGTCACAAGCCGGGAGCCTAGCCAGCCGGCCGGTCCGGCGGCGCAGACGCATCCACCGGCCCGGTCAGCGCTGACCGCATCGCGGCCAGCGGCGCGGGCACCCGGCCGGTCATCAGCTCGACCTGGCCGACCGCCTGGTGCACCAGCAGGTCGAGACCGCCGACGACCGGCCGCCCCGCTGCCCGCGCCGCCTCGGCGAGCGGGGTCGGCCACGGGTCGTACCGCACCTCGAACAGCCCACCGGCCTGAGCGGCGAGTGCGGTCAACGGCTCCTGGGCCGCCGCCGGGATGGTCGTCACCAGCAGGTCGTACCGGCCGGGTGTCAGCTCGTCGACCCGCGCCAGCCGGACTGCGGTCTCGGCCAGCGTCTCGCTGACGGCGACGAGCTGGTGGGCGCGCTCGGGGCTGCGGACGGCGACCGTCACGTCGCCGCACCCGAGCCGGCTCAGCGCGACCAGGGCCGAGGTCGCGGTGGCCCCGCCGCCGAGCAGCAGGGCCGAGGCCGGCGCGTCCAGCCCCCGCTCGGCCAGCGCCGCACACATCCCCGGCACGTCGGTGTTGTCGCCGCGGCGTCGGCCGTCGGGCTCGAGCAGGACGGTGTTGGCCGCCCGAGCCGCCGCCACGGTGTCGCTGACCTCGTCCAGCAGGGGGAGCACCGAGCGCTTCAACGGCATCGTCAGCGACAGCCCGCGCCACTCGGGGCCGAGCCCGCCGACGAACCCGGCGAGCTCCGGCTCGGTGACCTCGACGGCGTCGTAGCTCCAGTCCAGGCCCAGCTCGGCGTACGCCGCCCGGTGCAGCGTCGGGGACAGCGAGTGGGCGATCGGGCTACCGAGGACCGCGCAGCGCATCAGCAGGCGTCACTGCTTCGGCAGTACGTCTGGTACTCCGCGACGTTCTTGGCGTGCTCGGTGTCGGAGCTGGCGTACTTGGTCTCGCCGGTCTCCAGGTCGACCGTCACGAAGTAGAGCCAGTCGCCCTCCGCCGGCTGGATAGCCGCATCCATCGCGCTCTCCCCCGGCGAGTCGATCGGGCCGGGCGGGAGGCCGGTCACCCGGTAGGTGTTGTACGGCGACTTGCTGGCGCGGTCCTGCTCGGTCGTCGTCACCTTGCCCGTCTTGCCGACGGCGAAGTGCACCGTAGAGTCCATCTGCAGCCGCATCTCGATGTCGAGCCGGTTGTGGATCACCCGGGACACCTTCGGGAAGTCGTCGACATTGCGCGCCTCTGCCTCGACGATGCTGGCCACGGTCAGCGCCTCCAACGGCGTCATCCCGAGCGCCTCGGCGCCTTGCGCCAGCTTGACCTTCTCGGCGGCCTGCTTGAACCGGCTGACCATCAGCTTCAGCGTGCCGGCCGCAGTGGCGTTCGGCGGCAGGGGGTACGTCGCCGGGAACAGCAGGCCCTCCAGCTTGCCGCCGGCGTACTCGGGCAGCCCGAGCGCCGCCGGTTTGCCGGCCGCCGCCTCGAGCTCGGCGAGCGGGATCTCGGTCTGCTCGGCGATCCGCGCCAGCGTCTCCTTGACGGTGTAGCCCTCCGGGACCGTGACGACGTTCTGGACGACGTTCTTCGGGTCGATCAGCCGGTCCAGCGCGTCCCGCGCACTCATCTTCGCCGCCAGCTCGTAGAAGCCGGCCTGGATCAGGTTGGCCTTCGTCTCGGTGCTCGCTTCGTCGGTGAACGCCTCCACGCTGGCCACGACTCCCTGCCGCTTCAGCGTGGCGCCGATGGCCGAGGTGGTGTCGCCCTTCTTCACCTCGACCAGGACCTGGCCCGACCCCGGGCCGTCGTAGTCCGCGGCCGGCGCGAACGTGTCCTCGAGAAAGTCGCGGCCCTTGACGTACGCGAACGCTCCCGCCCCGGCCAAGATGGCCAGCGCCACGACGACGGCCAGACATCCGCCCACCCGTCCGCTCGAGCGGCGCCTGCGGCGGTGGGACCGCCGGCCGCGGATCGGGATGATCGGATCGCTCATGGGGTGCTCAGCTCGACGATCTCTCCGGGGGCGGACCCGGTGGCCCGCTCGCTGTCCAGTGCGTGCTGAAGGATCACGACCGCCGCGGCCTGGTCGACCACGGCCCGGCGCTTCGCGCCCTTCTTCCCCCGGTCCCGCAACACCCGTTCGGCCGTCACGGTGGTCATCCGCTCGTCGACGAGCCGCACCGGGCACGGGGCGACCAGCCGGGCGAGCTCAACGGCGACGGTACGGACCTTGACCGCGGCCGGGCCCTCCAGCCCCGACAGCGACCGCGGTAATCCAACCACGATCTCGATCGCCGCGTGGTCCTGGGCCAGTGCGGTGAGCCGGGCCAGGTCGCCCGGGCCACGGCGTACGGTCTCCACCGGCGTGGCCAACAGGCCCGACGGGTCGCTGGTCGCGACGCCGATGCGGACGTCGCCAAGATCGACCGCAAGGCGTACTCCGGTGCGCATGAGTCGCTCGCTCAGGGGGCCGTGACCCGCTCACCGATCGCGTGCTCGATCGCGGTCAGTGCCTCGTCGACCTTGGAGACGTCGGTCCCGCCGCCCTGGGCGATGTCGTCCTTGCCCCCACCGCTGCCGCCGAGCAGGCCTGACGGCGTCTTGATCAGGTCGCCGGCCGACAGGCCCCACTCCCGTGCGGGCTCGTTCAGGGCGACGACCAGGGCCGGCTTGCCGCCGCCGGTGCCGACGATGGCGACCACGGCCGGGGCTCCCTGTGGCATTCGGCCGCGGACGTCGAGGGCCAGCTTGCGAACGTCACCGCCACCGGCACCGTCGGCCAGGTAGCCGACGAACGACACGCCGTAGACGTCGGTCGCCTTCGCGGCCAAGTCCGCTCCGGCCGACAGCACCTGCTGCATCCGTATCCGCTCGATGTCCTTCTCGGCACCGCGCAGCCGGTCGACCAGGTCGTGCACTCGCTCGGGCAGCTCCTCGGGGCGCACCTTCAGCACGTCGGACAGCTGCTTGACCAGGACGTGTTCGCGGGCCAGGAAGCGGTACGCATCGGCGCCGACCAGGGCCTCGACCCGGCGCACGCCCGAGCCGATGGACGACTCGCCGAGCAGCTTCACCACGGCCAGCTGACCCGACCGCTCGGTGTGCGTGCCGCCGCACAGCTCGCGGGCCCAGTCGCCGACCGAGATGACCCGCACCTCGTCGCCGTACTTCTCGCCGAACAGCGCCATCGCCCCGGCCCGGCGCGCCTCGTCCTGGGTCATCATCTCGGCCCGTACCCCGAGGTCGGCCAGCACGAGGTCGTTGACCTTGGCCTCGACGTCGGCGAGCACCGACTCGGGGACGGCGGCGCTGGCGGAGAAGTCGAACCGGAACCGGCCCGGGGAGTTCTCGGAGCCGGCCTGCGTCGCCGTCTCGCCGAGCGCCTCGCGGAACGCCTTGTGCACCATGTGGGTGGCGGTGTGCGACCGGCTGATGGACCGGCGACGGTCGATGTCGACCAGTGACTGCACGCTGTCGCCAAGCGTCACCTCGCCGGTCAGGACGCGCGCCCGGTGCACGGTCAGGCCGGTGATCGGCGACTGCACGTCGAGCACCTCGATCCGGGCACCACCGGCGAGCTCGATCACCCCTTGGTCGGCGAGCTGCCCGCCGCCCTCGGCGTAGAACGGGGTGCGGTCGAGGACCAGCTCGACCGTGTCACCCTCGGCGGCCGACGCGGTCGTGCCGCCGCCCGTGACGATGCCGCGGACGACACCCTCGCTGACCACCTCGTCGTACCCGGTGAAGACGACCGGCGAGCCGAGCAGGTCGGCCACCTCGCGGTAGGCGCCCGCGTCGGCGTGCTGGCCCTTCTTCGCCTTGGCGTCCGCCTTGGCCCGCTCCCGCTGCTCGGTCATCAGCCGGCGGAACTCACCCTCGTCGACCGTCAGGCCCTGCTCCGACGCCATCTCCAGGGTCAGGTCGATCGGGAAGCCGAACGTGTCGTGCAGCTGGAACGCGCTGGCGCCGGACAGCTGCTGGCGCCCCACGCTCTTGGTCTCGGCGGCGGCGCCGTCGAAGATCTGCGTGCCGGTCTTGAGCGTGTGCCGGAAGGCCTCCTCCTCGGCGTACGCGATCTCGCTGATCCGGGCCCACTGCTGCTCGATCTCGGGGTAGGACGCCTTCATCTTGTCGCGGCTGACCGGCAGCAGGTCGGGCAGCGACGGGGCGTCGACGCCGAGCAGCCGCATGTCACGGACGGCCCGGCGGATCAGTCGGCGCAGCACGTACCCGCGCCCCTCGTTGCCCGGCGTGACGCCGTCGCCGATCAGCATCAGGGCGCTGCGCACGTGGTCGGCGACGACGCGGAAGCGCACGTCGTCGACAGGGTCGGCCCCGTAGCGCCGCCCGGACAGCAGCTCGGCCGTCTCGACGACCGGGTAGACCTCGTCGATCTCGTAGAGATTTTCCTTACTCTGCAGGAGATACGCGACCCGCTCGAGCCCCATGCCGGTGTCGATGTTCTTAGCCGGCAGCGGGCCCGAGACGTCGAAGTCCACCTTGCTACGGACGGCGCTGAGCTCCTCCTGCATGAAGACGAGGTTCCAGATCTCGAGGAACCGGTCCTCGTCGACGATCGGCCCACCGTCCGGTCCGTGCTCCGGCCCGCGGTCGACGTAGATCTCGCTGCACGGTCCACCCGGACCCGGCACCCCCATGTGCCAGTAGTTGTCCGCGGTGCCACGCCGCTGGATCCGCGCTTCGGGCAGTCCGGCGACCTTGCGCCACAGCTGGAACGACTCGTCGTCGTCGTGGTACACGGTGGCCCAGACCTTGCCGCCGTCGATGCCGAACCCGCCGTCGGCCTGGGACTTGGTGATCAGGTCCCAGGCGAGCTCGATGGCGCCTTCCTTGAAGTAGTCGCCGAACGAGAAGTTGCCGTTCATCTGGAAGAACGTGCCGTGCCGCGTGGTCTTGCCGACCTCCTCGATGTCGAGGGTGCGCACGCACTTCTGCACACTCGCCGCGCGCTTGAACGGCGGGGTCTCCTGGCCGATGAAGTACGGCTTGAACGGGACCATGCCGGCGGCGACGAACAGCAGGTTGGGGTCGTCGAAGAGCAACGGTGCCGATGGCACGACGGTGTGACCCGCGCGCTCGAAGTGCGCGAGGAACCGACGGCGGATCTCGGCGGTGTCCATCAGCTGCTGCCTCTTTCTGGGACCGGGGATATCTCTGGTCTTGTCGACTCAGCGTGCGGGAGGCCGAGCCGGGTACGCAATTGGGATTCGTGCTCGCCCATGCCCGTGCGCACCTCGTCGGCGAACAGCCGGGCGCCATGGCCGAGAGCGCCGAGCTGGTCCGCGACACCCGAGGGCGTGAACCGCTCCGCGGCCCGCCGAGTCTTGACCACCGCGTAGACGCCGCTGCCGGCGCCGACGGCGAACCAGAACATCCTGCTCATCGTCCCCTTCTCCTTTGCGCGACCCGGCTGGCCCTGCGGCGGCGACGGTACTCCCGGCGTACCTGGTAGGCCAGATGGGCCCGCCGCTCCTCGCGGAGCGCCCGGCGTACGCCATGCCCGAGGGCGGCCACCTTGATCAGCGGCTCACCCAGCGTGGCCGAAACCACCCGCTGGGTGGAGGGCTGGGTGGGTACGGGCTGCTCGTCGAACGCGATGACGTACTCGGCCGCGGCCGGCTGCGCGGGCTCGCGCTCGTGCTGCCGGGCGGCCAGCTCGGCCACCTCGGCACGCAGCGCCGCCAGGTCGTCCTGGCGGGCCCGCGACTCGCGGCCCATCCGGCGGACGCCCACCGCCAGCACAGTCACCAGCCCAGCCGCCAGGACCGCGAGCAGCACGCACGCGAGCGCCAGCACGATCACCAGGGGACTCATGGCGTCCGACCCTATCGCGCAGGGACCGCCTTCCCAGCAGGCCCGGCGTTACCAGGTGAGACCGGTGCCGTACGGGAAGAGGACCGTGTCGGGGTCGTCCTTCGTCGGGATGTCGACCGGCAGCGTGCCGCTCGGCGACACCTCGCCGAAGAGGACCCGGGCCAGCGACTCCAGCGCCACGGTCTTGTAGGAGTACGTCGCCACGAACGTCTCCGCGGCCGCGAACTCCGCGATGTCGTACGGGTTGCGCACGGCCGCCACGACGACCGGCTTACCGGTGGCGCGCAACGCTTCCACCAGACCGGCCTGGCCGGACGAGCTGGCCGCGTTCATGGTCAGGACAACGGCCGCGTCCTTGTCCTGGACGGCAGCGACGGCGGCGTCGATCTGGGCCTGGGTCGGGTTCGTCGAGGTGGCCGCGACGGCTGCGGGCGCGCCGCGTTCGCGGAGCTTGGCGGCGAGGGTCTCCTTGGTCTGCACGCCGTACCCGGTCACCAGCAGGTCAGTGCCGTCGGCAGCCAGCGGGAGTACGCCGGCGTCGTTCTTCACCACGGTGGGCGACTCGTCGGTCACCTCCTGGGCACGGTCGAGGTGCTCGTCGATGCCGACGACGTCCATCACCGAGTCCGGGTCCACCGTCGGGTCGTGGAGCACGCCGTTGTCCCACTTCAGGTCGAGGATGCGGTAGAGCGACTCGTCGATCCGCTGCTCGCTGAGCTCGCCGGACTCCAGCGCGTCGAGCACGCCGTTGTACGCCACCTCGAGGTCGGGCGCATTCAGCAAGATGTCGACGCCGGCCTTCAGCGCCAGCACGGGCACCCGGTCGTCGCCGTACTTCTCGCGGACCCCGGCCATGCCGAGCGAGTCGGTCACGATGACTCCGTCGTAGCCCATCTCTCCGCGCAGGACGTCGGTCAGGATCGGTTTCGACAGCGTCGCCGGGTCACCCGAGTCGTCCAGTGCCGGCACCTGGATGTGCGCGGTCATGATCACGTCGATGCCCTCGTCGATCGCGGCCTGGAAGGGCGGCGCGTCGAGCTGCTCCCACTCCTCGCGGGTGTGGTTGATGACCGGGAAACCGAAGTGGCTGTCGACGTCGGTGTCGCCGTGTCCGGGGAAGTGCTTGGCCGCGGCGGAGATGCCGGCGTCCTCCTCGTACCCCCTCACCTGGGCGGCCGTCAGGTCGGCGGCCAGGCCGGGGTCGGAGCCGAAGGACCGGACGCCGATGACGGGGTTGGCCGGGTTGACGTTGACGTCGGCCACCGGGGCGAAGTTCTGGGTGACGCCCTGCGCCGCAAGCTCGACGCCCTGGATCGCGGCCAGGTCGCGCGCTCCCTCGGTGTCGCGGGTGGCCCCGAGTGCCATCGCGCCGGGGGTCTGGGTCGCCGGCTCGAGCACCCGCGCCACCAGACCGCCCTCCTGGTCGATGGAGATCATCATCGGGATCTCGGCACCGGTCGTGGTGGCGACGTCCTGGATGCCGTTGGACAGCCTGGCGGTCTGCTCCGGGCTCTCGACGCTGTGGGTCCAGGCGAAGTACAGGATGCCGCCGAGGTGATACCGCTCGATGATCTCCCGGGGCGTGCCGAGCCCGAACTGGTTGACGTTGTTCTGGTCGAAGGAGTCGACGGTCGAGCCGTAGACCCGGGAGGAGAACAGCTGGCCGACCTTCTCCTCGTCGGTCATCGTCTGGATGGTCCGGGTGATCCAGCCGTGCTTGCTCTGCTCCACGTCCAGCGGTGGGTCGGCGGATGCCGGGACCAGGGTGCCGGCGGCCAGGGTGCTGGCGGTCACGGTGCTGGCGGCCACCGCGACGGCCGCTCTGCGGATGGTCAAGGTGAACACGGTGCGCCTCCGTTGTCCGGCCCCGAAACTTAGTAACAACTCGATCTGCTTTCCGGAAACTTACCTACCGTCACGCTCCGCTGGCAAGAGGTCACCCCCCTCCCGTTGAGTGGGACAAGTTGGTTGAGACACGCCGGCGGGTCGCGCCAACTCGTCACACTCACCAGGGGCTGTGGACAACGCGAGCGCGGATAGGGGCCGATCGGGCACCGTCAACCGATGGACGATCACACCTTGGGCGGGCTTCCGGACGAACTGGTGAGACGAGCGATCCCCGTTCGCGGCCTCGAGTCGCTGGGCGTCGCCCGGCACGAGCATCGTGGCGCCCTGTGGGAGTCGCCGTTCTACGGGGTACGTCGGTGGGCCGGCGCCGATCCCCAGAACCCGGCTACCGAGGTCAGCGACGCGGCGGCGTTGCTGCCGGACGGCTGCGCACTCGGCGGCTGGGCGGCGGCGTACAACCGGGGCATCCACTACCTCGACGGCAACATCGGCTTCTCCCGGCCGCTGCCGGTGCTCCTGCTGGCGGTCGACGGTCACCAGCTCCGCAAACGGGAGGGAGTACGCCCGTTCCGGACCCGGGTCTTGCCACACGACATCGAACCGGTCAACGGTCTCGCCACCGCGGTCCTCGACCTCGCGGCGCGGCAGCAGATGTGCCTGTCCCGCACCCTCGTCGATGCGGTCGTCGTCGCCGACATGGTGACGAGCGTGCGGACCGGTGAGCCGACGATCCCGATGGCGGACCTGGCCAAGCGCGTCCTCGCGACCAAGAGGGTGCGCGGGATCGTCCAGGCTCGGACCGCCCTGGAGCTGGCCACCGACCGGTCGGCCAGCCCGGAGGAGTCACGGACCCGGATGGTCTGGGTGCTCGACGCGTTCCTTCCGCCGCCCCTGGTCAATGCTCCGCTCTTCGACCTGGACGGCGGGCTGCTCGGGTTCGGTGACCTGGTCGACCCGGAGGCGGGCCATGTGCACGAGGTCGACGGCGCGCAGCATCGCGAGCTCGACCAGCACACGGCCGACAACGCCCGCGAGGAGCTGTTCGAGGGACACGGCCTGGTGGTGTCCCGCTCCACCAGCCGGGACCGCGCCGACCCGATCCGGCTCGCCGCCCGGATGCGCGCCACCAACAAGCGCGGCCGCGCCCGCGACCGGACCCGCGACCGCTGGACCCTGACACC
>JBOHDE010000095.1:0-13840 GCA_050699035.1 Nocardioidaceae bacterium | reverse complement strand
GGACCCTGGTGGGCCGGAAGCTGACCCGCCGCACGGCGCGCACTATCACCACCCGCACCGAGTTGGACGCCGAGGTCAAGCGCGTTCGGCGGCGCGGCTGGAGCCATGACGACGAGGAGAGCGCCGAGGGCCTGCGGTGCTTTGCCGTGCCGATCCTGGTGCAGGGGGAGTGCGTCGGCGCCCTGAGCGTCTCCGGCCCGGCCGCCGAGCTGCCGAAGAAGACCAGCGCCACGGTCATCCCGATGCTGACGGAGGCCGCCGACGAGCTCGCCACCGACGGCCGGCTCGTTCGCGGGCTCCGCTCACTGGCCGGTGTCGACGTTCACGAGGCCGTCTCCTCCTGAACGGTGGGGACGAGGTCGACGCGTGACGCCGGCTGGCCGCCACCGAGGATGTCGACCACCTCGGGGAAGTGGCAGGCGATCCGGTGACCCATCCCCGCCACCGTGCCCGGCACCTCGGTCAACGGCGGCTCGACGTCCGCGCAGATGTCCTGCGCCTTCCAGCACCGGGTCCGGAAGCGGCATCCGCTGGGCGGGTTGCTCGGACTCGGGACGTCGCCGGTGAGGACGATCTGCTCCCGGGCCCCCGGCCCGTCCGGGTCCGGCGTCGGGATCGCCGACAGCAACGCCTGCGTGTACGGATGCGTCGGCGAGCCGAAGATCTGCGCCTTCGTCCCCTCCTCGACGATCTTGCCGAGGTACATGACCGCCACCCGGTCGCAGATATGGCGCACGACCGACAGGTCGTGCGAGATGAAGAGGTAGGCGAGGCCGAGCTCGTCCTGCAGCTGTTCGAGCTGGTTGACGACCTGCGCCCGGATGGAGACGTCGAGCGCCGAGACCGGCTCGTCGAGGATGAGCACGCTCGGACCGAGGGCGAGGGCGCGGGCGATCCCGATCCGCTGCCGCTGACCGCCGGAGAACTCGTGGGCGTACCTGCTCGCGTGCTCGGCGGACAGACCGACCATGGCGAGCAGCTCCTCGACCCGCTCGACGCCACCGTCGCGGTACCGGTGGTTGATGCGCAACGGCTCGGCCACGATGTCGTGCACGGTCATCCGCGGGCTCAGCGACGAGTACGGGTCCTGGAACACGATCTGGACGTCCCGGTGGAGGTCCCGGAGCAGCTTCCTCGGCTCCGTGGTGACATCGCGACCGCGGAACTGGATGCTGCCCGACGTGGCGTCGACCAGGCGGAGCAGCATGCGGCCGGTCGTCGTCTTTCCGCATCCGGACTCACCGACCAGCCCGAGCGTCTCTCCCTCGTACAGGTTGAAGCTGACCTCGTCGACCGCCTGGACGGCACCGACGGTCCGGCGCAGGACGCCCCGGCGAATCGGGAAGTGCTTCGTCAGGTCCGCGACCTCGATGATCGCCCGACGTGGCTCACTCATCGACGGCCTCCACGGTCTCCCGGTCGGCAGCTCGCTGCTCCGTGGGTACGGCCACGGGCCTGCCGCCGTCAGGGTCGACGAGCTCGTCGTGGAAGTGACAGGCGCTGAGCCGGCCGTCGCCGACCTCGACCAACTCGGGTCGCTCGGTGAGGCAGCGTTCGCGGCCCTGGCGGAGCCCGCAGCGGGCCGCGAACGCACAGCCGTCCGGCGGGTTGAGGAGGCTGGGTGGGTTTCCCCGGATCGGCTGCAGCTGCTCGTCGTCGTGGTCCAGTCGGGGCAGGCTGTCCAGCAGGCCGACGGTGTACGGATGCCGCGGCCGCGCGAACATCTCGCGGACGGGCCCTTGCTCGACGATCCGGCCCGCGTACATCACGATCACCCGCTCCGCCATCTGGGCGACGACACCCAGGTCATGGGTGATCAGGAGGGTCGCCGCGCCGGTCTCCCGCTGGGCCTTGCGCAGCATCATCAGCACCTGGGCCTGGATCGTGACGTCCAGAGCGGTGGTGGGCTCGTCGGCGATGAGCAGCCGCGGGTTGTTGGCGATCGCGATCGCGATCATCACGCGCTGGCGCAGTCCGCCGGACAGCTCATGCGGGTGCTGGCGGACCCGGACATCCGGCTGCGGCACACCGACCAGGCCGAGCAGGTCGACCGCGCGGCTCGTGAGCTCACGCGGCGACAGCTCCCGGTTGTGCAGCCGGAGCACCTCGCCGATCTGCTTGCCGACCTTCTGCACCGGGTTGAGTGCGGTCATCGGGTCCTGGAACACGACGCCGACCTGCCCGCCTCGTACCCGCCGGAGCTCGCGTCGCTCCAGGGTGAGCAGGTCGCGGCCGTCGAAGAGCGCCTGTCCCTTGCGCAGCCGCGCTGGTGGCTGGGGGACCAGCCCGAGCAACGACATCGCCGTGACACTCTTGCCGGACCCGGACTCGCCGACCAGACCGAGGATCTCGCCCTCGGCCAGGGTGAAGCTGACGCCGTTGACGGCCTGTGCGATGCCCGCCTCGGTCCTGAACTCGACCGTGAGGTCGTTCACCTCGAGCAGCGGGCGGCGGGCCTCGCCGGACTCAGTACCCGTGTTTGCGTGCATGCCGACTCGTCACTCCTGCTTCGGATCGACGGCGTCCTGCAGACCGTCACCGACGAAGTTGATGGCCAGCACGGTCGCTGCGACGGCGATGCCCGGCGGGATCCAGCGCCACGGCATGGTGCTGATGACGGTCAGGCTCTGCGCCTCGTACAGCATGTTCCCCCAGCTGGGCGCCGGCGCCTGAACACCGAGTCCGAGGAAGGACAGGCTGGCCTCGAGCAGGACGAAGTTGGCGACGTCGAGGGTGGCGACGACCACGAGCGGCCCGAGTACGGCCGGGAGCACATGGTGGATCGTCACCCAGCGGTGCCGCGCGCCGACGGCCCGCGCCGCCTGGACGAACTCGCGTTCGCGCACGGTCAGGGTGACCCCGCGTACGACGCGAGCCGCGGACGGCCACTGGAACAGGCCGATGGCAAGGACCAGCGTCGTGATGCTGGGGCCGAAGATGCCGGCGATCACGATGACCACGACCAGGCCGGGGAACGAGAGGAACATGTCCGCGACCCGCATCAGGATCATGTCGGCCCAGCCACCCACGATGCCGGCGATCGCCCCGAGGGTCGCACCGAGCGTCACCGCGATCGCGGCTGCGACCAGGCTGACGCCGAGCGAGATCCGTCCGGCGTACAGGATGCGGGCGAGGACGTCCCGCCCGGACGCGTCGGTGCCGAGCCAGTGGTCGGCCGACGGCCCCTGTCGCGTGGCGTACAGGTCGACCTCGGTCGGGCTGTAGCCGGACAGCTGTCCGGCGAAGACGGCGCTCAGCACGATCAGCAGGAAGGCGACCGCGCCCACCACCGCCAGCCGGTGCCGCAGGAACCTGCGGAGCGCCATCCGGGACGGTGAGAGGCGCACATAGGCGGTGATCGGCGCAACGGACCCGGCCGCCATGTGCTGGACGTCGATCATCGCCGCGTCGGCCGGTACGGCAGGTTTCTGCTGTCGGTCGCTCATCCCAGGTCCACCCTCGGGTCGACGACGGTGTAGAGCACGTCCGCCACCAGGTTGGACACCAGCACCAGGACCGAGACGAGCATCGCGAAGCTGATGATGACGGGGTAGTCGTGCCGGCCCACCGACGACACCGCAAGCTGTCCCATCCCGGGCCAGGCGAAGACCTGTTCGATGACGACAGCACCCGCGAGCAGGCCGGGCAGCGACAACGCGACCACCGTGATGATCGGGATCAGGGCGTTGCGCAGAACGTGGCCGAACAGCACCCGGAGCCCGGAGGCACCCTTCGACTCGGCCGTCCGCACGTAGTCGGACCGTAGCTCCGAGATCACGCTGCTGCGTACGTAGCGGGTCAACCCGCCGGCGCCGGCGAAGCCGAGGATCAGCGCCGGCATCGCGAGGTGCTGCACACTGTCGACGAAGCCGGGAGCGGTCGGGTTCGACATCCCGGCCGACGGCAGCCAGCCGAGCTTGAACGACAGGACGTAGATCCCGACCATGCCGAGGAAGAACGGCGGGGTACAGACGGCCGACAGGCTGACCACGCTCGCCACGTAGTCGACGGCGGAGTTCTTCTTGGCGGCCGACCAGACGCCGAGCGGGATGGCGATGCTGATCGAGATCAGCAGGCCGAGGCCCATCAGCAGGATCGTCGCGCCGATCCGCTCGTAGATCAGTGCGGACACGGCCCGGCCGTTCGCGAACGAGGAGCCCAGGTCACCAGTGACCGCGTTGCCCAGCCACGCTGCGTACTGCACCAGGATCGGCCGGTCGAGCCCGAGCTCGTGGCGGCGCATCGCGATGTACTCCTCGGTCCCGGTGTTGAGCTCCGACGGCGGGATCATCATCCGGATCGGGTCGCCCGGTGCCGCCTGGACCACGGTGAAGAGGATCAGGCTGATGACCCAGAGGACGAGCACGTTGATGGCGATCCGCCGGACGATGTACGCGGCCAACTCGACACCTCCACTTCCTCACGCCGCCGAACGCTCTGCCAACGAGTCCAGCATGCCGTGGCGGCGCCCCTCGCAGGGTGCCGCCACGGCATATCGGACTGCGTGACTTCCTACCCTTCGAAGGTCCAGTCCTCCGCCTTCCAGAACCCGAGTCCGGACGGGTCGAGTCCCTCGAAGTTCTTGAGCTTCGAGCTGGCCGCCCAGACACCGTCGGGGTTGTAGATCCACATCATCGACGGGTCCTTGTTCTCGAGTGCGGCGGCCTGCTTGTAGAGGTCGAGGCGGGCGGCCTCGTCGACCGTCGCGTTCGCCTCCTTCATCAGCTTGTCCAGCTCCTTGTTGCAGTAGTGGCCGATGTTGGCACCGTTGGGGATCCAGGTCTCGCAGCTGTTGATCGGGAACACGTTCCACGACTCGGTGGTGTACGTGCCGCCCCCGTACAGGACCATGTCGAACGCCTGGTTCTCGTACGCGTCCTCGAAGAACGATGCCTGCACCTGGTTCAGCTCGATCTTGATCCCGATCTCGTTGAGCTGGGCCTCTATCGCGGTGGCGGCGGCGTCACGGTCGGGGTTGGTGCCGGCGATCCAGGAGAGCTCGACGGGTTTGCTCGAGTCCCAGCCGGCCTCCTTGAGGAGAGCCTTCGCCTTCTCCGGGTCGTACGGGTACTGCTCCAGGTCGTCGCCGGCCACGTTGGGGCCGAAGGTGGAGTTGCGGACCGTGCCCTGGCCGGCGAGTGCGCTCTCCACGATCGCCTCGCGGTCGACCCCGTACAGGAACGCCTGGCGCACCCGCGGGTCCTTGAACCGCTCCTGGTCGATGTTCCACGAGGCACGGACGAACCCGCCGGTCTGCCCGGTGGTCACCTCGATGCCCTCGAGGTTCTTGACCGACTCGACGTCGGTCGCCACGACCGACGCGAGGTCGAGCTCACCGGTGCCGAGCTGGGCGACGGCGACATCGGCGGTGACCGGCTTGAGGAAGATGTTCTTGATCGCCGGCTGCTTGTGGTACTCCGGGTTGACGGTCACCTTGACGTACTGGTCGACCTTGTTCTCGACGAACTTGTAGGGGCCGCTGGCGAGCTTCGGTGCGGTGAAGTACTCGTTGGTCGCGAACTCCTTGACCGGCAGGTCGGACAGCTCGTGCTCGGGCATGATGCCCATCAGGCCGATCTGCAGTAGCAGGCCGAAGTTGGACGTCTTCGACTCCACCACGAACGTCTCGTCGTCGGGTGCGCTGAACGTCAGACCTTCGAGGGTGGCCACCATGACGCTGCCGGACTCCGGAGTCGCCGCCATCTCGTAGCTGAAGAGGACGTCCTTGCTGGTGAGCGGCTCGCCGTCGCTCCACTTGGCGTCGGGCCGGATCTTGAAGGTGAACGTCTTGGCGTCGGCCGAGATCTCCGGCATCGCGGCGGCGAGCTCAGGTACCAGCTCCTGCTGCGGGTTGGAGGCCAGCAGGCTCTCGTACATCAGCGACATGACCATGCCGTCGGGGCCGCTCGCGGGAGAGATCGGGCTGAGCGTGCCATCTGGTTTCTGGTACAGCCAGACGTTGAGCGAGTCCTTGGCCTCGCTGTCCCCAGCGCTCGAGCCGCCGCCGCACGCGACGAGCGAACTACACGCCAGCAGGCTGGCGACAAGTAGGCCAACAGAGCGCTTGGTGGATCTCATGAACCGACTCCTCCCGGATGAATGGGTCGCCACAACGTTAGAGGTCTGGCGGCGACGTGGTCAACAGTCATGGAATAATATTTCACTACAATCGATCGGCTCGCGCTTTGCGTACGACAGGCGGTTTCAGGTTGGAATTCGTACAGCCGTTTGCATTGGAAAGCCGTTTCACTATCATGGACGAGTCTCACCGGGCGTCACCGGCCGACCGACCAACCAGGCCGACGCGTGTCGGTGTCGTTGGGTGACATGACTAATCGCAGGAGCGTGCCTCGTGACCAACCTGGAAAGCCTGCCCGGCGTGACGGGCTTCGCCTACGACCGTGGTGCCGAGCTCGACCGCATTGCGTGTGAGGTCATCCCCGGCGGCGTCAACTCGGCGACCCGGCGGGTCGACGCTCCGTATGCCTTCACCTCCGGGACCGGGGCGTACATCACCGACCGCGACGACAACACCTACGTCGACTACCACGCGGCGTTCGGAGCGATCCTGCTCGGACATCGTGCGCCCGAGGTCGAGGCGGCGGTGCAGGCGAGCGTGTCGCGCATCGACCTCGCCGGCATCGGCGTCACCGAGGCCGAGGTCGAGCTTGCCACGTTGGTGACGGAGTCGATACCCAGCGTCGACCAGATGGTCTGTCTGCAGTCGGGCAGTGAGGCTGTCGTGCTGGCGATCAGGCTGGCGCGAGCCGTCACCGGTCGGCCCCTGGTGGTCAAGTTTCAGGGCGGCTTCCATGGCTGGAGTGACGGGGTGGCGCGGAACGTCATCTCCCCAGCGGACAAGGCGTTCGGTCGAGACCCGCTGTCGGCGGGCATCCTCGACTCGGCGCTGGATGCCACGCTGATCGCCGAGTTCAACGACCTCGGGTCTGTGCAGGCGTTGTTCGAGGCGCATCCCGACCGGATCGCGGCGGTGATCTTGGAGCCGATTCCCCACAACGTCGGTGCGCTGGTGCCCACCCAGGAGTTCGTCGAAGGGCTGCGTCATCTCACCTCCGAGCAGGACGCCCTGCTGATCTTCGACGAGGTGATCACGGGGTTCCGTCATGCGCTCGGCGGCTACCAGGAGGTGTGCGGCGTCATGCCCGACCTCACGACGCTCGCCAAGGCGATGGGCAACGGATATCCGGTGGCCGGGATGGGTGGTCGCCGCGACCTGATGCAGCGGTTGGACTCCGCGGGCGGTGACGTCTTGCTGGCCGGCACCTTCAACGGCAACGCGGTCTCGTGTGCGGCGGCGATCGCGACCATCACGTACCTGCGGGACAACCCCGCCTTCTATCAGCGCACGCACGCGCTGGGGGAACGTATGCGGGCGGGTCTGCGCGACATCGTCGCCGACCTGGAGATCGCCGCCACGGTGGCCGGTTTCGGCGGCGTCTTCGCGACGTACTTCCTGGAGGGTCCGGTCAGCGGCTACCGCGACCTGCTGCGCAACAACACCGAGGCGTACGTCGGGTTCCACCGCCGGATGACCGAACGCGGGTTCCTGATGCTGCCAATGGCGCTGAAGCGCAACCATGTCTCCGGTGCGCACACCAGCGAGGACATCGACCGGACGCTGGAGGCGGCCGCCGACGTCCTGCGCGAGCTGCGCGACGAGGGCATCGCCCGCTGACCCTCTCACCACTCCCGTTGAGTGTGACGAGTTGGTCGCGACACGCCGGCGTTTCGCACCAACTCGTCACACTCAACCGGCAGGCGAGCGGGTCCGGGGTCAGCTGGTGCTGGTGTAGATGTCGTCGACGACGAACGACTCGGCCGCGTCGGCGGTGCTGCTGGCCGAGAACTGGTGGCCGACCAGCGAGCTGGACCCGCGGTCGAACCGGGTCGCGGTGCCGATCGCGGTTCCGTTGACCGAGACCACCGCCTGCGTCGTCGTTGCCCGGACCCGGACCGTGTTCCAGATGCAGCCGCCAGTGCAGGACGTCGACGGGTTGAGCGCCGGGCCGGTGCCGAGGGTGCGCCACTCCGACCCATTATGGAACCGCACCGTGCCGTCGTGCCAGATCGCCAGGTGGTACGCCACCTGCCGGGCGCCGCCGACCGGGGTCGCCAGCACGCCGAACAGGAACGCGGACGCCGCCCCTTGCCCGACCGGTCGCCACTGGTCCGGATGGAACCGGAACTCGACGGTCTTGACCGAGGTGGCCGCCTCGGTACGGCGCAGGGCGGGCAGATGGTCGCCGCTGTCGTCGACGATCCTGGCCACTCGGCCACTGCCGCTGCCCGACGTCGCCTGGCTCGCCCAGACTCCCTGGTGGCCGACGCCGTCGTTGCCGACGGTGTAGTTGACCGAGTAGCCGCGCGGGATGCCGTTCACCGGGTCGTTCTCGAACGAGTCGACGTCGTTCGCGTACAGCTCGATCTCGTTGAGCAGGCTGCACGGCGCCGCGACCCCGGTCGGGCAGACCGAGGACGTCCCCGTCAGGACCCGGACGTAGCGGGCGCTGCGGGGTGCCAGGCCGGTCGAGTACCTCAGTGCATAGGTGGTCTGGGTGGTCGTGTACCAGGTCGACCACGGGTCGGTCGGGTTCACCCTGGTCTGCACGGTGGCCGACTCGGCGCCGCCGATTGCCAGGCTGAGGCCTACCTTGGAGAGGGCGTACGTCCGGTCGAGCGTGATGTCGAACGTGCCGCCGCCACCGGACCTCACCGCGCTCGACCAGGCCTCGTTGCTGCCGTCGACCGCGCCCCTGTTGCCCGTCCGGGGGTGGCCCGGCACCGTGGTGCCCAGGTTGCCGCCGAGGCTGACCGTGCCTGCCGACACCTTGCCCGCCAGGTCGATCTTGCCGGTGTCGGCGGTCAGGACGTCGGCCATCACCCGCTTGATCTGGTAGTCGTAAATACCGTCCGACATCGTGTTGGCGTGCCAGGTGCACTTGTTGTAGTTCACACCTTGGAAGCGGACGGCGTGGCAGGTGTCGGCGAGCAGGACCGCCCGGTTCGCCTCGGTCCAGGCGAAGTCCGCATTCGCGCTCGAGCCCTCGTTCATGTCCTGCGGGTTGGCGGTGTCGTGGTTGTGGTAGAAGTTCTTCTTCACGTCCCAGGTGTTGCCCGTGCCGTCGTAGGACAGCGCGATGTGGTTGTCCGGGCGGCCGGCCACCAGCGCGAGGATCCCGTTCGGCAGCAGCGCCAGCCGGGGGTTGATCCGTCCGAACGGTCGGTTGCCGCTCGAGTCCTTCGCAAACTCTGGGATGCCCTGGGGGGCCGTTGTCCAGGTCGAGCCGAGCGTGGTCGAGCGGCGCTCCCACAGGTTGTCGTACGACGACGACCGGGATACCGCCAGCAGCTGGCCGTTGGATGTGAGCGCGATCGCCGTCTCGCTGAAGCCGAGCGCAGTCGAGCCCTGTGCGACGGTGCTGCGCAGCGTCCACGACGCACCGCCGTCGCTGCTCTGCATGAGCAGGGCGGAGCCGACTCCGGTGCCGCTGCCGATGTCGAGGATCCCGTACCCGGCCATCAGCAGCAGGCCACCGGGCACCTGGACCATCGAGGTCGGGAAGAAGTTCGCGGTGTGATGGCTGAAGGTCTGGGGAGCGATGTTGAGGCTGGCGGTGACCTCGGTCGGGAACGTCGCGCCGTCATTGTCGGAGTAGCGCATCTTGATCGTGCGCTGCTGCAGCGTGACCGACGTCTGGCCGAGGAACTCGCCCTGGATGACCCGTCCGTCGTCGAGTCGGGTGCTGGCCTCGTACCCCTCTTGGCTGGTCTGGCTGAAGGTGAGCCCGCGGTTCGCCGACACCAGCTGGCTGGGAGTCGAGTACCCGTCCCCGTCGGTGTGCGTCACGTACCCGCCGAACACCGGACGGGTCGGAGCGGTCGCGGTCCCGGAGTCGTAGGCCTCGGCCATGGCGTACCAGGTCGGCGAGGCGTTCCCGTCCAGCACCGTCGCGTCCGGGCCGAGGACGAGCGCGGGTGCCGTCGGCGAGAGCCCGGCGATCTCCGTCCGGGTGATGGCCACGGCTTCAGGTGACAGCTGGAAGGTCACCGTCAGGGCAGACATTGCCGCCACCAGGGCGACGAGTGTGCGAGACCGGTTCATCATCACGACCCCCTCGGACCGCATGCGGCCACGGACCTGCGATACCCGAGTCTCAGAAAACACGGAATAGCGTTTCATGTCAAGCCTCGCCGGGTGCTCGAGGAGCGTCGTCCCCCTTGACATGAAATGAAATTTCGGCTGCGCTGGCACCCATGTCACAGGAGCAGACGAAGGTCAGCGTCGACGGCAGCGGCGAGGTAACCGCCCAGACCTCGAGCTATCGGTTTCACTGGTCGCGCGCGACCGACACGTTCGAGCTGGTCGACTCCTCCGGGCGGTTGGTGGTCTCCGGGCCGATGCAGCCGGCCGTCACGATCCGAGACGGGAGTGGTCCGGCCTCTTACCAGCTCGGCACCGTGCAGGCTGCGGTGGTCGACGATGACGCACTGCGGGTGACCTACCACCAGGTCAACGGCAACGGCTCACTCGTGGTGAGCTGGAGGTTCGATGACGAGTGCTGCTGGCTGGAGCCGGTCATGTACACGCCGGGCGACGCCGGGCGGGTCGTCGCGCTGCACTACTTCACCGTCCCTGGCGAGAATGAGGGGAGCCCGGACCCCGGCCTGAGCTGCCGGTACGTCGTCCACCCCGGCGTGTGCGGCGCCGGTGTCGTCAGCCCGTTGATCCCCGCCCTCGCCAACTTCGACACCGAGACCTGGCTCGGGCGCGGCGGCCCCGGCACGACGGCGATGCGCCAGCAGTGGGGCCTGCCCGTGCACTACGTCGCCGGCGTCAACACCACCAGGCACACGGTGGAGCCCGGCGCCCACACCCGGAACCTCTCCGATGCCTTCTGCCTCGGGCTGGCCGAGCTCCCGGCGGGCGACCTGCTGCTGCGCAACCGGGCCGGACACTTCGCGCCGGTGGTGCAGGTCCGCGACGACCTGTGGCGTCGCGACTCCCCGGACGAGCCACAGCAGCTCGGTGCGTTGATGGTCTGGACCCTCGGTCCCACCTACCGCGCCGCGGTGCTGGCCTACCAGCAGGTGCTCGTCACGACCGGGCGGGTGACACCGACGGTCGCCAGCGCCGCCAGGGCACGCGCCGCCACGGTGTCGCAGTTCAACACCTGGGGAGCGCAGATCGCCGCCGGCACCGCCTCGCGCGAGTTCGACGAGGCCAGCCTCGCCACCATCCGCAAGCAGCTGGACGACTCGGGCCTGGACACCGGCATGCTCGTCATCGATGACAAGTGGGAGGGCGAGTACGGAGTCCTCGAGCACGACGCCGAGCGGTTCCCGGCATTCGAGGCGGCGTTGCAGGACATTCGCGCGGGCGGGCAGCTGGTGGGGCTGTGGGCCGCCTTCCTCCGCTGCGAGGACCCGACGTCACACGGTCTCTCGGCGCAGCACATGATGTGTGGCCCGGACGGCGAACCGGTTGTGCTCGGGCCGAACGGCCAGCCCTACTTCCTGTTCGACGTGTCGTGGCCAGAGGTCCAGACCGTCCTCCGTGACCGCATCGCGGCGTTCGTCCGTCGCTATGACCCGGACCTGGTGAAGTTCGACTTCGGGTACGAGATCCCCGACCTCTCCCGCTGCGCGCCGCACGATCCGGCCTACGCGGGTGAGCGGCTGTTCGCGCTCGCCATGGACGTTGTGGCCGGGGCGTTGCGCGCGGCCAAGCCGGACATCGTGGTGATGTACTACTCGCTGTCGCCGTTGCTGGCTCCGTACTACGACCTGCACAGCCTCGACGATCTCTGGATGAACGCCGGCGAGTTCCACCTGGAGGCCAACCGCCGGCTGTTCTTCTCCGGCCTGCTCGGCGAGCTCGGTGTCGCGAGCTACGGCTCCGGCGGCTACGACTGGGTCGACATGGCCGACATCTGGCTCGACTCCGTCGTGCACGGCACGCTCGGCGCGCTGGGGAGCTTCTCGGGTGACCTCTCCGACAGCGCGTGCACTCCCCGCCTCGTCGCCAAGCACACCGGGCTGTCGCAGCTCACCCGGCCACGGCTCGCCTTCGGTGTGCAGGCGGTCGGAGCCGGCGGCCTCGGACCGGCCAGTGCGGCCCGGTCGTCGTCGTGGGTCCGCACCGAGGACGGTGAGCCGGTGCTCGTCGTGCTGCGACCGGGCGGGTTCGCCGGCGCGCCGGGCGTCGACGAGGTCGAGGGACTCGTGCGGTCGACCGTCACCGTCGCCGTCGGCTCGCTCCAGCCCGGGGGCATCGACCGGGCGACGCAGCTCGGCGTGGTGGCGTACGCGGACGGCGAGGTCTGGCTGACCGGGCGGTCCGGCACCGCTCAGGTGACCGAGCACCGGCTCGACGGCTCGTCATACGACTACACCGTGGACGGTGCCGACGGTTCGATCCGGCTGCCGGTCCGTGAGTCGGCCGAAGGGACCCCGGTGAGCTGGCTGGAGGTCGTGGTCGACCCGTCCTGACCGACCGGTTCGGCTCAGAGCCCCAATGAGCCGAGCCGATAGTCCCGGCCGCTTGCGACGGCGTCGTAATACTCCTGCCAGCGGAGCAGAGCGTGCGCGGCGAACGCGTTGCAACCGGGCCAGTTCACCGGCATCGGCGTCGTGCCGAACCTGCGGTCGAACCCCCAGGTCGACAGCGCGCCGTTCTCGACCTGACCGGCGGCGATGGCGTTCGCGGCCGCGACTCCCTTGCTGAGGTAGTGCTTCTCGCCGGTCGCGTGGTGCAGGGCGAGCAGGGACATCAGCCAGTGGCCGGTGTGCACCTCCATCGGCCAGAAGCAGCGGTACTGCTCGAGCACGCTCGGCGTCAGGCAGCGCACGCCGACCGGCGAGTCCTCGGCGGCCCACACGACGAACTGGTCCTCGATGTAGGCGTTCAGGCGACGGGCGTGGTCGATCCGGTCCGGCAGGTCGCAGCCGTCGGAGCAGAGGTAGCGGATGGTCTCGTTGGTGTCCCAGTTCTGCAGGTTCGACCAGGCCGGCAGACCGGGGATGTCCTCGTACATCCCCTCCCACCGGCCGTCCGAGATCGGCCCGGCCAGCAGCCAGTGCTCCGCTCGTACCCGTGCCTCCCGCCAGGCGGCGCGGTCGGCGGCACTGCCGACGCCGGTGTCCTCGAGCAGCCTGAACAGGCGGATCGGGCCGATCGACGCCGACGTGTAGTCCTCGGTGGTGTCGCCGGTCCGCGGGTCGACCCGGAACGGCCACGAGCCGTCGTCGCGCTGGAGGTCGAGCAGGACCGCCGCGACCCGCTCGGCACCCGCGGTGAAGCGCGCGTCGCCGGTGCCGCCCGCGAGCAGGAGGTACGCCTCGGCGGCCCGGGCCTGACGGAACAGCGTGATGCTCTCGCCCTCGACCCCGCCGCCGACCTCGCCGTGGTCGACGGTCGACGGAGCCAGGCCGCCGCACCGCCAGTCGGCCGGCAGGCTGTGGTCGAGCAGCCAGCCGCCGTACTCGACCGCCTGGCGCCGGGCCGCCGACGCCGCGGTCCGGTCGGGCCAACGTTCGGCGTACGCCAGGAACACCATGATGAAGGTGGTGTGGTGCAGGGCCGGGTACACAATCCGACCCCGCATGCCGGTGACGCTGTCCTCGAAGGCGGTCCAGGCCGACCGTGGGTCGTCGCGCTCGTACTCCTCGACCTCGTCCCGGGCGGGTGCGAGCAGGTGAGCGACCGAGCGGTCGACACATCCCGCCCAGTCGGCCGGCTCCTGGTCCATCCCGTCGAAGCCGGGTACGCGCCAGAACCTGCGGTAGCCCCTGACGGCGACCTCGCGGCCGACCTCGTCGC
>JBOHDE010000094.1:0-13872 GCA_050699035.1 Nocardioidaceae bacterium | reverse complement strand
GTCGGACTGGGTGTCGCCACGATGATCTTCGACCTCGACGTCGGCCTGGTGGCGCTGACCGTGGCGTTCGTACTCGCGCTGATCTCGCCGTTCTCGCAGAAGAGCGCGGTTCAGCAGGTCAGCTGGACCGTCGTGCTGCTGATCGCCGGCGTACTCACCTACGTCGCGGTGCTGGAGGAGATCGGGACGATCGAGTACGTCAGCGAGTCGGTCGCCAGCGTCGGGTCGGCGATGCTCGCCGCGCTGCTGCTCTGCTACGTCGGTGCGATCGTGTCGGCGTTCGCGTCGTCGACGGCCCTGTTGGGCGCGATCATCCCGCTGGCCGTGCCGTTCCTGCTGGCCGGCGAGGTCGGCGCGATCGGCGTTGTCACGGCGCTGGCGGTGTCGTCGACCGTCGTCGACGTGAGCCCGTTCTCGACCAACGGCGCCCTCGTGCTGGCGAACGCCGCCGAGGACGACCGGGACCGGATGTACAAGCTGCTGCTGACGTTCGGCGCCTCGATCGTGGTGCTCGCGCCGATCGCCACCTGGGTCATCCTGGTGGTGCCCGGCTGGCTGTAACCCCGGTGCGTCACGGGCCGGTCGCCACAGTCGCGTGGTGGCCGGCCCGTGGCGTAGGGCCCCACACATGACACGCGACTCTGGTGCGGTGCGACCATCGCGCAACTGTCCGAACTGGCCTACCCTGGGCCGCCGATGCGAGGTGGAATTTTGCCCAATTGGGCAATTTTGCACGTCAGCCCCGGCCGCCGCAGACCGCCACCAGCGGTCAGCGGGCGACAGTGATCTCCCAGGTCTGGCCGAACCACAGCTCCCCGTCGCGGCGGCGCGGCCGCATCCCGGTCACTTCGCCGCCGGCCAGCTCGGCCTCCATCGCCTGGCGGACGAGCGTCGCGCCATCCTCGGCGGTGACCGACTGCTCCAGCCACGGCTCGAGCGGCCGCTCGATCTCCCGCACCGACACCTGCGTCGCCTGATGGCCGAGGTCGGCGAGCCAGCCGGCCACGGCACCCCGGGGCGGCATCCGCAGGTGCGACGGGTCGCGCCAGCTCTCCACCCGGTCCTGCCGCTCGGCCACGGCCGGGTCGGTGTCTGCGACCAGGTCCTTGACCACCAGCCGCCCATCGGGCCGGCACACCCGTGACATCTCGGCGAGCACGCCGAGCGGCTCGACCAGGTGGTGCAGGGAGAACCGCGTCACCACCGCGTCGAAGCGGTCGTCGGGGAACGGCAGCCGCTCCGCCGTGCCGACCAGCAGCTGCGGAGCCCGACCGGTCGTGTGGCGCCGGCCCTCCTCGAGCATCGCCACGGTGCGGTCGAGCGCCACCACCTCGCTGCCGGCATCGGCCAGCGCCCGGCCGACCAGTGCGGTCCCGGCGGCCACCTCCAGGATCTGCTCGCCGGCGACCGGAGCGATGTGCTCCACCAGCCACGGCAGACCACTGGTGAACGCCATGTTGAGCCGCTCGTCCTCGAAGGTCGCGGCCTGCTTGCCGAACGACTCGGCGATGCGCTCGTCGTGCTCGCTGGGATCCATCAGTACGTCACCGTGATCTGTTGCTCGACACCATCGACCCGGAACAGCCCGCCGTGCGGCATGACCAGCTGCGGGTCGGTGTGACCGAAGTCGACGCCCGTCACGCACACCGCGTCGGGGTGGTACTCCGCCAGGGCGGCCAACAAGGCAGCGCGCTGCCGCTCGACGTACTCACGCTTGGCCGCCGGCGCCAGCCGCTGCTCGAACGACCATGCCTTCGGCCGACCCATCACGACCGCGGGGAACCGTTGCAGCAGTCCGCGCTCTCCCATGCACATCAGCACGCGGGAGACAGCATCGGCCGAGGGCAGCTCCTCCGACGTCTCCATGAACAGGACGCAGCCGTCGTAGTCGGTGTCCGGCCGCAGGTAGCGTCCCGCCGTCAGCTGGACAGCGACGATCTCGAAGCAGCCGCCCCAGGACGGACTCTCGACGACCCGCCTCGGGCCGTGCCACTGCCACGGCTCGGCGGCGGACAGCACCGGCTCGGTGTCGAGGGCGCCCGGATCGCTCCACATCAGCTCCTCGTCGCCCGACTCGGTCGGCTGCGTGAGCGGCACCGGTCCGTGGTCGAAGAGCGCATTGCGCCACGACTCGACGGTGAGCGGATGCATCGCGACCGGGCGGCCCAGCTGCACCATGACCGACCCGCCGTAGTAGCTGACAATTCCCAACCCCCACAGGAAATGGTGCAGATTGGTGTTGTCGCTGTAGCCGAGGAACGGCTTCGGGTTCGCCTGGATCAGCGGCGCGTCGAGATGGGCCAGCACCTTCAGCTGGTCGTCGCCGCCGATACTCGCGATGACAGCCCTGATGCTGTCGTCCGCGAAGGCCGCGTTGAGGTCGGCGGCCCGCTGCTGCGGAGTCGCCGACGGCGCCCGGGTCGTCGGAAACTCGACCGGCTCGAGGTCGAGCACCTCGCGCAGCCGGGTGAGGCCGAGGTCGAACACCTGCGGGAATTCAGCGGCCGCCGGAGAGGACGGCGAGAGTACGGCGACCCGGTCGCCTGCCTGCAACGGGGGCGGGTGGATCAGCGTCGGCGTCGTCACCCGCGTCAGGCTACTGCGTCGAGCTGCCGCCCTTCACGCATCGCGGCGTACCCCTGGGGGTCACGGTGCAGCAGGTCCTTGCGGGTACGTCGCCGGTAGCGCCAGATCTGCAGCCCGCCGACGGCCCAGAGTACGTACTGCACCGCCATCGCGACCCGGAAGTCGCCCGCTGCGTAGCCCGCCGGCGACCCCGAGGTGAGCAGGTCGAGCACGACGCCGATGCCGAGGATCCCCAGCAGGGACGCGACGAACCCGCCCACGTTCACGATGCCGATCGCGCTGCCGAGCCGGTGCGAGGGGTTGAAGGTGCGGGCCAGGTCGAAACCGACCATCGAGCCGGGACCACCGACGCCGACGACGACCGCGAGCAGGCCGAGTACACCGACCGGGGCCGCGCCTGGCCAGAGCAGGACCACCGTCCACATCACGACGATCGCGGACACGATGCCGAGCACCAGCGTCGACCGCTGGAACGGGCGGCTCGCCACCGTACGGCCGATCACCGGCCCCACCACGATCGCCGACGCCGTGACCAACGACAGCACCAGACCGGCCTGCCCGGGTGACAGGTGGTGCACGGTGACGAGGAACGGGAAGCCCCACAGCAGCGCCAGCACGTTCGCGCTGAACTGCGCGGTGAAGTGGGTCCACAGACCGAGCCGGGTGCCCGGCTGGCTCCACGCCTGCCGGAGCTCGGCCGCCACGGCGCGGGGGCGCAGCGGCATCCGGGCCGGCTCGTGACCGGCCGGTGCGTCCCGTACCACCGCGAGAAGCACCCCCGCGAGCACGACGCCGAGCGCCGCGGCGGTCAGGTAGGTGCGCTCCCAGCCGAACCCACGCAGCGCCGCGGACAGCGGTACCGCGGCGACGATCGCGCCGAGCTGGCCGATCATGCCGGTCAGCTGGGTGATCACCGGGCTGCGCAGCGGCGGGAACCAGAACGACACGAGCCGCAGGACGCCGATGAAGATCATCGCGTCGCCGATGCCGACGAACGTCCGTGCCAGCAGGCCGGTGGAGTACGACGTGGCGAACGCGAACCCGACCTGGGCGAGCGTCATCAACGCCAACCCGGTCAGCAGGACCCGGCGCGGGCCGAACCGGTCGAGCAGGACGCCGACCGGGATCTGCATCGCCGCGTACACGAGCAGCTGAAGCATCGCGAACGTCGACAGCTGCGCGGCCGTGACGCCGAACCGGTCGGCGGCGATGATCCCGGCGACGCCGAGTGAGGTGCGGTGGAAGACGGCGAGGAAGTAGACGCTGAGCGCGGCGGCCCAGACCAGCCAGGCGCGGCGACCGCCGAGGAGTGCGGCAGTCATCGGCCGCCCTGAGCCTGCGTCGTGGCCCGCTGCAGGTGTGAGTCGATCAGGGCGACGAACGCCCGCTCGTCGTCGCCGCGGAGCAGAGCGACCAGCTCGGTGTGGTCGGCGATCGCGGCGTCCATCCGCTCCTCGGATACCCGCATCACCGACACGCTGATGCACAGCTGGCGCTCGCGCAGGCTGCGGTAGAGCCTGGTCAGGATGTCGTTGCCGGCGGCCGCCACGATGCGCTCGTGGAACGTCCGGTCGGCGGCGCTGAACTCCGGCAGGTCGCCGGCGGCCCGGTGCTCGCGCATCGCGTCGACGTACGGCTCCAGCTCGTCGGCCAGGTCGCGGCGGCCGGCGAACGCCCGGGGCGCGGCGAACGTCTCGACCAGCAGCCGGGCCTCGAGGACGTCGGCAGCCTCCTGGGCTGTGACCGGGACGACCAGCGCGCCCTTCTTCGGGTACAGCCGCAGCAGCCCCTCGGACTCGAGCCGCAGCAACGCCTCGCGTACTGGCGTCCGGGACACGCCGGTGTCGTCGCTGAGCTGACCCTCGGTGAGCAGCTCACCACCCGGGTACGTCGCGTCGAGGATGCGCGCCTTGACCAGGTCATAGACCCGCTGGGTGGCCGACGGGCGAGTTGATGCATCCATGATGTATCTATGATGCGGCATCGCCGGAGCGCCGGGTCACGCCGTACGCGTGCGGTGAGACGGACCCCACACCGTCAGACTGGGCGGCGTTGGTCCAACTGCGGTTTGGTACGGGGGCGCCCCGTTCCAATAGGTTTGGAACGGGGCGCCCCCGTACCAGAAAACCCGGCGGCTGGCCCCTCGGGTCAGTGCAGCAGGGCGGTGCCGGGCTCCTCGATGATCGCGGCGACGTCGGCGAGGAACTTCGAGCCCTGCTCGCCGTCGACGACCCGGTGGTCGAACGACAACGCCAGCGTGGTGACCCAGCGCGGCCTGACCTTGCCCTGGTGCACCCACGGCAGCTGCTTGATCGCGCCCATGCACAAGATGCCGGTCTCGCCGGGGTTGAGGATCGGCGTGCCGGCGTCGACACCGAAGACACCGACGTTGGTGATCGTGAACGTGCCACCCGCCATCTCGGCCGGCTGCGTCTTGCCGTCCCGCGCGGTCTGGGTCAGGGCGTTCAGCGCCGCCGCCAGCTCGTGCAGAGTCATCGCGTCGGCGTCCTTGACGTTGGGCACCATCAGGCCACGCGGTGTGGCGGCAGCGATGCCCAGGTTGACGTAGTGCTTGAGCACGATCTCCTGCGCCTGCTCGTCCCAGGCAGCGTTGACCTCCGGGGTACGGCGGGTGGCGAGGCAGACCGCCTTGGCGAAGACGAGCAGCGGCGACACCTTGACGTCGCGGAACTCCCGGTGGCCCTTCAACCGGTCGACCAGCTCCATCGTGCGGGTGGCGTCGATGGTCACCCACTCGGTGACGTGCGGAGCGGTGAACGCGCTGCCCACCATCGCCTGCGCCGTCATCTTGCGGACGCCCTTGATCGGCACCCGGGTCTCGCGCTCACCGGTGGCCCGCGCCGGAGCCGAGACGAGGGCGGCCGGCGCCGGCGCACTGTCGGCCGTGAAGCCCTCGACGTCGGACCGGGTCACGACACCGCTGGCACCGGTCGGCGTGACCAGGGCCAGGTCGACGCCACGGTCCTTGGCGAGCTTGCGTACCGGGGGCTTGGCGAGCACCCGAGCGGCCGGCTCCGACGCCGGCGTGGGCCCGGGCTGCCCCGACGTCACCGGCGACAGCGGCACGTCGGTGAGGATGACCTCCTCGTGCTCAGGATGGTCGGTCTGGAACGCCGACTGCACATCCTGCTGCACCGCGGCCTCGCCCGGCCCGGCCGGCGCCGCGGCCTTGCGCGGCCGGCGCTTGGCCTCGGTCTCTCGCGGGCCGTAGCCGACCAGCACGGCGGTGCGGCCGCCCGGTGCGGGACCGCCGATCAGACCGGGCTCGACCGGCTCGTCGTCCTTGGCCGTGGGTACGAGGGTCGGGCCGGCGGCCTCGCCAGCGGCGGCCCCGGCGGACACCGCGATGATCGGCGTGCCGACCGGCACCGTCTCACCTTCGGGGACCATCAGCTCGGTGACGGTCCCGGCGTACGGCGAGGGGAGCTCGACCAGCGACTTCGCGGTCTCGATCTCGACCACGATGTCGTTGACCTTGATGACGTCGCCGACCTTCACCTTCCAGGTCACGATCTCGGCCTCGGTCAGACCCTCGCCCACATCGGGGAGCTTGAACTGCTGTGCGTCAGTCATCTCTCAGCACCTCGGTCAGTAGGCGAGTGCGCGGTCGACGGCGTCGAGCACCCGGTCGAGGTCGGGCAGGTAGTCGTCCTCGATCCGGCTCGGCGGGTACGGCGTGTCGAAACCGCCGACCCGCAGCACCGGCGCCTCGAGCGAGTAGAAGCACTGCTCGCTGATCCGGGCCGCGATCTCGGCTCCGAGCCCCAGGGTGACGGTGGCCTCGTGGGTCACGATCACCCGGCCGGTCTTGCGTACGGACTCGACGACCGGGACCAGGTCGAGCGGCGACAGCGTACGCAGGTCGATCACCTCGAGGCTCTGGCCCTCGTCGGCGGCGGCCTGCGCGGCCTGCACGCAGGTCTTCACCATCGGGCCGTATGCGAGCAGCGTCGCGTCGCTGCCCTCGCGGACGACGCGCGAGCTGAACAGCGGGGCCGGCGGGACCGACTCGTCGAGCTCGGCCTTGTCGGCGTGGTACTGGCGCTTGGGCTCGAAGAACACGATCGGGTCGTCGCTGGCGATGGCCTGCTGGATCATGTGGAACCCGTCGACCGGGTTGGAGCAGGCCACCACCTTGAGCCCGGCGGTGTGCGCGAACTGCGCCTCCGGGCTCTCGCTGTGGTGCTCGACCGCGCCGATGCCGCCGCCGAACGGGATCCGGATCACGATCGGCATCCGGATCTTTCCCTGGCTGCGGAAGTGGATCTTGGCGACCTGGCTGACGATCTGGTCGTACGCGGGGTAGACGAAGCCGTCGAACTGGATCTCGCACACCGGCCGGTAGCCGCGCATCGCGAGCCCCACCGCCGTACCCAGGATGCCGGACTCGGCGAGCGGGGTGTCGATGACCCGGTCCTCGCCGAAGTCCTTCTGCAGACCGTCGGTGATGCGGAAGACGCCGCCGAGCTTGCCGACGTCCTCGCCCATCACGATGACCTTCGGGTCGGCCTCGAGCGCGGCCCGCAGACCCTGGTTGAGCCCCTTGGCAAGAGTGATCTGGGCCATCTCAGTGTGCTCCCTCGAACGAGGCCAGGTAGGCAGCGAACTGCTCCTTCTGGGCGGCCAGCTCGGGCGTCTGCTCGACGAAGACCTGGTCGAAGATGCTGAGCGGGCTCGGGTCGGGCAGGGCGCGGCACCCCTCACGCAGGTGCTCACCCATCGCCTCGGCCTCCTGCTCGATGCCAGTGAAGAACGCGTCGTCGGCCAGCCCGCCGCGGACCAGGTAGGCCTTCACCCGGGCGATCGGGTCCTTGAGCTTCCAGTGCTCGAGGTCTTCCGACAGCCGGTAGCGGGTCGGGTCGTCGGTCGTGGTGTGGGCGCCCATCCGGTACGTGTACGCCTCGACGAACGTGGGTCCGCTGCCCTCGCGGGCCCGCCGCAGGGCCGCCTGGGTCACGGCGTAGCAGGCGAGCACGTCGTTGCCGTCCACCCGTACCCCCGGGAAGCCGAAGCCGTGTGCGCGCTGGTAGAGCGGGATGCGGCTCTGCCGCTCGATCGGCTCGGAGATCGCCCATTGGTTGTTCTGGCAGAAGAAGACGACCGGCGCGTTGAACACGCTGGCCCAGATGAACGCCTCGTTGACGTCGCCCTGGCTGGTCGCGCCGTCGCCGAAGTACGCGACGACCGCGGCGTCCTTGTCGGGGTCGCCGCTGCCGACGACGCCATCGCGCTGCATGCCCATGGCGTACCCGGTGGCGTGCAGGGTCTGGGCGCCGATCACGATCGTGTAGAGCGCGAAGTTGTTCTCGTTCGGGTCCCAGCCACCCTGGTCGACGCCACGGAACAGGCCGAGCAGATGCAGCGGGTCGACGCCGCGGCACCAGGCGACGCCGTGCTCGCGGTAGGTCGGGAAGACGAAGTCGTGCGGGCTCATCGCGCGCCCGGAGCCGATCTGGGCGGCCTCCTGGCCGAGCAGCTGGGCCCAGATGCCGAGCTCGCCGTGCCGCTGCAGCGCGGTCGCCTCGGCGTCGATCCGGCGCGTGAGCACGAGATCGCGGTAGAAGCCTTTGATCGCCTCGTCGTCGAGATCGAACGAGTAGTCCGGGTGCTCGCGGCGCTCGCCCTCGGGCGTCAGCAGCTGGACGGGCGCGGCGCCGCTCTGATCGGAAACGGCGGGGCTCCCGGGACCGAAGACGACGCCGAGATCAGTGCCCTCGGTGGGAGGCGCCTCGGCCGGGGGTGCGTCAGCTGCTCCGGGAGCGGTCCCGGAACCTGCGTGCACGGAGTCAGTCACCAGCACTCCTTTGTCTGGTCGACGCGCGGGATCGCCGGCGTCGCTGGAACAAGAGGTCCGAGTCGCGTGTCCGCGCAAGGGTGGCGCACGCAACCCGCGTCTCGCGACTGTGACCGCAGCCACAGTCGTGTCGAATACGGTACCGAGTGACGGGGCAGGTTCCCTAATCGGCCGGCGCCCGGATCGCCAGCCCGTGTCCACGTCCTGATCGCGTCGTCTCGTGGCCGGAACTCGCGCGACAGGTGTCCGTGACACCCCGTACCGTGTCAGGTGTGAACTTGGCTGACACTCATGACACCCTGCCTCGGCCGCTGCTGGTCGCGCTCGCGCTCGGCATCGTCTACGTCGTGTGGGGCTCGACGTACCTGGCGATCCGGGTGATGGTCGAGGACATGCCGCCGATGCTGTCGGCCGGCGGGCGCTTTCTCTTCGCAGCGGTGCTGCTCGGCGCCCTGCTGGCGGCACGGTTCGGGGTACGGCGGCTGCGGGTGACGCGGGCAGAGCTGGCCGGATCGGCGCTGCTCGGTCTGCTGCTGCCGGCGCTCGGCAACGGGGTCGTGACGGTCGCCGAGCACCGGGGCGCTCCGTCAGGGATCGCGGCGCTGCTGGTGGCGGCGTTGCCACTGTGGGTGATGGTCTACCGGCTGGCGTCCGGCGACCGGCCGGGCCGATGGACGGTGGCCGGGGTGCTGCTCGGCTTCGGCGGGCTGGCCGGGCTGGTGCTGTCGACCGGCGTCGGTGGGACGGTGCCGATCGGTGCTTCGCTGCTGGTCGTGCTGGCGACGCTCGCGTGGTCGTTCGGGTCGTGGTTCCAGCCGCGGTTGCGGCTGCCGCGCGACCCGTTCGTCACGACGGTCTGGGAGATGCTGACCGGTGGCGCGATCCTGGCGGTGGCCGGCCTGACGATGGGCGAGCGAGTCTCACTGTCGTCGTACTCCGCGGCCTCGTGGTGGGCGTGGGGCTACCTGGTGGTGTTCGGCTCGGTGGTCGCGTTCTCGGCGTACGTCTGGGCGTTGGGCAACGCGCCGATCTCGCTGGTGGCGACCTATGCGTACGTCAACCCGGTGGTCGCGGTGTTCCTCGGCTGGCTGATCCTGGCCGAGCCGGTGACGTGGCCGATCGCGGTCGGCGGTGGCGTCGTCGTGACCGCGGTCGCCGTCGTGGTGGGTGCCGAGCGCCCGTCGCTCCGCCGTACTCCCGCACCCTCCACCCGCGAGCCGACCGCCGCCCCCCGGACGTCCACCGACGAGTTCGCCGCCTGACGGTGCCGCCCTTCACTTTGACCACCGGCCCTCCACGTCAACCGACGAGTTTGCTGCCTGAGCGAGGTTTCGACAGCAAACTCGTCGGTTGACGGATGCCTGTGGATGACCGCCAGCGCCGTTCCGCTCAAGCGGCCACCCTTGGCAGGTGAACAGAGTCCCGCACTCGACGTTCGAAGGTGTTGCCTGGCCCCGGTCACGCGGACACCTCATCGCCGCCGGCATCACTGACGCTCAGTTGCGCGGCCCACGCTGGCAGCGCACCAGCTACGGGCTCTACGTACCGGCCGACGTCGATCTGACCGGTGCCCTGCAGCGGATCGCACTCGCAGCCGGTCGACTGCCCGCCGCAGGCGCGGTGGGCGGATGGGCCGCTGCTCGCGCGCTGGGTGTGGATCTGTGCGACGGCCTCGCCAGTGACGGTCGGACCCCGCTCGACGCCCCGCTGTGCATCGGCGCCGGCGACATCCGGAGCGTGGACGGGATCGCCATTTGGGCCGACCCTCTTCCCGAGTCGGATGTGGTCGTGGTCGAACGGGTCCGGGTGACCAGCCCGCTGCGCACCTGCTTCGACGGGATGCGGCGAGCCGGTGACCTGGTCGAAGCGGTCGTGTTCGCCGACCTCATGCTGCACTCCGAGCTTGTCGACCTGCCACAGCTCCGGGCGTACGTCGCCGCGCACTCGTGCTGGCGGGGGGTCGGCCAAGCCCGCCAAGCGCTTGACCTTACCGACCCGATGGCCCGCAACGGCTGGGAGACCCGGCTGCGGATGATCTGGATGCTCGATGCCGGTTTGCCGCGACCTCTTTGCAACCCACCGGTCTTCGACTTAAGCGGCAACCTGCTGGGCTTCCCCGACCTCCTCGATCCGGAGGCAGGGATGGCAGGCGAGTTCGACGGTTCGGGCCATCGTGAGCTGGCTCAGCACGATCTGGACAACATCCGTGAGGAGCTGTTCGAGGACCATGGCTTGGTGGTCAGTCGGGCGACCAGCATCGACATCGGGCACCGCCTCGAGCTCGCGAGGCGATTCCGGCGCGCACACGCCCGTGGCCGCGTTCGTGATCGCCGCAACGACCGCTGGACTCTCGATGCCCCGGCGGACTGGGGCGCGCTCGATGCCGACGCCGAGTTGGCGGCCCTCTTCGAGGCGTCTGAACGGAGTCAGTGACGCGTCAGGCCAGCGAGTCGAGCCAGGCCTGGTGCAGGTCGGAGAACCGGCCGGCGCCGCCCTCGATCAGCCCCTCCGGCGTCCCGTCCTCCACAATCCGACCGTGCTCGAGCACCAGCACCCGGTCGGCGATCTCCACTGTCGACAGCCGGTGCGCGATGATCAGCGACGTCCGGTCGGCCAGGATGGTGCGTAGCGCGCGCTGCACCAGCCGCTCACTGGGTACGTCGAGCGACGACGTGGCCTCGTCCAGGATCAGCACGGCCGGGTCGGCCAGGAAGGCCCGGGCGAACGCGACCAGCTGGCGCTGCCCGGCCGACAGCCGTCCACCGCTGTTGCTGACCTGGGTGTCGTAACCGTCGGGTAGCGCGGTGATGAAGTCGTGCGCACCGATGGCCCGCGCAGCGTTGACGATGTCGGCGTCGCTCGCGGTCGGCCGACCGAACCGGATGTTGTCGGCCACGCTGCCCGAGAACAGGTAGTTCTCTTGCGTGACCATCACGACCGCGCGCCGCAGGTCGGCCTCGTCGAGGTCGCGCGCGTCGACACCGTCGATCAGCACCCGACCCTCCGTCGGGTCGTAGAACCGCGAGACCAGCTTGGCGATGGTGGTCTTGCCCGCGCCCGTGGTGCCGACCAGCGCGAGGGTCTGTCCGGACGGCACGATGAGGTCGAGCCCGGGCAGCACCGGCCGCCCTTCGACGTACTCGAACCGCACCTCGTCGAACCGCACCTCGCCACGCGGACGCGGCAGCCCGACCGGCGCGAACGGCTCGGGCACCGACGGCTCCTCGTCCAGCACCCCGGCCAGCTTCTCCAGCGCGGCGCTGGCCGACTGGAACGTGTTGTAGAACTGCGAGATCTCCTGCATGGGCTCGAAGAACTGCCGCAGGTACAGCAGGAACGCGGCCAGCACACCGACCGTGACGTCGCCGTGGTAGGCGAGGTAGGCGCCGTACACCATCACCACCGCGACGGTGACGTTGCCGATCAGCTTGATGCCCGGCATGAACAGGCCGACCAGCCGGAACGCCCGCAGGTTGGCCGCCCGGTAGTCGTCGTTGACGGTCTCGAAGATGTCCTGGTTGCGGGGCTCGCGGCGGAACGCCTGGACGGCCCGGATGCCACCCATCGACTCGACGAAGTGCACGATGACGACCGCGACGGTCTCCCGGGTACGCCGGTACGCCTTCGTCGACTGCCGGCTGAACCACCAGGTGATCAGCCACAGCAACGGGAAGCACGCCAGTGCGACCAGGCCGAGGTGCACGTCGAGCACCAGCAGCAGGATCGCCGTGCCGAACAGCGTCAGCACCGCGGTGACCAGCCCGTCGAAGCCGGTGTTGAGCATTTCCTGGATGGCCTCGACGTCGGACGTCAGCCGCGAGATCACCCGCCCGGACGTGTACTTCTCGTGGAACGCCGGCGACAGCTTCTGGAAGTGGTCGAACACCCGCCGGCGCAGCTGCAGCAACATCTGCTGGCCGACCCGCCCGGCCATCAGCAAGAACGCCTGCCGGGTGATCGCCTGGGCGAGCGCCGCGAACAGGACCGCGCCGACGATGGTGAGCAGCAGCCGTGGCGCGCCGCCAGCGACGATCGGCGGGATGCCGGAGTCGATGCCGACCTTCACCAGGTACGGGATGGACAGCCGGGCGGCGTTCTCGACCAGCACGATCGCGAGCAGGAACCACAGCACCCGCTTGTGCGGCCGCATCAGCTCGCCGAGCAGACGGCGCGAGTGGTCGCGCAGCCGCAACGTGGTCTGGGCCGACTGCTCCTCGTGCTCCTCGTCGGCGACACCGCGCCACACCTGGTCGGTCGTCATCGAACCGCCCCCTCGGTGTGCAGCGACTCGTCGTCCGGCTCGGCGTCCTGGCCGAGCAGCTCGTGGTACGCGGGTACGTCGCGCAGCAGGTCGTGGTGACTGCCGACGTGGGTGATCGTGCCGTCCTGCAGCAACGCGACCTTGTCGGCCAGCAGCACGGTGGAGGCCCGGTGGGCGACGACGATGCCGGTGGCGTCGCGGAGCACCCGGCGCAGCGCCTCCTCGACCAGCGCCTCGGTGTGCACGTCGAGCGCGGACAGGGTGTCGTCGAGCACCAGGATCCGCGGCCGCGCGAGCACCGCCCGCGCGAGCGCGAGCCGTTGGCGCTGACCGCCGGACAGCGAGAGGCCCTGCTCGCCGATCCGGGTGTCGAGACCCCACGGCAGCTCGTGCACGAAGCCGGCCTGTGCGACGTCGACCGCAGCCGCGACCTCTGCGTCAGTGGCGTCGGGCCGGCCGAGGGTGAGGTTTTCCCTTGCGCTCATGGAAAACAGCGTCGGCTCCTCGAACGCGGTGGCGACGACCGTACGCAGCGACTCGACGGTGAGGTCGCGGACGTCGACGCCGTCGACCGTGACCCGCCCGTCCGTCACGTCGTACAAGCGGGGCACGAGGGCGGTGAGCGTCGTCTTGCCGGACCCGGTCGCACCGACGATCGCGACGGTCTCGCCGGGCGCGACGTCGAGCCAGACGTCACGCAGCACGACGTCGTCGGAGTCGGGGAAGGTGAAGCCCACGCCCTCGAAGCGAAGGTGCCCGCGCGGGTCCGTGAGCTCGGCGTCGCCGCCCTTGATGTCGGGCTCGGTGTCGAAGATCTCCAGCACCCGGTCGGCCGCCGTCATCGCCTCCTGGCCCATCGCCAGGATGAAGCCGAGCGCCTCGACCGGCCAGATCAGCTGCAGCATCAGCGTGATGAAGGCGACCAGCGCGCCCTCGGTGATGTCGCCGCGACCGACCGCCAGCGCGCCGAGCAGCAGCACCAGGACCAGCGACAGGTTGGGGATGACCTCGAGCATCGTCCAGAACCGGGACGACAGCCGGACCTTGTCGATCGACGTGCCGTACAGGGTGCGGGCCGCGTCATCGAAGCTGTCGTACACGTGCCGGCGGCGGCCGAACGCCTTGATCACGCGTACGCCGACGGCCGACTCCTCGACCAGCGTGGCGAGGTCGCCCTGCTCGTCCTGGACCTTGCGCGAGACCACGGTGT
>JBOHDE010000093.1:0-13956 GCA_050699035.1 Nocardioidaceae bacterium | reverse complement strand
GAAACTGTCCACAGGGCCTGCGAACCGTCGAGTTGTCCACCGGACGGTGGCGCCGTCTACCGACTGCGTCCGGTCGGTTCGACGATGGGTACATGCTCCCCGAACTGACTGCGATCGCCGCAACACAGCACGGCGTCTTCCTACGTCGGCAGGCGGTTGCCCGTGGCTACAACGACGATGAGATCAAGCGGTTCACGCGCTCGGGCGAATGGGTGCGGTTGCGCCGTGGCGCGTACTGTGAGCGCGCGATCTTCGATGCATGCAACGAGGACGAGCGGCATACCCTCAAGACGCGCGCCGTGCTCCTCGTCCTTGATGGACCAGCCGCGGCGAGCCATCAGACGGCCGCCGCGATCCTCCCGGTCGTCCACTGGCGAGTGCCGCTCGACGACGTCCATGTCACCCGGACCGAGATCCACTCCGGACGGAACGTCGCCGGGGTCTCCCACCATGAGGCGAGCCTGAGCGATCGCGAACTGACCGAAGTCGACGGCATCGTGGTCACGACGTTGGAACGCACTCCGCTCGACCTGGCCCGCGACTCCGGCTTTGTGCCCGGTCTGGTCACTGCAGACTCGGCCCTCCACCATGGCGCCGACGCCGAGTTGATGACCGCCTTGGCGAACGACATGACCGACTGGTGCGGTTCACGCACCGTACGCGCAGTCGTGTCGCGCGCCGACAAGGGCGCGCAGAGCGTGGGGGAGACACTCAGCCGTATCGCCGTGGTCGAGGCGGGATTCCCCGCGCCGATCACCCAGTACGAGGTCCGCGCCGGCGAGTTCCTCGCGTTTGTCGACCTCTTGATCCCCGAGTACAACCTGGCCATCGAGTTCGACGGACGGCTCAAGTACCGGCGGAAGCGCGATCCGAGTGATCCCGACATCGAAGACGGGGAGCTCGTGTGGGCAGAGAAGCAGCGTGAAGACCGGTTGCGCGAGCTCGGGTACGAGGTCGTCCGCATCATCTGGGCGGAGTTCTTCGGGGCCCGGCGAGCAATGCTCCTGCGGCGGATCCAGGATGGGGCACGGCGCAGTCTGCTGCGGCGCCCGGCGGTCTGAGCGGCAGCTCGGAGTGACTCACCCCCACGCGTTCCCGACCATCCCCATCGCTGCAGACGTGGGGATGGTCGGGAACGGCACGGGTCCGTGCCGTTCGGGATGCACCGGGGTCCGTGCCGTTCGGGATGCACCGGGGTCCGTGCCGTTCGGGGAGTGTGGCGGGCTGATGACTGGCCGGGGGTGGGAATACGGCTCGACGTCATGTATCTTGACGTCAAGACATATTGCCCGGGGCGATGCGGTAAGGCTGACCTGGCCTGGATCACGGCAGGTCGGCTGGGCAGGATGGCCGCGAGGACCAACGCGACCCACACGAGCGACACAGTCACGAGGAGACCGCTGATGAGCAGCGTGGACAGTTTCGGTGCCAAGGGTTCACTCGAGGTCGGGGACCAGGCGTACGAGATCTACCGCCTCGGCGCGGTGGAGGGTGACGGGCTCGACGTCGCGAGCCTGCCGTACAGCTTGAAGGTCATGCTCGAGAACCTGCTCCGCACCGAGGACGGGGCCGACATCACGGCCGACGACATCCGCGCGCTGGCCGGCTGGGACCCGGAGGCCAACCCGAGCACGGAGATCCAGTTCACCCCGGCGCGCGTCATCCTGCAGGACTTCACAGGTGTCCCCGCCGTCGTCGACCTGGCCACCATGCGGGAGGCGATGGAGGCACTCGGCGGCGACGCCACCAAGATCAACCCGCTCGCCCCGGTCGAGCTGGTCATCGACCACTCCGTGATCGCCGACGTGTTCGGCACCGCCGACGCGTTCCAGCGCAACGTCGAGATCGAGTACGGGCGCAACAAGGAGCGCTACCAGTTCCTGCGCTGGGGGCAGAGCGCGTTCGAGGACTTCAAGGTCGTCCCGCCCGGCACCGGCATCGTGCACCAGGTCAACATCGAGCACCTGGCCCGCGTCGTGTTCACCCGTGACAACGGTGCGGGAGGCGTGACGGCCTACCCCGACACGCTGGTGGGCACCGACTCGCACACCACGATGGTCAACGGCCTCGGCGTCGTCGGCTGGGGTGTCGGTGGCATCGAGGCCGAGGCGGCGATGCTCGGCCAGCCGGTGTCGATGCTGATCCCGCGGGTCGTCGGCTTCAAGCTCAACGGTGAGCTGCCTGAGGGCACCACTGCCACCGACCTGGTGCTGACGATCACTGAGATGCTGCGCGAGCACGGCGTCGTGGGCAAGTTCGTCGAGTTCTACGGGTCCGGGGTCGGCGCTGTGCCGTTGGCCAACCGCGCCACGATCGGCAACATGAGCCCCGAGTACGGCTCGACCATCGCGGTCTTCCCGGTCGACGACGAGACGCTGCGCTACCTCCGGCTGACCGGTCGTTCCGCCGACCAGGTGGACCTGGTCGAGGTCTATGCCAAGGCGCAGGGCATGTGGCACGACCCCGACGCCGAGCCCCGCTACTCGGAGCGGCTCGAGCTCGACCTGTCGACGGTGGTCCCGTCGATCGCCGGTCCGAAGCGCCCCCAGGACCGGGTCGAGCTGACCGAGGCCAAGGACTGCTTCCGGTCGGCGCTGAGCGACTACGCCGACCAGGACTACGCGATGTCCAAAGGCCGGGTGGACGAGTCGTCCCGCGAGTCGTTCCCGGCGAGTGACTCCCCGACCGTGTTCAACGGTCAGGACAACGACGACCGGCCCTACCCGCACGACCACACCGCGCGCCCCGACCGGGCGACCAAGCCGACGCCGGTCACGCTCGCTGACGGCACCGAGTTCGAGGTCGACCATGGTGCCGTGGTGATCGCGGCCATCACGTCGTGCACCAACACGTCCAACCCGTCGGTGATGATCGGCGCCGCCCTGGTGGCCAAGAAGGCGGTCGAGAAGGGCCTGACCCGCAAGCCTTGGGTGAAGACCTCGCTCGCACCCGGGTCGAAGGTCGTCATGGACTACTACGAGCGAGCCGGGCTGACGCCCTATCTCGACAAGCTCGGGTTCAACCTGGTCGGCTACGGCTGCACCACCTGCATCGGCAACTCCGGACCGCTGATCCCCGAGGTCAGCAAGGCGGTCAACGACGCCGACCTGGCGGTGGTCTCCGTCCTCTCGGGCAACCGCAACTTCGAGGGACGCATCAACCCCGACGTGAAGATGAACTACCTGGCGTCGCCCCCGCTGGTGGTGGCGTACGCACTCGCCGGCTCGATGGACGTCGACCTGCTCACCGAGCCGCTGGGCACCGACACCGAAGGCAACGACGTCTTCATGAAGGACATCTGGCCGTCGGCCGCCGAGATCGAGGAGGTCGTCGCCGCCGCGATCGGCTCCGAGATGTTCACCGACGGCTACTCCGACGTCTTCGCCGGCGACGAGCAGTGGCGGTCGCTGCCGACCCCCGAGGGCGCCACGTACGCCTGGGCCGAGGATTCGACATACGCCCGCAAGGCTCCGTACTTCGACGGCATGGAGCGCGAGCCGTCGCCGGTCGAGGACATCTCCGGCGCTCGGGTCCTGGCCATGCTCGGCGACTCGGTCACGACCGACCACATCTCGCCGGCCGGCGCGATCAAGAAGGACAGCCCGGCGGGCGCGTACCTCCGCGACCACGGGGTCGAGCCGCGAGACTTCAACTCGTACGGCTCACGCCGCGGCAACCACGAGGTGATGATCCGCGGCACGTTCGCCAACATCCGGCTACGCAACCAGATCGCCGCGGGCACGGAGGGCGGGTTCACCCGGAACTTCACCGTGGACGAGAAGCCGGTCACGACGATCTACGAGGCGTCGGAGGCGTACGCCGAGGCCGGCATCCCGCTGGTCATCTTGGCGGGCAAGGAGTACGGCTCCGGCTCGTCGCGCGACTGGGCGGCCAAGGGCACCGCGCTGCTAGGGGTGCGCGCCGTCATCGCCGAGTCGTACGAGCGGATCCACCGGTCGAACCTGATCGGCATGGGCGTGCTGCCGCTGCAGTACCCCGAGGGCGAGAACGCCGAGTCGCTCGGGCTGACCGGCGAGGAGACGTTCGACATCAGTGGGGTGACCGCGCTCAACGACGGCGACACGCCGCCGACGGTGCAGGTGACGGCCGCAGGTGGTGACACGAGGGTCGAGTTCGACGCCGTGCTCCGCATCGACACTCCCGGTGAGGCGAAGTACTTCCGGCACGGCGGCATCATGCAGTACGTGCTGCGGAGCCTGCTCAGCAGTTGATCGACCTCCAGGTGGTGCTGCTCGCGGGCCTCGCCATCTTGCTGGGGGCCGTCATCCAGGGCGCCGTCGGCTTCGGCGTCGGGATGGTGGCGGCCCCGGTTGTCGGCCTCCTCGACCCGACCCTGATGCCGGGCAGCGTGCTGGTCTGCGGGTTCCTGTACCCACTGATGTCGTTGGCCGCCGAGCACCGGCACATCGACCCACGGGTGGGCTGGGTGTTCGTCGGCCGACTGGCCGGAACTGTGCCCGGGGTGGTCATCGTCGCGCTGCTGTCGCCCGAGCAGCTCGGCGTCGGCATCGGCGTGATGGTGCTCGTCGCGGTCGGGCTGACGCTGCATACGTTCACCGTGCCGGTCACCCGCGGGACGCTGCTCGGCGCCGGCTTCCTGTCCGCTGTCGGCGCGACCGCCGTGTCGATCGGCGGGCCGCCGTTGGGGATCGTCTACCAGCGGGCGAGCCCGCCGGTCCTCCGGTCGACGATGGCGCTGGTGTTCGCCGTCGGTGCGCTGCTCTCGATCGTCGGGCTCACGCTGGGTGGGCAGATGACGTCGCGCGAGCTGCTGGTGGGGCTGTCGTTCGTCCCGTTCCTCGGTCTGGGATTCGTGCTGTCGGTGCCGTTGCGGCGGCGGTTGCGGGGGAGCGGGTTCCGGTACGGGGTGCTGGCGGTGGTGACTGCCTCGGCGCTGGCGCTGCTGGTGCGACCCCTGCTGTGACCGCCCCCGGTGAGTGTGACGAGTTCGACAGACACGCCGGCGTGTCGCGTCGAACTCGTCACACTCACCGGGGTTGAGGAACAGCAAGACGTCGTCGAGCCGGTCGCCGGTCTCGGCGTCGACCTCATCAGGCCGCTCGTCGCGCAGGCAGCCGATCGGCGGGTCATCGCCGGCGACGGTTCCGGCGGTCGGCCCGGGCATCTTGCAACGTACTGAGCAGCTCCGGCAGCTCGAACACCTCGAACAGGCTGAGGTCGAAGAACGCGACCGCCTGGGCGACGCCCGCTGTGGTCAGTGCCAGCACCTGGATCTGGAACGCCCGGTAGTCGTCGGTCACAGCGTCGCGCATGTAGACGGCGAACCCTGGTTGGCCGTTCGCCTCGATCGGCACCATCACCTGGTCGCCGGGCGCCTTCGCGGGGCAGTGCGTCGCGATCAGCCGGCCGATGTTCCTCGGGCCGCGGAACCACGCTGTGAACGGCGGCATCTCCCAGGTCGCGTCGGGGGTGAAGAGCGCAGTAATCGCGGTGACGTCGTAGTCCTCGAACGCCGTCGCGTACCGGGCGAGCAGGTCCTGTCGGGCCGGTCCGACAGCGTCGACTCGGTCCTTCCCGGGCGTCAGCCGGTCCAGCCGGCCCGCCGCGTCGACCACCATCCCGTGGACGTCGGCCACCGGCACCCCGATCAGGCGCGCGATGTCGGGCGGTGTCCAGCCCAGGTCGTCGGAGAGGAGCAGCGCCGCACGATGCCGTGGCGGCAGCTGCTGCAACGCCGCGACGACGCCGAGCCCGATGCGTCCCGCCGAGGCTCCGTCGACCATGGCGTCTGGGAGCGGCTCGAGCCACAGCACCTCCCGCGACTCGGTGAGCATGCCCTCCGGGTCGTCGCTCGGACCGCCGAGCCCGGACGGCAGTGGCCGTCGGCTGTCGTCGACCAGGGCGGACAGGCAGGCACCGGTCGCGACCTCGTAGAGGTGGTCGCTCGGGGAGGGTGCACCGGCGTACGTCGTCGACGCCTGGCGGTAGGTCTCCTGCACCACACGATCGGCGTCCCGCACCGACCCGAGCATGCGGTAGCAGTGCGCCAGCACACCGGGCCGGTACGGCTCGGCGCGACGCAGGTACTGCTCTTCGTCAGGACGGTCAGACATGCTCACGACACCTGGGCGAGGTCCTCCTGCTGACTGTAGGCGCCTCCGCCCGTGCGTGGGGAGGTCAGCGGGGCTCGAGTACGGCGCGCAAGCGGTCCGCATGCTCGGCGGCGTCGGCCTCGTCGGCGTAGGTCGTGCGTGGCCAGAAGAACCCGCGCAGTCCGTCGCCCTTCGTCCGCGGTACGACATGGACGTGCAGGTGGGGCACCGACTGGCTGACGACGTTGTTCATCGCGACGAAGCTGCCCTGACACCCGTACGCCTCCACCACCGCGGCGGCAAGACGCTGGGCGGCGCCAAACAACGTCGGCAGCAACGCGTCCGGCACGTCGACGAGGCTGGGGATGTGTGCCCGGGGGACCAGCAGCACGTGACCCTTGAACACCGGGCGAGAGTCGAGGAACCCCACCACCGACTCCTCGTCGAGCACGATGTCAGCCGGCGTCTCCCCGGCGACGATGCGGCAGAACTGACAGTCCACCCGAGCAGGGTAGTCGAGTCGAACGGGTGTTCGATACAGTCGGTAGATGATGCAACAGGTGGCCCCACCCGGCTGGCCGCCGGAGGTGCGGCCCGCGGGTGCTCCCGAGTGGGAGGAGTCAGCGGGGCGCTGGCTGCTCGACATCTGCCCGCCAGAGCTGCGCGCCTACCCGGTGCTGCGACGTCACCTGGTCGTGCTCGCGCGGTTCGCCGTCGTGCACACCGACGCGACCCTGGAGGCGACCCGGTTCGCCCTCGGTGAGACCCGCACCGGTTTCAAGGACATCGTCGGCCCCGAGACCGTCGACGCGGTGCTCCAGGCCTGGGAGCGCGAGCTCGCTCGGCTGACCGCCCGGAAGCGGTCCGTCGGCCTGGTCGACGAAGCGGTGCGCGGCCGCCGCTTCCGTCCCCAGCTCTAGCCGCCACCGAGACCCGCTCCCGCGATTGGTCCCCCGCTCCGGGGCGCCTAGACTCAAGGACCGACCACCGCACTCGCATCGACCCGGAAGGCGACGTCTGCATGGGGCTGCTCGACAGCATCAACGGGCCGCGCGACCTGCGTGACCTGACCGAGCAGCAGCTCGTCGACCTCGCGCAGGAGATCCGCGACTTCCTGGTCGACATGTGCTCGCGCTCCGGGGGGCATCTCGGCCCCAACCTGGGCGTGGTCGAGCTGACCATCGCGCTGCACCGGGTGTTCGACTCGCCCCGCGACCGCATCGTCTTCGACACCGGCCACCAGGCGTATGTGCACAAGATCCTGACCGGTCGGCGGGACGGCTTCGAGCGGCTGAAGCAAGAGGGCGGGTTGTCCGGCTACCCCAGCCAGGCCGAGTCGCCGCACGACATCGTCGAGAACTCCCACGCGTCGACCGCGCTGTCGTATGCCGACGGCCTCGCCAAGGCACACATCCTGCGCGGCGAGGACCGGCACGTCGCCGCGCTGGTCGGTGACGGTGCCCTGACCGGCGGGATGGCCTGGGAGGCCCTCAACAACATCGCCGCCCGCAAGGACCTTCCGCTGGTGATCGTGGTCAACGACAACGGCCGGTCGTACACCCCGACCGTCGGCGGCCTGGCCGAGCACCTCAACTCGCTGCGGACACACCCGCGCTACGAGCGGCTGCTCGAGCAGATCAAGGTCCAGCTGAACAAGTCGCCGAGGCTCGGCCAGCCCACCTATGACGTGCTGCACGGCATCAAGAAGGGGCTGAAGGACGTCCTCGCCCCGCAGGGCCTGTTCGAGGACCTCGGCCTGAAGTACGTCGGACCGGTGGACGGCCACGACCTGCCCGCCGTCGAGGAGGCGCTCGAACATGCCAAGAGGTTCGGCGGTCCCGTACTCGTGCACGTCATCACCAAGAAGGGGTACGGGTACCCCGCCGCCGAGCGGCATCTGGAGGACAACTTCCACTCGCCGGGCCCGTTCGACGTGGAGACCGGTGAGGAGGCGCCGAAGCCGCACGAGTGGGGCCATGTCTTCTCGGACGAGCTCGTCAAGCTCGGTGAGCAGCGCGACGACATCGTGGCGATCACCGCGGCGATGTTGTACCCCACCGGGCTCGACGCGTTCGCCGAGCGGTTCCCCGACCGCACCTTCGACGTCGGCATCGCGGAGCAGCACGGGGCGACCAGCGCGGCCGGCCTGGCGATCGGCGGCATGCACCCGGTCTTCGCGCTCTACTCGACGTTCCTGAACCGTGCGTTCGACCAGCTGCTGATGGACGTCGCGCTGCACCGGTGCGGCGTCACGTTCGTGCTCGACCGCTCCGGTGTCACCGGGTCGGACGGCCCGAGCCACAACGGGATGTGGGACCTGTCGATCCTGCAGGTCGTCCCCGGTCTCCGGCTCGGGGTCCCGCGCGACGGCAGTCGGCTGCGTGAGCTGCTGGGGGAGGCCGTCGAGGTCGACGACGCACCGACGGTGCTGCGCTATCCCAAGGGGGCCGTGTACGACGACATCCCGGCGGCCGGCCGGGTCGGCACAGCGGACGTGATCGTCCGCAACGGCGCCCGTGACGTGCTGATCGTCGCCGTCGGGTCGATGGTCAAGACCTGCGTCGACGTCGCCGACCGGCTGGCCGCGCAGGGCATCGGTGTCACGCTGGTCGACCCGCGCTGGGTGAAGCCGGTCGACCAGGCGGTCGTCGACCTGGCCGCCAACCACCGCCTGGTGGTCAGTGTGGAGGACAACGGTCGGGTCGGCGGCTGCGGTGCCGCGCTCAGCCAGGCGGTCTCCGACGCTCGGATCGACACCCCGGTGCGGGTCCATGGCCTCCCGCAGGAGTTCCTCGCGCACGGCAAGCGCGACGCGATCCTCGACCGGTTCGGGCTGTCCGCCCAGGACCTCGCCCGCAGCATTGTCGAGGACGTCGCCCGCCTCGGCCCGACCCTCGCCGAGGTCCCCAGCCGGCGTGGCCAGGAGACTGCCTGACCGGCGTGCCACGCCGAAGGGGGTGGCCCGAGACGCGCCCGCCCCGTCGGGACTATCGTGCGGAGCATGAGTCTCACGCGTACCAAGAGCATCGAGCAGTCGATCGCCGACACGGAGGAGCCGGACCACCGGCTACGCAAGAATCTCGGGGCCCTCGACCTGATTGTCTTCGGCGTCGGCGTGATCATCGGGGCCGGCATCTTCGTGCTGACCGGGCAGGCTGCGGCGACGAATGCGGGGCCGGCGATCTCGCTCTCGTTCCTGATCGCCGGCGTGGCGTGCGGGCTCGCGGCGCTGTGCTACGCCGAGTTCGCGTCCACCGTGCCGGTCGCGGGCAGCGCGTACACATTCTCGTACGCGACGTTCGGCGAGCTGGTCGCGTGGACGATCGGGTGGGACCTGATCCTCGAGTTCACCGTCGGCAGCGCTGCGCTGTCGGTCGGGTTCTCCGGCTACCTGCAGAACCTACTGGCGGACACGCCTTTCGAGATCCCGGCGTCGCTGGGTTCCGCGGCCGACGGGACCGTCGACCTGCCGGCGATCGTGATCGCGCTCGTCGTGATGGGCATCCTGATCGGAGGGATCAAGTTCTCCAGCGTGTTCAACCAGGTGGTCGTGGCGATCAAGATCGCCGTGGTCGTCGCCGTGGTCGTCGCCGGCATCGGCTATATCGTCACGGACAACTTCTCGCCGTTCATCCCGCCGTCGGAGCCGACCACCGCCGGCGGGGGCGCGTTCCGCGAGACGCCGTTGATCCAGACGTTGTTCGGGATGGAGCCGGCGGTGTTCGGCGTGGCCGGCATCTTCGCGGCCGCGGCCATCGTGTTCTTCGCGTTCATCGGGTTCGACATCGTGGCGACCACCGCGGAGGAGACCCGGAACCCCCAACGTGACGTGCCGCTCGGCATCCTGGGCTCGTTGGCGATCGTCACGGTGCTCTACATGGCGGTCAGCCTCGTCATCACCGGCATGCAGGACTACCGCGACATCGACCCCGAGGACGCCGCCCCGCTGGCGACCGCGTTCGACGCCGTCGGGGTCGAGTGGATGGGCAACCTGATCTCGGTCGGCGCGACCATCGGCCTCACCGTCGTCGTGATGATCCTGATGCTTGGCCAGACCCGGGTCGCGTTCGCGATGGCTCGCGACGGGCTGCTGCCGACCGGGCTGGCCAAGGTGCACCCGACGTTCGGCACGCCGTCGCGGATCACCGCGATCACCGGCGTCGCCGTCGCGGCGATCGCCGGGTTCGTCGACCTGTCCACGCTGGCCAACCTGGTCAACATCGGCACGCTGTTCGCGTTCATCCTGGTCAGCATCGGGGTCGTCGTCTTGCGGCATACCCGTCCCGACCTGCCGCGTGCCTTCCGTACCCCCGCGGTGACGGTGGTCGCCACCCTCGCCGTCTTGATGTGCCTCTACCTGATGCTGAACCTCACCGGCGACACCTGGCTGCGGTTCCTGATCTGGATGGCCATCGGGTTCGTCGTCTACTTCGCGTACGGGCGGTGGAACAGCCGACTCGGCAAACGCCTTGCAGACGCCGACCGGACGACCTGACCCGGCAGCCGGCCCTGCCGACCGGATTGGTACGGGGCGCCCCCGTTCCATACCTAGTGGTACGGGGCGCCCCCGTTCCAAACGGGGAATGGAACGGAGGCGCCCACCAGGCCAGGTGGACGCCGGCTGGCAGGGGTGCACCAGCGGCCGGGGCGTCAGCATGCGGGCCCAGCGGGCCGGCCGATTGGGCAGCCGCGATTCGGAGTGGGTAGTGGTCGGTGGCGGTCGGTGATCCGCCGTTCATGAGGCCGGACGGACCACCTGACGCCCCCTTGCCGACACCCTCTAGGCTTCGTGGCACATGTCCTCCTCTGTCGATGTCGTGGTGCTCGGCGCCGGCCCCGCCGGTCTCGCCGCGGCGTGGCGTGCGGCCCGCCGCGGCTTCAGCGTGCGGGTGCTCGACCGGGCCGACCATGTGGGCGGCATGTCGTCGTCGTTCGAGGTGGCCGGCGTGCGGGTCGACCTGGGCAGCCACCGGCTGCATCCCGCGACCCCGCCGCGCGTCATGCAGGACCTGCAGACCCTGCTCGGCGAGGACCTGCAGACCCGGGAGCGCAGTGGACGGCTGCGGATCGGCGGCACCTGGGTGTCGTTCCCGCTGAAGGCCGGTGAGCTCACCCGGCGGCTCCCGGCCGCGATGACGGCGGGCATCGCCCGTGACGCGATGACCGGGCCGATGCGACGCGCCCGGCACGACACGTACGCCGAGCAGCTGCGGGCCGGGATCGGACCGACCGTCTACAACGCCCTGTACGGCCCGTACGCCGAGAAGCTGTGGGGCCTGCCGGGCGACGAGATCTCTGGCCAGCAGGCTCGCAAGCGGGTGACCGGCAACAGCGTCTGGAAGGTCGCGGGCCGGATGCTGCGCGGCGGCGGCACGTCCGGCTCGTCCGGGCAGGGCCGGGTGTTCCACTACCCGAGGCGAGGGTTCGGCCAGATCTGCGACCGGCTGGCCGACGGCGCGGTTGAGGCCGGAGCCGAGATCGAGCTCGGCGCCGAGGTGGACCAGCTGAACCCGAGCTACGACGACGTCCGAGTGCAGAGCGTCAACGGCGGCGTCACGCAGGCTGGCATCGCGCTGTCGACGTTGCCGATGCCGCTGCTGGCTCGGATCACCTCGCCCGGCCCGTCGCTGGCCGCGATGGAGTCCGCCACCCGGCTGCGGTTCCGCGCCATGGTGCTGGTCTACGTCGTGCACATGGGTGGGCGGTGGACGCCGTACGACGCGCACTACCTACCGGCGGGCGACACCCCGGTGACCCGGATCTCGGAGCCGGCCAACTACCGCGAGTCCGCCGACGACCCGACCGACGTGTCGGTCATCTGCGCCGAGATCCCGTGCGCCGTCGACGACGACATCTGGACCGCCGACGACGAGAGCCTGGCGATGGTGGTCGAGGACGCCGTCGACCACGCCGACCTTCCGCCGCTGGCCCGGGCCGAGGTGGTCGTCCGCCGGCTGCCGTTCGTCTACCCCGTGTACGAGATCGGCTACGAGCGTCGACTGGCCGGCATCGAGGCCTGGGTGACCGCCATCCCGCAGATCGTGACGTTCGGCCGGCTGGGTCTGTTCGCCCACGACAACAGCCACCACGCCATGCTGGAGGCGTACGAGGCCGTCGACTGCCTCGGCCTCGACGGCCGGTTCGACCTCGCGCGCTGGCGGATCCAGCGGGAGAAGTTCGCCGAGCACGTCGTCGAGGACTGAGGAGGGCGGTATGGCCGACCTGGTGCACGTCGTCGACGAGGTTCCCGAGCTCGGCGACGGTCCCGTGCTCGTGCACGCGCTCGACGGCTTCCTCGACGCCGGGGGAGCGGGTCGGATCCTCGGGGCTCAGCTCGCCGACCTGGCGCCGTCCCAGGTGGTCGCCAGCTTCGACCTCGACCAGCTGTACGACTACCGGGGGCGCCGGCCGGCACTCACCTTCGACGAGGACCACTACACCGACTACACGGCACCCCGGCTGGTGGTCCGGGTGGTCAACGACGCCGGCGGCACCCCGTTCCTGGTGCTGACCGGCCCGGAGCCCGACTACCAGTGGGAGCGGTTCACCCGTGCCGTGGGAGACCTCGTGGAGCGCTTCGGCGTACGCCTGACCCTCGGCCTCGGCGGCGTACCCATGGCGGTGCCCCACACCCGGCCGCTGTTGGTCACGACCCACGCCTCGCAGGCCGACCTGGTGCCCGAGCCCAATGTGTGGAAGGGCCAGATCCGCGTCCCGGCGAGTGCCCAGGCGCTGCTCGAGCTGCGGCTCGGGGAGCGCGGGCATGCGGCGATGGGGTTCGTCGCCCATGTGCCGCACTACCTTGCCCAGCTGGACTATCCCGACGCGTCGGTCGCTTTGGTGGAGCAGGTCCAGCGGGCCACCGGGCTGCGGCTCGAGCTGCCCGACCTGGCGACCCTCGCGGTCTCCCGCAACGCCGAGATCGCCGAGCAGGTTGACGCCTCGGAGGAGATATCTAGTGCCGTGACCGCGTTGGAGGAGCAGTACGACGCGTTCGCCCGGGCCGCCGAGTCGTCGCTGCTCGCCGACGACGGGCCGTTGCCGTCGGCCGAGGAGCTGGGCGCGGAGTTCGAGCGGTTCCTGGCCGGCATCGACCCCAACGACGAGCGGGACTGAGCCGGTGCCCCAGTCGGTCAGCGAGCTCGTCGACCTGCTCGTGCTGGAGCAGATCGAGGTCGACCTGTTCCGCGGGCAGCAACCGAAGACCGGGCTGCAGCGGGTGTTCGGCGGCCAGGTCGCGGCGCAGGCGTTGCGGGCCGCGTGCCACTCCGTCGCCGCCGACCGCTTCGTGCACTCGCTGCATGCGTACTTCCTGCGCGGCGGCGACACCAGCGTCCCGATCGTGTACGACGTGGAGCGCATCCGCGACGGCGGCTCCTTCAGCACCCGGCGGGTGGTAGCCCGCCAGCACGGTCGGTCGATCTTCTACCTGACCGCGTCGTTCCACCTCGACGAGGAGGGGTACGACCACCAGGACGCGATGCCGGACGTACCCGCGCCCGGCGACTGCCCGACGATGTCCGAGCTGTACAGCAAGGTGACCGGTCGCTCGGCGGAGGTGTGGGAGGCCGAGTGGGCGGCGCTCGACCTCCGCTACATCGGCGACTCGCGACCGGGCGGCAGCATCGACGCCGGCGAGCGCCCGGCCCAGACCCGGCTGTGGTTGCGGACGTCGGGTGAGCTGTCCGACGACCGGGTGCTCAATCCCTGCGTGCTGACCTACGCCAGCGACCTGACCCTGCTCGGCACGGCGCTGGTGCCGCACGGAGTGCTGGTCTCCTCGCGCTCGGTGCAGACCGCCTCGCTTGACCACGCCATGTGGTTCCACCGCCCCTTCCGGGCCGACGAGTGGCTGCTGTACGACCAGGCGTCGCCGTCGGCC
>JBOHDE010000092.1:0-13981 GCA_050699035.1 Nocardioidaceae bacterium | reverse complement strand
CTCCCGGGGAACCAGCAGCTGGCGCACGGTGACCGACAAGACGTTCGCCGCGCCGAGGCCGACCCCGGCGACGCCCTGGATCAGACCGAGCGCCAGGCCGAAGGCTGCGCCCTCGAAGGGAATGGCCGGGAGGAGCAGGGGCACCCCCGTGTACAGGAAGAGGAACGTCGCGAACGCCGGCCCGTAGCCGCGCCGGTCGGCCACCCGTAGCGCGAGCATGGTCCCGACCAGCGCGCCGGCCCCGGCGGCGCTGTGCGCAAGTCCATACCCACCCGCACTCAGGCCACGGTCCTTCACCGCGAGCACGACGAGGTTCACCAGCAGGATCTGCGCCGCGACGTTGCACAGCGCCGCGTGCGCAGTGAGGGCGCGCAGGAACGGGTTGACCCGGAGCTGGTGCAGCCCCTCGAGCAGCCGCGGTCTGGCCTGGTCGGCGGCCACGGGTGCCTCGGGTCGACGTACCGCCGCCACCCCGCACGCGCTCGCCAGATAGCTGGCGGCGTCGGCCAGCAGCGCCGCGGGCGGACCGAGCAGCTGGACCAGGATGCCGCCCACACCGGGCCCCGCCACCTGAGCCGCGGTGGTCGAGCCCTGCATCGCCCGGTTAGCGGCCGGCAGGTCGGTGTCGTCGACCAGCTCGGGCAGATAGGCGAACGCCGCGACGTCGAAGAACACGCCCGCCAGCCCGACCAGGAACGCCGTCGCGGCAAGCAGGGGCAGCGACAGCGCGTCGAGTGCGTACGCCATCGGCACGACACAGATCGCCGCGGCCCGCACCAGGTCGGTGCCGACCATCACACCCCGGCGGCGGCGACGCTCCAGCCACTGGCCCGCGAACAGCGGCAGCACGATGTTGGGCAGGAAGGTCGCGGTCGCCACCACGCTGACGCCGCCGGGACCGGAGTCGAGGCTCAGCGCTGCCACCAGGGGGAGTGCCACCGCGGTCGTCTGGGTGCCGACCTGCGAGATCGTGTGACCGCCCCACAGCCGGCGGAAGTCGCGGTCGCGGCGAAGCAGCCCGAGCCGTCTGGTTACCATTACCCGCCTCTTCTTCGGTAACAGTTACCCTATCGTGCGGTCTTTCCGGTAACTTGGCAACCATGCAACCCGGAGCACGCACGCCGGCACCGGCCTCGCTGCTCCCGGCGCAGGACCTGGTCAACACGCTGGACCTCGAGGCCGAGCGCGACCTCCTCGGCAGCCCGGCGGACCTGCGGCGCTGGGCCAAGGAGCACGCCGTGCGCGGGCGCTCCTTCGGCGCGGACGACCTGGCCGACACGATCGAGTTCCGCGAGGCACTCCGCGCCGTCTGCCTGTCGCACACCGGGGTCGAGGTGCCGGCGGCGTCGGCAGCCGTCCTGGACCGCCTGCTCCGACGGGCGCCGCTGCTGCTCACCGTCGAGACCGCGGGGGTGTCGGTGCGTCCCGCCGACGGGCTGGACGGCGCCGAGGCCGTCGTCGCCCTGGTCGCCGCCGGAATCGCCCAGGCCAGCGCCGACGGCAGCTGGCCGAGGCTCAAGGCGTGCGCGTCCGACCGCTGCCGGTGGGTGTACTACGACCGCAGCCCGTCGGGGCGCAGCCGTTGGTGCACGATGGCGATCTGCGGGAGCCGGGCGAAGATGCGGGCCTACCGGGAGCGGTCCAAGGCGTGACAGCGGCCAGACCTACGCGCGACCTCGGCGCGAAGGGGATGCCTTCACTTCCTCGTGCCGAGGTTGCGCGTATGTCGCACCGGTGGCGACTCACCCCCACCCGTACCCGACCACCCCCACGCCTACAGGAATGGGGAAGGTCGAGAACGGCACGGACCCGTGCCGTTCCGGGAGCCCCGCGCCGGTCGACATACGCGCAACCTCGGCACGAAGGAACGGGTCACCCGGTGGAGACGTCGTCGGGGATGAGGGATGCTGTGCGCGAGGGGGGAGTTGAACCCCCACGTCCTTTCGGACACACGGACCTGAACCGTGCGCGTCTGCCTATTCCGCCACTCGCGCATCACGCCGAGGACCCTGCCTCAGCGCCGAGAAAGGGTAACACCACCGCCGGGGCGCGACGAAACCGAGACGGGCGCCCAGCACCGCCCGGTATGCCCGCCCCGTTACGATCGGGGCAGCCGTCCGCGGAGCGACAGATTGGAGGAGCCGGTGGGTGTGCTGCACAACTTCGAGCAGCGACTCGAGCACCTCGTGACCGGCGCCTTCGCCCGCACGTTCCGTAGTGCCGTCCAGCCGGTCGAGCTGGCGGCTGCCTTGCAGCGTGAGGTCGACAACTCCGCCCAGATCCTGAGCCGCAACCGCCGGCTGATCCCCAACACGTTCACGATCGAGCTGTCCCCGACCGACCACGAGCGGTTGGCACCGTACACGGACACGCTGGCCTCCGAGCTGATCGAGATGCTGCGCGAGCACGCCAACGAGCAGCACTACGTGTTCGCCGGCGCGGTGAGCGTCCAGTTCGACGAACGTGACGACCTCACCACGGGCCGGTTCCGGGTCACCAGCAAGGCCCGGGCCAAGGTCACCCCGGTCGAGGGGCAGCCGATGACCGAGACCGCCGTGCGCAGGGCACCCCTCCTGCTCGAGGTCAACGGCGTCAAGCACCCGCTCGAGCCGCCGGGTATGGTGATCGGCCGCGGCACGGAGGCCGACCTGCAGGTGAGCGATCCTGGCGTCTCCCGCCGCCACGTCGAGATCCGGGTACGACCCGGGCCCGAGTCGGTGACGGTATCGATCTACGACCTGGGCTCCACCAACGGCACCAAGGTGGACGGCCGACGGGTGCAGCAAGCCGAGCTGCACGACGGGTCCGAAGTACAGATAGGCAACACGACGATGGTCTTGCGCAACCCCCGAGCGCACGCCGAGGGACCGGGCGAGGTGGCGGGTGTCTGAGTTCACGCTCACGTTGATCAAGCTGGGCTTCTTGGCGCTGCTCTGGATCTTCGTGCTGTCCGCAGTGTCAGTGATCCGGTCCGACATGTTCGGTGCGCGGGTCGACCTCCCCCAGCGGGCCGCCAAGCCGGCCAAGCCCGCCAAGCCGGCGAAGGCGAAGCCGGCGCCCAAGAAGAAGCGTGGGGTCCCCAGCCGGCTCGTCGTCACCGAGGGCCCGAACGCCGGCCAGTCGGTCGACCTCGGCGCCGAGACCATCACACTCGGCCGCGGCACCGACGTCACCATCCGCCTCGACGACGACTATGTATCCACCCGACATGCCCGCTTCGTCACGAACGGCGACGACTGGTTCGTCGAGGACATGGGCTCGACCAACGGCACCTACTTGGGCCACACTCGCGTGACCCGGGCCGTCGCCGTGTCGGCCGGCACCACCGTGCGCCTGGGCAAGACCGTCGTCGAGCTTAGGAAGTAGGGCAAGCCGTGACGCTGGCGTTGCACTACTCCGCTGTGTCCGACGTGGGACGAGTGCGCTCCAACAACCAGGACTCCGGGTACGCAGGGCCGCACTTCCTGGTCGTGGCCGACGGGGTCGGCGGTGCCGCCAGCGGAGACCTCGCCTCCGCCGTCACGGTGCAGACCATGCGCCGGCTCGACAACGAGCCGGCCGGGGACATGCTGGAGGCACTGGTCGGTGCCTTCCACCGCGCCAACGTCCGCCTCGGGGAGATCATCGACGACGACCCGAGAGTCGAAGGCATGGGTACGACGGTGACCGCGATGCTGTTCGACGGTGAGCAGGTCGGACTGGCCCACCTCGGCGACTCCCGCGCCTACCTGCTGCGTGACGGCGAGCTCAGCCAGCTCACCCACGACCACACGTTCGTACAGACGCTGGTCGACGACGGCCGGATCAGTGCGGAGGAGGCCCGCACCCACCCGCACCGCAACCTGATCATGAAGGTGCTCGACGGTCGCCAGGACAACGAGCCCGACCTGTCCATGCACACCGTCACGGCCGGCGACCGGCTGTTGTTGTGCAGTGACGGGCTGCCCGGCTTCGTCGACGACGACGCGATCAAGCAGCTGCTGGCCGACGGCACGCCCGACTCGGTCAGCATCGCCCTCGTGCAGGCGGCGCTCGACGCGAACAGCTCGGACAACATCACGGTCGTCGTCGCCGACCTGGTGGGCGCCGACGACCCGGTCGACCCGGAGTCCGCGGCATCGCTCGGCCGACTGCTCGTCGGAGCCGCGGCCGAGCAGCAACGCGGCCGGCTCGACGACACCACGTCGCAGCCGCGGGTCCGGGGTGACCGATCCGACGACGGCCCGGTCGATCATGAGCACCTGCGCTACGCACCACGTGCGCCACAGCGGTTCCGCTGGTTCCGCCGCATCTTCTTGCTGCTCGTGCTGGTGGCGCTCGTCGTGGCAACCGGCCGGTTTGCGTACGCCTGGTCGCAGAACCAGTACTTCGTCACCGATGACGGCGACACGGTCGCGATCTACCACGGAATCGACGCGGACCTGCCTGGCGTGACCTTGTTCGGGGTGGAAGAGAGCACCAAGGTCCGGCTCGAGCACCTCACGCCGTACTGGCGCGACCAGGTCACCTCCGGCATCGACGTGGGCGACCTCGCCGACGCCCGCCGGACGGTCAGCGACCTCGAAGCGATCGCGGACCAGTGCGCGGCGCTGCAGACCCCGCCGCCGAAGCCGACCGCCAGCAGGACCCCCACCCGGCGCCCCACGGCGACCTCGACCCCCACCTCGACCCCGACCCGCACGCCGACGAGCACGCCGACCACGGGAGCGCCCAGTGATGCGCCCAGTGATGCGCCCAGTGATGCGCCCGACGAGGCGGTCGACTGCGAGGAGGGAGCGCCGTGAGCTCAGCCCTCGCCAACGCCTCCAACTCCTTCGTCCACCGCAAGCGTCGCGGGTCCGAGCTGCTGCTGCTCGCACTCGCGTTGGCCATCGGCATCTCCGCGTACGCGATCATCGGGCTGGCGCGTGACAACGAGATCCCCGCGGACCTGATCTGGTACGGCGGTGGGCTGACGGTGCTCGCCGTGGTGGCCCACCTGATGGTGCGGTTCCGCGCACCGTACGCCGACCCGGTGCTGCTGCCGGTGGTGGTGGCACTGAACGGCCTCGGCCTCGCGATGATCCACCGCATCGACCTCTCGCTCGAGGCCGCCGACTCCCAGTTCGGCCCGTTCGCCCCGTCGCAGCTGATGTGGTCGGCGCTCGGCGTCACGTTGTTCGTCCTGGTGCTCCTACTCCTCCAAGACCACCGGGTGCTGCAGGCCTACACGTACACCCTCGGCCTGGCCGGTCTCGGGCTGCTGCTGCTCCCGCTGATCCCCGGCGTCGGCGTGGAGATCAACGGCTCTCGGGTCTGGGCCAACATCGCCGGCCTCTCTATCCAGCCCGGTGAGATCGCCAAGGTGTGCCTCGTGGTCGCGTTCTCCGGCTACCTGGTCGTCAACCGGGACGCGCTCGCGCTCGCCGGCCGCCGGGTGCTCGGTGTCGATCTGCCGCGCGGCCGCGACCTCGGGCCGATCCTGGTGGCCTGGGCGGCCAGCATGGCGGTCCTCGTCTTCCAGCGTGACCTCGGCTCGTCGCTGCTCTTCTTCGGCATCTTCGTGGTGCTCCTGTACGTCGCCACCGAGCGGCCCGGGTGGCTGGTCCTGGGCACCCTGCTGTTCTCCAGCGGCGCCTACCTCGGCTACCTCTTCTTCAGCCACGTCCGGCTGCGGGTCGAGGGCTGGCTCGACCCGTTCGGTGACCCGGACCTGTTCGACCAGATCGTCGAGGCGCAGTTCGGGCTCGCCTGGGGTGGTCTGCTCGGCCGTGGGCTCGGCGAGGGCAGCCCGACCCGGGTGCCGTACGCCTGGTCCGACTTCATCGCCACCTCGCTCGGCGAGGAGCTCGGTCTGGCCGGCCTGATGGCCATCGTCTTGCTGTACGGGCTGATCGTCGAGCGTGGTCTCCGGGTCGCCCTGCTGTGCCGTGACAGCTTCGGCAAGCTGCTGTCGGTCGGCCTCGCGGTGTCGTTCGCGCTGCAGGTGTTCGTGGTGGTCGGCGGAGTCACCGGCCTGATCCCGCTGACCGGGCTCACCACACCGTTCCTGTCCGCCGGTGGGTCGTCGATGGTGGCGAACTGGGCGATCATCGCGCTGCTGCTGCGGATCAGCCACCTGGCCCGGCGTCCCGACCCCGAGGTCTGGACGCCCGGAGCCGACGAGGACACCCAGGTGGTGAAGCTGCGATGAACAAACCGGTCCGGGTGCTGGCAGTCGGCTGCGCCGTGCTGTTCGGTCTGCTGCTGCTCAACGTCAACTACGTGCAGTTCGTCAACGCCGGTGAGCTCAACGACAACCCCGACAACCGGCGCGTGGTCGACGCGGAGTACGCCCGTGAGCGCGGGCCCATCTTCGTGGCCGGCGCACCGGTCGCCGAGAGCAAGGCCGCGGACGACCGGTTCGAGTTCCTGCGCACCTACAACCAGCCGCGGCTGTACTCCCACCTGACCGGCTACTACTCGTACCTCTACGGCTCCTCGGGCGTGGAGCGTACGCACAACGACGTGCTCTCCGGCAACGACCCGCGGCTGCTGTTCAACCGGGTGATCGACCTGGTCAGCGACCGGCAGCCCAAGGGCGGCAACGTGTTGCTGACCATCGACCAGCGGGCCCAGGAGACTGCCCGCAAGGGACTGAACGACCTTCCCGACGATGCGAAGGGCGCCGTCGTCGCGCTGCGGCCGGAGACAGGCGAGATCCTGTCGATGGTGTCGCTGCCCGACTACGACCCGCGCCGGCTGGCCAGTCACGACTTCGCCAAGACCACGGCCGCGTACAAGGAGCTGAACGACGACTCGGGCAAGCCGCTGCGCAACCGAGCCGTCCAGGAGCGGTACCCGCCGGGCTCGACGTTCAAGCTGGTGACGGCGGCGGCGGCCCTGTCGAGCGGGAAGTACAGCCCCGACTCCATGGTGACCGGGCAGGCGACGTACCGGCTGCCCAAGTCCAGCACCGACCTCGGCAACGACGGGCGGGGGAGCTGCGGCGGCGACCAGATCACGCTGACCCGGGCGCTGGCGTTCTCCTGCAACACGGCCTTCGCCAAGCTCGCCGCCGAGGACTTGGGGGCCGAGGCTCTGCGCGAGCAGGCCGAGGCGTTCGGTTTCGGTGACGACGTGATCGACGACCTGCCCGGCGACGCCACGAGCGTGTTCCCCGCCAACCCCGACGAGCCGCAGACCGCGCTTTCGGCAATCGGCCAGTTCGAGGTCGCCTCGACGCCGCTGCAGATGGCGATGGTCGTCGCGGGCATCGCCAACGACGGCACGGTGATGAAGCCGTACCTCGTCAAGGAGGAGCGCTCGCCCGACCTCGAATCTCTCGATGAGGCGGAGCCGGAGGCGCTCAGCCAGGCGGTCAGCTCCGCCGTCGCCTCCGACCTCCGCCAGATGATGGTCGAGGTGACCGAGACCGGTACCGGCGGCTCCGCGGCGATGAGCGGGATCGAGGTGGGCTCCAAGACCGGCACTGCGCAGTCGTCGGAGGAGCGCAACCCGTACGCCTGGTTTGTGAGCTTCGCCCCAGCGGACAACCCGGAGGTGGCGGTAGCCGTCTTCGTCGAAGATGCAAACGTCGAGCGGAGTGACGTCTCGGGGGGACGGCTCGCCGGTCCCATCGCCCGCGCGGTGATGGGAGCAGTGATCAACCAATGAGGTCGAGGACGAGGGCTGACGATGACGACTGAGCCACCGAACGGCGGCGACCAGACGTACGAGCAGGTCGGCGGACGCTACGAGCTGTGGGGGCTGCTGGGTCGTGGCGGCATGGCCGAGGTGCGTGCAGGCAAGGACCTGCGGCTCGGCCGCCGGGTCGCGGTCAAGCTGCTGCGCGCCGACCTGGCCAGCGACCCGACCTTCCAGGCACGGTTCCGTCGCGAGGCCCAGTCGGCCGCGTCGCTCAACCACCCGGCCATCGTCGCCGTGTACGACACCGGTGACGAGGACTCCGGCGACGGCACCGGCCTGCGGGTCCCGTACATCGTGATGGAGCAGGTGGAGGGCCGCACGCTGCGCGAGATCCTGCGCGAAGGTCGCAAGATCCTGCCTGAGCGGGCCCTTGAGATCACCGCCGGCGTGCTGGCCGCGCTCGACTACAGCCACCGCGCCGGCATCATCCACCGCGACATCAAACCGGCCAACGTCATGCTCACCCCGAACGGCGACGTGAAGGTGATGGACTTCGGCATCGCCCGGGCCATCGCCGACTCCTCGTCGGCGATGACCCAGACCGCGGCTGTCGTCGGCACGGCGCAGTACCTCTCTCCGGAGCAGGCTCGCGGCGAGCAGGTGGACGCCCGCAGTGATATCTACTCCACCGGCTGCCTGCTGTACGAGCTGCTGACCGGTCGGCCACCGTTCGTCGGCGACAGTCCGGTCTCCGTGGCGTACCAGCACGTGCGGGAGGAGGCGCCGGCACCGTCGAGCATCGACCCCGAGCTCGCTCCCGAGCTGGACGCGATCGCCGCCAAGTCGCTCGCCAAGTCGACGACCGAGCGCTACCAGAGCGCCGCCGAGATGAGGGCCGACATCGAGCGTGCGCTCGCCGGGCAGCAGGTCAACGCCCCGGCGGTCCTGCCTGCGGCCGACAACCCGCCGGTGCTGCCGATGACCGACGACCTGGCGGACGAGACCGCGTACCGCGACGACGAGCCACGACGCGGGCGCGGCTGGCTCTACGCCCTGCTGGTGCTGGCGGTGGTCGCGATCTTCGCGCTGCTCGGGTGGCTGGTGCCGAAGTGGCTCGACGGCACCGAGGCGACGCCGAAGGCCACCGTGCCGACCCTCACCGGGCTCACCGAGGCCGAGGCACGTGACAAGCTCGAGGCGGTCAACCTGCAGATCGGCAAGGTCACCCCGCAGGCCAGCAACGATGTCGAGCAGGGCCTGGTCATCTCCCAGGATCCCGACCCGGAGGTCGCCCTCGACGAGGGCGAGGCCGTCGACATCGTCGTGTCCAGTGGCCGCAAGCAGGTGGAGGTGCCCAACGTCGTCGGCGACGACATCGATGCGGCCACCACGGAGCTGGAGGATCTGGGCCTGAAGGTCGACACCAAGAAGCAGCCCGGTGGCGACGAGAAGAACCAGGTCGTCGAGATGGATCCGGAGGCGGGTTCCCGGCTGCGGGTGGGCCAGACGGTGACGCTCACCATCTCGGAGGGACCGCTCGAGGTCCCCGACGTTGTCGGCAACACCGAGGAGCTGGCCAAGCGCAAGCTCGAACGGGTCGACCTCCAGGTGCAGGTCGTCGACGACCCGGGCTCCGACGAGGACGCCGGGATCGTGACGTCGCAGACACCGGACGCCGGTGAGCAGGTGCAGCCCGGCGACACCGTCATCATCACGGTGTCCACCAAGCCGGAGGACAGCGAGACCCCGACCGACGAGCCGACCGAACCGACGGAGACACCGACCGACGAGCCGACCGAACCGACGGAGACACCGACCGACGGCGGCATCTTCGACCCGACGCCGACCAACCGCCCGTAGCTGAGCTAGCTCGTACGCGCGTACTCCAGGCCGAGCGCTCCGTCGTACGCCGGGAGGGTGACGTCGGCCAGCACGTCCTGGCTGTAGCCGATGTTGATCGGCGGCTCGGTGTACTGCTTGTAGATCTGGATGTACTGCGACGTGGTGATCGCCGTCATCAGCCCGGTGACGTCGCCGACCGCGACGATCCGGTACGGCGGCGCGTACGGCACGCCCTCCAGCACGACGGTGTTGCCGTGACACTTGATGCCGGTCGTCGACACGATGCGCTGGCCCTGCAACGTGACTCCCTCGGCGCCACCGTCCCAGAGCGCGTTGACCACCGCCTGCAGGTCCTGTTGGTGCACGATCAGGTCGTTGGCGGTGCGGCCCGGAGGGATCGGCTGGTCGTACGGCGCGTCGTCCAGCACGATCTCGACCCCAGGCCCCCGCAGCTCGACCAGGCCCGCGTGGGTGCGCAGCTCAGCGAGCTGCTCGTTCAGCTCGTTCAGCTCGGCGTCGTCGACGGACGCGGTCAGCTGCTCGATCTCGTCCGACAGCGCCGACGCCCGCGCGCGCATCCGGCCGATGCCGTCGCGTTCGTCCTCGACCAGGCTGGTGAGGCCGGTCTCGCGGTCGGGCCGCAGGTCGTCGCCCTCGGCGCTCTCGGCGCTGGTGACGAACAGGAAGCCGGCGAACCCGAACACCAGCGGCACCACCACCCGCCACAGCAGCTTCGGCTGACCCTGAGTGCCCCAGCGCGAGCCGTGGGCCAGCCAACCGATGACGCGGGTGCGCAGGTCCGGCTGCCGGTCCGGCTGCTGGCTCGTGGTGTCCTGCATTGCGGGGGTGCTCCGTGCATCGAGGTGGTGGCGACCGCGCGTACGGTCAACGACTACGCTAGCCGACACGCCAACCCGCTTGATCCGAGGAGCCTGTGCCGTGCCGGAGTCCCGCCTACGCAAGAAGAAGAAGCGCAAGACCTCGTCGTCCGCGGGCGGCGGCACGACCGCCAGCACCCCGGCGAAGGTCGGCTCGGGCCGCTGGGTGGTGCCGACGATGTGCACGCTCCTGCTGCTCGGCCTCGCCTGGATCGTCGTCTACTACCTGGCCGGCGCCGACGTCCCCGGGATGCGCAAGTTCGGCGACTGGAACCTGATGATCGGGATGGGTGCCATCCTGCTCGGCCTGCTCACCGCGATGAAGTGGGAGTAGCCGCCGACCGCTGACCAGGCCCGTTGTCCACAGCTGTGGACGGCGGGCCTCGGTGCGTCGAGGGTTGTCCACCGAGCGCTCCACAGCTGTGATTACACCGGTGTAGTTCTCCACACTGGGGATAACTCCTGTGGACAACCGCCAGCAGTCTGGAGGAGGGCCGCCGGTGCGGCCACGCCCGCATGTTCGTAACCGACGAGTTTGCTGTCGCCAGCCGCGATTGACAGCAAACTCGTCGGTTACGGCGGTGGTCGCGACGTAGGTGCGCGATCTGCGGGACAGGCACCCACTTCATCGACTGGCGCGTTCCGTAGGGACAAACCGGACACCGGGCCTACGCAACGCGCCAGTCAACGAACTGAATACGTGTTTCCAGAATGCATTCGCGGTCGGCCACACGCGGCGACCCACCCGTACCCGACATCCCTATCCCTGCAGGTGCGGGAACGTTCGGGAAAGGCAAGGGACCGTGACGTCGGGTCAGGGGACGTCGAGAACGAGGGTACGGATGGCGATCAGCGCCAGCGACACCACGGTGATCGCGACGATCGCGCTGGCGTGGACGACGCGGCGGCGCCCGCGCGGGGCGTACGCCAGCGCGGCGGCCACCGCCAACCCGCCGACCAGCCCGCCGATGTGGCCCTGCCACGAGATCGACCCGCGGGTGAAGGTCAGGACCAGGTTGAAGCCGAGCAGGAGCAGCAGCCACTGCGTGTCGTACCCCTGCTTGCGGAAGATCACCAGCGCCGCGGCGAGCAGTCCGAACACGCCGCCGGACGCGCCGTAGGTCATCGCGTCCGGAGGCGACAGCCAGTAGACCGTGGCCCCGGCGACGAGGCAGCTGACGAGGTACAGGGCCAGGTAGCGCCAGCGGCCGAGCAACCGCTCCAGGACCGAGCCGATGAAGCCGATGGCGACCATGTTGAAGAGCAGGTGGTACGTCTCGATGTGCACGAAGGCCGAGGTCAGGATCCGCCAGTACTCGCCGTGCACGACCCCGGCGTCCGGCGGCAGTCCGAACAACCGGACCTCGCCGCTCACCATCGACAGCGCCTCGCCCAGGTCGCTGGCCGACCCGCCGGTGGCGAGGATCGCCACGAACACGGCGATGTTGGTGGCGATCAGCGAGATCGTGACGACCGTGTCGCGCGCGTGGATCCCGCCGCCGTACGCCGTGCGAACCTTCGGCTGACCGCGTCGCCCCTCGGCCACACAGTCGGGGCACTGGAAGCCGACGGCCGCCTCGTTCATGCACTCCGGGCAGATCGGCCGACCGCACCGCTGGCAGGAGATGTAGGTCTCGCGGTCCGGATGCCGGGTGCAGGTCGGCACCTGTTGCTCTTCGGCTGGCGGACCCCCGCCGACGGACTGCATGGGGTCAGCGCTGCTCGACGTCGACCCGCTCGAGGATGACGGGCTCGACCGGCCGGTCGCCGGGGCCGGTCGGCGTGGTCGCGATCGTGTCGATGACCTTCCGCGAAGCCTCGTCGGCGACCTCACCGAAGATGGTGTGCTTGAAGTTGAGCCAGGTGGTCGGCTGGTGCGTCACGAAGAACTGCGAGCCGTTGGTGCCGGGGCCGGCGTTCGCCATCGCGAGGAGGTACGGCCGGTCGAAGGTGAGCTCAGGGTGCGGCTCGTCCTTGAACTCGTACCCGGGCCCGCCGGTGCCGGTGCCCAGCGGACACCCGCCCTGGATCATGAAGCCGTCGATGACCCGATGGAAGGTGAGCCCGTCGTAGAACCGGTCGGTGCGCTTGGCGCCGGTGCCGGGATCGGTCCACTCCTTGCTGCCGTCGGCCAGTCCGACGAAGTTGCGGACGGTCTCCGGAGCGTGGTTCGGGAACAGCTGGATCACCACGTCACCCTTATTGGTCTTCAGGGTCGCGTAGAGGTCGTCGGCCACGTTCTCGCCTTTCGGTTTGAGGTGCCGCCATCCTCGCATGGCGTCCCAACCGACGTTTCCCCGCACGCAGGACGAGGCACCCTCACAAAGAGCGGAGAAAAACCTCATCACGGATACGGTGGACGCAGACATGTACGAAGAATCGACCAACTGACCTGAAAGGGGACACCATGCTCCGCAGCCGCAGCCGTAGTAGCCGCGTACAGGAGATCGCCGAGCAGGCGATGGAACGTGTTGCGCCTGTGCTCGACGACGCGAAGGAGCGGCTCGCGCCGTACGTTGACGAGGCCCGCACCCAGGCCAACGAGAAGCTCATTCCGGCCGCCGAGTCGGCCGCCGGCAGTGCCCGCGACACGTTCGACCACACCATCGCACCGCAGGTCGGCGCCGCGCTCGCGGCGGCGTCGGCGGCCAGCGAGCCGTACCGCGCGGAGGCCAGGCGCCGGGGTACGGCGACCGTCGCCGCGCTCAGGGGCGACGTCGACCGGCCCGCGGAGAAGAAGCACCGTCTACGCAAGCTGGTCATGCTGCTCGGTCTCGGTGCCGCGGTGGCGTTCGTGGTCAAGAAGCTCACCGGGGGCGGTGGCTCGGCCGCTGACTGGCAGAGCGACTACTCCACGCCCCAGGCCGTGCCCGACCCGGCGGCACCAGCGGCACCGGCGGCTCCCGCCGGCGACCAGGCCAGTGACCAGGCCGGCGACGCGGCCGGTGAAGGGGCCGACGACGCCGGCGCGGCCGCACCGGACGAGGCGCTGGCCGATGCCGCCGAGGAGCCACACGCGCCGACCGACCCCGACCACCCCCTGGAGCACAAGGACGTCTCCTAGACAACGCCCTCACGGTGCTCCTCGACCCAGTGGTCGATCTGCTCCCACCAACCGAACAACCAGTCGATCTGGGCCTCGCGCCCCGAGGGGATCTCCTCTCGGGGCACGCGCCACCACTGCATGATGATGGTCTTGTCCATCGGCAGTTCGCGCCACACGTCGGCGACCGTGAGCATGTGGTCGAGACCGGTGTGCGCCACCATGAGTACGTCCGCCTCCGGCGCCGCACCCATCGCCGCCAGCACGCCCCCCGGCCTGGGTGCCAGCACGTGCCGCAGCCCTTCGGCTCGCCGCGCCATCCGCTCGTGACCCTTCCGGCGCAGTGACTCGATCGCGCGCAGCCTCCTTCTCGGCGTGAAGTTGCCGCCCTCCGGGAAGATCACGAAGCCGTCGTTCTCGTCCAGGCCGGTGGCCAGTGCGGCGATCTGCTGCTCCACCGCGTCCCCCTGCTCGCCGGGGTGGGGCGAGATGAAGCGGGCCGGGAGGCGGTGCAGGATGATCCCGATGGCCGGGTCCCAGGCCAGCGTGTCCTTGAGCACGACCCGGGGCTCGCGGTGGTACCAGTTCATCAGCGCGTGCATCAAGATCA
>JBOHDE010000091.1:0-13987 GCA_050699035.1 Nocardioidaceae bacterium | reverse complement strand
AGGAACCTCCCATCCTGAATGGCTCCACAACTCCGGCAAACCGGACGCAGGAGGGACCACTCACGATGGGAAGAGTGGAATACCACCAGACTGGTTCCCACCACCGACCTACGGAGGCACCAGTGCTGCGGCCTGTCGAGCCGGACGACATCGCGGTCTTCTTCGACCACCAGGACGATCCTGCCGCCAACGCGATGGCGGCGTTCCCCGCCCGCGACCGGGCAGCCCACGACGCCCACTGGAAGACCAAGATTCTCGGCGGCGACGACACCAACATTGCGCGCACGATCGTCGACGGCGACCAGGTGGTCGGCAACATCGTCAGCTGGGTGGTCGACGGCGAGCGCAGCATCGGGTACTGGATCGGTCGTCAGCACTGGGGGCTGGGCCATGCCACCCGGGCGTTGACCGACTTCGTCGCCGAGGTGCACGAGCGTCCCCTGCACGCCCGCGTCGCCGAGCACAACGTCGGCAGCCTCCGGGTGCTGGCCAAGTGCGGCTTCACCGTCATCGGCGAGGAGCAGCACGACGACGACCCGGTCAAGGAGATCGTCGTGCGACTCGACGCGTAACTCAGCCGATCACGCCGCGCTCGCGTAGCCGTGCCACCACCTGGTCGTGCGGCACCGCGCGCTGCACATGGCCGCAGCCGGTGGTCGTCGTGGCGGCGAACAGCGAGTTCAGTAGGGCCTCCTCGACGCTCTCGATGGCGGCGGCGAACAGACCATTCAAGGCGCCGTCGGGCACCAACGCGAGGTCGTCGGCCGCTGTCGACACCGCGAGCGCGTAGTCGCCGCTGCCCCCCGTGAAGTCCGAGCCGACCCGACCCATCGCGAACACCCCTCGGCGGGCGACGCGTGCCAGCCGGCGGGCGTCGAGCGGGGCATCGGTCGCCAGCACGATCATGCAGGAGTTCCCCTCCGGCACCTCGGCCGCGCCGCCGGCCGCCGCGTCGCCGGCCGCCACCGGCCCGTCGGCCGGCATGGGTACGCCGAGCACGGTCAGCAACCCGGAGAAGTTGCTCTGCACCAGCGCGCCCAACGTCATCGCCGAGCCGTCCACCTCGACCACGCGTGACGACGTACCCACTCCGCTCTTGAAGCCCAGCGCCGACGTGCCGGTGCCGGCACCGAAGCAGCCCTCCGCCGGCAGCTCCGGCCCCGCAGCCCCCAGCGCCGCGAGGACGTGTTCCTCCGTGACCGCACGCCGCCGGATGTCGGAGAGGTACCCGTCGTTGGTCTCCCCCACCACGGGATTGAGCGTCCGTACCTCGTCGTACCCGGGCTGGGCGAGCATGTACGTGACCAACGCGTCGGCCGCCCGGAACGTCGAAAGCGTGGATGTCAGCAGGATCGGCGTCTCCAGCACCCCGAGCTCCACGACCTGCGTCGCGCCGACCAGCTTGCCGTGCCCGTTGCCGACGAACAGGCCGCAGGGCAACGAACGCCGGGCCGCGCCGAGCTGCGAGAAGACGACGGCGGTCACACCAGTGTGTAGGTCGGCGCCGTCGTCGACCGTCGTGTGGCCGACCAGCACGCCAGGGACGTCGGTGAGCGCGTTCAGCGGCCCCGGCCGGAGTCTTCCCGGCACGATGCCGAGGTCGCGGGCCCGCCGCGGCTCGTGGTCCATCGGACCTCCCGTACGAGTGCTAGCGTCGGACGGCCGTGCGCATCGACCGACGTGGGGGGATCGTGCCACACCGTCTGCAGCACCTCTCCGGACGCGTCTGGCTGTACCCGATGCACCCCGATCCCGACCGCATCCAGGGCTGCGTGGCGGTCGTCGCCGACGACGGCGGCAGCCTGGTCGTCGATGCCGGCAACAGCCCGGCGGTGGCGCGAGCCGTGCAGGTGGCGATCGCCGAGCAGGGTCTGCCCGCCCCGAGCCGGCTGGTCTACACCCACCACCACTGGGACCACGTCTGGGGCGCCTGCGCCTGGGAGGGTGTCGAGATCATCGCGCACGCGTCCGCGGCACCGTTGCTCACGGCGGAGGCGGCGCGGCCCTGGTGCCACGACTACCTGCGCGACCAGGTCGATGCCAACCCGCGGCTCGGTCCGAGCTTCACCGCCCGGGCCGCGGCGATGACGACCTGGGACGGATTCCGCGTCGTGCCGCCGCACCGGACGTTCGACCATTCGCTGACCGTCGCCGGCGCACAGGTCCGCCACGTCGGCGGTCAGCACGCACGCGACTCCACCGTGGTCGCGGTGCCCGACTCCGAGGTCCTGCTGCTCGGCGACTGCTTCTACCCGCCGCCCTACCACCTTCGCAGTCCCGACGACCGGCCGGACGTCGCGATGGTGCGGCGGCTCGTCGACGAGGGGTACGGGTGGTACGTCGACGCGCACTCGGCGCCGTGGCGTGCGTCCGAACTGCCGGCCGAGACTACGGAGTGAAGACGCAGAACTCGTTGCCCTCGGGATCGGCCAGAATGTGCCACTTGATGCCGCCGTCGCCCTTCGGCCGCAGCAGCGTCGCCCCGGCGTCCAGCAGCGGTTGCACGTCGTCGGCCTCGACGTCCCAGTGGATACGGTTCTTGACCCGCTTCGGCTCGGGCACCGGCACGAACACCATCCACTCGAACGGCATACCCACCACCTCGTTGATCGACCACCACCGCTTGTGCTCGTCGTCGCACAGGCTCGCGCCGAACACGTCGGCCCACCAGTGGGCCATCGCCTCGCCGTCAGCCGAGTCGACCACCACCTCGTACAGCCGGTAGTCGTGCCGCTCGGACCGTACGAAGGCGCAGAACTCGCCGCCTTCGGGATCGCGCATCACGTCCCAGGGGTAGGTCGACGACCTGTCCTGCACCCGGGCGCCGAGCGCCTCGAGGTCGGCGACCGCCTCGACGTGGACGTCGAGATGCACCCGCTGCTTGACCGTCTTCGGCTCGGGCACCGCGTTGACCCAGATCTTGTGCTGGTCCGTCGGCCCGGTGAGCACACCGTCGCCGCCCTCCTGCAGGGCGAAGTCGAGCCCCAACGTGGTCGCCCAGAACTGCCCGAGCACGTCAGGGCGCACCGCGTCGATGCATAGGTCCTTGAAGGCTGCGATGGCCATGTCAGGCACGGTACCCATCCCTCCCTCGTCGATCCCGGCCCTCGACTCGGCCCGGGGAGCCTGCCGTCCCAGGCCCTTCGGTAGCCTTTCACGCCGTGAGCGATGCCGACACCGAGACGATGCAGGGACCGAGCGAGTCGCGGGCCTGGGCCTACGGCCTGGCGACCGTGACGACCGGCGGCAAGGTGCTCGACACCTGGTACCCGGCTCCATCGCTCGGTCCCGTCCCCGAGCACGCCGTCGCGCCGGCCGACCTCGACGCGCTGGCCGGCGAGGACGAGCAGCGCGGCGTACGTACGAAGGTCGTGCAGACCGAGGTCGAGCTGGCCGCCGCGCCGGCAGACACCGCCGACGCGTACCTCCGGCTGCACCTGCTCAGCCACCGGCTGGTCCGACCGCACGGCCTCGCCATGGACGGCATCTTCAACGCGCTGCCGAACGTCGTGTGGACCAGCGCCGGACCGTGCGACCCCGAAGGCTTCGAGCAGACCCGCGCCCGCTTACGTACCCGCGGCCCGGTGCAGGTCTTCGGCGTCGACAAGTTCCCGCGGATGACCGACTACGTGCTGCCGACGGGGGTACGGGTCGCGGACGCCGACCGGGTCCGCCTCGGCGCCCACCTGGCCGAAGGCACGACGGTGATGCACGAAGGGTTCGTCAACTTCAACGCCGGCACGCTGGGCGCCTCGATGGTGGAGGGCCGCATCTCCGCGGGCGTCGTGGTCGGTGACGGGTCCGACGTCGGCGGCGGCGCCTCGATCATGGGCACCCTCTCCGGTGGCGGTACGGCCGTGATCAGCGTCGGTCGTCGCTGCCTCTTGGGCGCCAACTCGGGCATCGGCATCTCGCTCGGCGACGACTGCGTGGTCGAGGCCGGCTGCTACGTCACCGCCGGCACCAAGGTCACGGTGCTCGACGGCGACCTCAGCACCGTGGTCAAGGCGCGGGACCTGTCCGGCGGCAGCAACATGCTCCTGCGCCGCAACTCGGTGTCGGGGGCCGTCGAGGCAGTCCCCTGGAAGGGATCCGGCACCGCGCTCAACGCCGCCCTGCATGCGAACGACTGACACGTCACACCAGGAACCCACACCGCACCCACCGACGTTGACCTCACCGTGACCACTCCTCGGCCGGCCGGCCGGCGCCAGCGCCGGCTGCCGCTGCTACTCGCCGGCCTGCTGGCCGTGGCAGCGCTGGGCGTGGGCGGCTACGTGCTGCTCGGCTCCGGCGCCGGGGTCCTCCGCGAACCCGAGAGGTGCCTCGCGCACGTCGACGGGCGGACGGTCGCGCTGGACCTCGACCAGGCCGCGAACGCCGCGATCATCGCCGGCGTGGCGGTCGAGCGCGGGCTGCCTGCCCGGGCCGTGACGATCGCGCTGGCCACGGCGTACCAGGAGTCCAAGATCCGCAACCTCGACCACGGCGACCGCGACTCGCTCGGGCTGTTCCAGCAGCGGCCGAGCCAGGGCTGGGGTACGGCGGAGCAGGTGCGCGACGCGCACTATGCCGCGGGCCGCTTCTACGACGCGTTGGTGAAGATCGACGGCTACCGCGACCTGGAGATCACCGCTGCGGCGCAGCGAGTGCAGCGGTCCGCGTTCGGCACGGCCTACGCCGACCACGAGCCCGACGCGCGGGTGCTCGCGTCCGCGCTGACCGGGTACAGCCCGGCGGGGCTCACCTGCGTGGTACGCCATGACGGCGTGGCCGTCGAGCAGCCCGGAGAACGCGGGCTGACACCACGGGCCGACGCCGTGCTGCGCGACCTCGAGGCGACGTTCGGACAGCAGACGGTCGGCGGGTTCGCGCCCGGCGGCGTGACCGACGGCCACGCCGAGGGGTCCGCGCACTACGACGGGCGGGCGGTCGACGTGTTCTTCCGACCGGTCAGCGAGGCGCAGCGGCGCGCGGGCTGGGCGCAGGCGCAGTACCTTGTCAGCCGGGCCAAGGCGCTCGGCATCCAGACGGTGATCTTCGACGACCGGATCTGGACCGCGCGGCGATCCGAGTCGGGGTGGCGGGCCTACCAGGAGCCGTCCGGCGGTGACGCCGAGGTGCTCCAGCACCGCGACCACGTCCACGTGGACGTGCTGAGCGGCTCCTGACCGGCTCGGTCAGGCAGTCAGCCGCGAACAGGCCGCGGCGACCCGCTCGTCGGTCCCGGTCAGCGCCACCCGTACGTGCTCAGCCCCGGACGGACCGTAGAAGCTGCCCGGCGCCACCAGGATGCCGCGCTCGGCCAGCCACCCGAGGGTCTCCCAGCACGACTCGGACCGGGTGGCCCACAGGTAGAGGGCGGCTTCGCTGTGGTCGATCCGGAAGCCCGCAGTCTCCAGCGCGGAGCGCAGCGACGCCCGCCGGGCGCGGTAGCGGGCGCGCTGCTCGTCGACGTGGGCGTCGTCGCCCAGCAGGGCGGTCGCGGCCGCCTGGACCGGGGCCGAGACGATCAGCCCAGCGTGCCGGCGTACCTCGTGCAACGCGGCGACCACGGCGGCGTCGCCGGCCACGAAGCCGGCCCGGTAACCGGCCAGGTTGGACCGCTTCGACAGCGAGTGCACCGACAGCAGGCCGTCGAACTTCCCGCCGCACACGTCGGGATGCAGGATCGAGACCGGCTCGGCGTCCCACGCGCACTCGAGGTAGCACTCGTCCGAGACCAGCAGGACACCGCGCTCCCGCGCCCACGCGACCAGCTTGCGCAGATGCGTGGCCGGCAGCACCCGGCCGGTGGGGTTGGCCGGCGAGTTGATCCACGCCATCGCCACCCGCTGCGGACCGAGCGCCGTGGTCGAGTCGCTGGCGACGACGTCGCAGCCGGCCAACCGAGCACCGACCTCGTACGTCGGATAGGCGAGCTGGGGCACCACCACGGTGTCGCCCGGGCCGTACCCCAGGTGGGACGGCAGCGACGCGACCAGCTCCTTGGAGCCGATGGTCGGGAGGATGTGCTCCACCCCGACGCCGGTGACGCCGAACCGCCGAGTCAGCCAGCCCGCCGCGGCCGCCCGCAGCTCGGGGGTGCCGATCGTCTTCGGGTAGCCGGGGGCGTCGGCGCCGGCCTGCAACGCCGCCTGCGCCAGCTCGGGCGTAGCGTCGACCGGGGTGCCGATCGACAGGTCGACGATGCCGTCGGGATGGGCCCGGGCCGCCTTGTCGTAGGGCAGCAGCGAGTCCCACGGGAAGTCGGGGAGCCGGACAGACGTACGCGCCGTCACCCCGGCGGGGGTGGACGGCGCGTCCGATCGGGCGGTAGTCACTCTTGGATCTGGGGCGGCAGCACCGCGATCAACGGGTGGTCCTTGTCGATGACACCCATCTTCGAGGCACCGCCGGGCGAGCCGAGGTCGTCGAAGAACTCGACGTTAGCGGCGTAGTAGTCCTTCCACTGCTCCGGTGTGTCGTCCTCGTAGAAGATGGCCTCCACCGGGCACACCGGCTCACACGCACCGCAGTCGACGCACTCGTCGGGGTGGATGTAGAGCATCCGCTGGCCCTCGTAGATGCAGTCGACCGGACACTCATCGACGCACGCCCTGTCCTTGAGGTCTACGCACGGCTGCGCGATGACGTACGTCACCTGGGTCCTCCTCAGTCGGTCGATTCTGGCCGCCCATGCGGCAGCACAAAGCCTAGTATCGCCCTTGTCTCCTGCCGAACCCAGGGAGGTCCACGCGCTGAAAGGGTGTCATGTCTCTCAGTCGGGCCGACGTCGGTCACCGGGTGGTCGTCCGCCGGGTGCTGCCCGGTGAGACCGGCCCGTCGGGCGGGCCGGCGATGACCGACGTGCTCGGTGACCTGGAGGCCTGGGAGGGCGGAGAGTTACGGGTACGACGGCGCGACGGCGCGCTGGTCAGCGTGCCGGAGCGCGACGTGGTCGGCGGCAAGCGCGTGCCGCCAGCGCCCCGGCGGCGACTCGGCCGGGCGTGAGCGGGTCAGCCACCGGTCCCCGTGCTCGGACTCGCCGTCGGCTTCTTCTTCGGCGGCGGGCTGCACTTCACCTCGTCGGCCGGGATGTAGGTGACGTTCCACTTCTCGGTGTCCGTCTTGGCGCCGTCGCGGAAGAACGTACGCGTCACGTCGACGTCGAAACCGCTGGCTCCGGTCTGCTCCTCGCACTTGTCCGTGGTGTTGTACCGCGTCTTCGGCGACGTGCGGTTGTAGCGGTCGGACAGACCAGCCTCGATCTTGTCCCAGTACTTCGTGCTGTACATCTCCACGTGCATCTCGCCCCGTGAACCGGACGACGACGGCACGATCCAGGCGTGCACGAGGACCCCGTACGGCGTGTTGTTCTGGAACTTGAGGTCGACCGCCCCCCACGCGACCGTCGCCTCGCGCCCCATCGGGTAGCGGTCGATGTAGAAGCTGTGCGGCTTGTGCTCGACGTCCTTCAGCCCGGCGAAGAACGCCGCGTTGTAGGTCGTGGTGGCGACCTGGGACACGCCGCCGCCGAAGTCCCGCTCGAGGACACCGTCGTTGATGATGAAGCCCTCGACGAAGCCGTTCTCCTTGGTGCGCTCGCCGACGATGTCGTTGAGGCTGAAGATGTCGTCCGGCTTGAGCACAGTGCCGTCGATCTTCTCGGCGGCCCGGCCCAGGTTGGTGTTGCGGTAGTCGGAGTGCGGGAAGTACGTGACGAACGAGCTGACCCGCTCGGTGATCTTCAGGTCCCGTGCCGCCTGGGTGGTGAACTTGGGCTGGGCCTTCTCGGCCTTCAGCGCGATCGTCCGCTCGGTGCCGCTCTTGGCCAGGGCGTCGACCAGCTCGGCCGCGACCCCCTTCGAGTCGACCTTCGTCCCCGCCCTGGCCGGGACGACCACCGGAGAAGACCCGCGCAGCTCGACCCGCGCATCTCGGGGCGGAGCCACCAGCCGCCTGAGCGGCTTCTTGATCCCGTCAGCCAACTTCTTCGCGTCAACCTTCGGTGTCATCTTCGCGTCGACCGCCCGGACCGACAACGCCGGCGCGTACTGCCTCGGGTGCAGAGCCACCCGCTTGCCCGGAACGGTGAGGGCGACGCCGTGGGCCATTGCCGGCTCGGCGAACGTCCGCATCGCCTCGTCGACGTCGTCCTCGGTCACCGACGGGTCGACAGTCGCGACCGGCAGGTCCACCGTGCGCTCGGTGCGGAGCACCGCCGCAGTGAGCTCGGCGCCGGCGGCGTCGGTGTCGACCTTCAGACCGGGCTTCGGGTAGCGCGTCTCGATCTCGCCCTTCGGGAAGGTGATCAGGCCCTCGACCGGCTTCTGGTCGACCTCCTTGGCTACCGCTGTCATCGCCTTGTCGAGCCGGGCATGGTCGACGTCGATGACCGGCTCGACGTCCTCGCCACCGGTCAACACGCTGAGCATCCGGAGCGGGTTCAGGCTGCGGCCGCCGCCGGCGTCGGCGACGGTCGCCTTCGGGTCGAACCTCAGACCCGCCTCGTCGGGTGCCACCTTCTGTCGCTTGTCCTCGACCATCAGCGTCAGCGGCTCCTTCGCCCGCGGCGCGAGGTCCTGCTCCAGCGTGGCGACGGCCGCCGCCGGGCGCATCCCACCGATCTCGACGCCCGCGACCTCGGCGCCGCGCGGCACCCGGTCGCTGGTGAACAAGTACGCGGCCAGGTAGACGAGCCCGAGCAGCAGCAGGAGACCGCCGAAGAAGATCACCGTGAAGCGCTTGTCACGGGGGAGGCTGAACGCGTCAGCAGCCTCGCTCATACGGCCGAAAACCACCGGTCGCAGCACCCTCCTTCGACGGACAGCACCGTGTCTACGGCGCCTCAAGCCTCGTTCAGCCGGGCCATTGTAATGACTCCGACCGAGATTGCCGACATGCGGTTACGCCTCGTACCCGAGACCGGGCTGGAAGGCGCCCCGATGGTACGTGAGCGGGTCGTCGTCGTCACCTACCTCGAGCCCGATCACCTGCCCCACCACGATCGAGTGGTCGCCGCCGTCGTAGATCTCCCAGGTGCGGCACTCGACCCAACAGAGCGCCCCGTCGAGCAGGGCAGCGCCGGTCTTCTCACCACGCCGATGGGGGATCTCGTCGAGCTGGCCGGCCAACGGGCGCCCCCGCGTGGCCAGCCAGCGGGCGGCCTCGACCTGCGACGCCTCCAGTACGGAGACGGCCCAGGCCCGGCTCACCGCGACCGCCTGGTGGAACCGCGCCGTTTTGTCGACGCAGACCAGCACCAGCGGCGGGTCGAGCGACACCGAGGTGAAGGCGCTGGCCGTCATCGCATGGTCGACCCCTTCGTACACCGTGGACGCGACCGTCACGCCGCTGGCGAAACGGCGCAAGGCGGCTCTGAACTCGTCCGGTGTCGGCACACTCACGACGTCGCCGCCCGCCCAGTCACACGATGGGTGACACCGGCGACGAGCACCAGCGCGCCGGCCCCCACCCCGGCCACCAGCAGGCCCCAACCGCGGCCATCGGTGAGGAAGACGTAGTCGCCGCCGGGGCCGCCCGGCAGCAGGGCGACCAGCAGCGTCGTCCAGCCGACCGCGAACCCCGGTGCCCACCAGCCGACGCCGCGCAACGCGAAGCCGCAGGTCAGCGCCGTCCCGACGCCGAGCACCAGGCCCCACGGCAGGGCGACGCCACCGGTCGCCCAGGCATGCCGGTGGGTGAGCACGGCGGCGACGGCGACCGCGGCACCGAGGACGGCGCCCGCCGTCACGGAGACAACACGCAAGCGGTCAGTCCAATCCGGCGAACAGGTCGGTCTCCCGCCCAGTTGCGGAGTCCCGCGGCCCGGGCTCACCCGCGACCAGCCGGTAAGACTCGTTGCCCCAGACCTGGTTGCCGAGGTTGTTGGACAACGCGAAGAACGGGCCGTCGACGGTGATCTGGGTGGCGTGGGCGCGCATGGCGTCCAGCTTCTGCTCAACGTACGCCGAGCCGTCGATGGTCGCGGTGAGCAGCTCGTCGGCGACCACGAACGACGGCATCGGGCCGTCGGGGTCCATCCCCTCGAACGTCGTGGTGTCGCCGGACTCGCGCAGCCGCCGGATGCCCGCACGCAGCTCCGACTCAGGCATGGCGTTCCAGTAGATCTTGGCGATCCGCCAGGCGTCGCCGAGGTCGGGGCGGTACGACGAGACGCCGGCCAGCTGGCTGGCGTACATCGCGACCCGATGCGCCTGCACGTGGTCAGGGTGGCCGTAGCCGCCGAACTCGTCGTACGTGAGGAGCACCTGCGGCCGGACCTCGCGGACGACCTCGACCAGCAGGTCGGCGGCCTCACGCAGGTCGGCCCGCCAGAACGTGCCGTCCTTGACCTCCGGCGGGGCGGTCGCGCCGCCGTCCTCGTCGTAGACCATGCCCGAGTCGCGGTAGTGACCCGCGCCGCCGAGGAAGCGGTGGTCGCTCACCCCGAGGTGCTTCATCGCCGCCGCGAGCTCGTCGACCCGGTGCGCGCCCAGGCCGTCCTCCTTGTCGGCGGCGAGATGAGCGAGCTCGGGCACGAGCACCTCGCCCTCCTCGCCGAGCGTGCAGGTGACGAGGGTGACGCCGGCGCCCTCGGCGACGTACTTGGCCATCGTCACGCCGTTGCCGATGGACTCGTCGTCGGGATGGGCGTGCACCAGCAGCAGCCTCCGGGCGGGGTTCGACATGCGGCCAGCCTAGTGGGGGACCCATCACGGTGGCCGGGTCGATGGCGCCGTGATCACACCGGCGCCTCGGCACCGTCCTCGGCACCGTCCCCCACTGATGTGCAATTTTGCCCAATTGGGGCACACCTGCTGGATGTGTGGGGTCGACGTCAGGGGCCCACTGCCGTCGATAGGCGCGTTGCGTAGGGATAAACCGGACCGCAGGCCTATGCAACGAGCCAGTCAACGACGTGGGTGCCGGACCGTGCCCACCGGACGTTGCACCACGGGCAGTGAGCCTGCGGGCACGTGACCCGGCGCGGTCCGTCGCCTCGGACCCGCCGGCGAGCGGGGGCGCGTCAAGGATTGCCCAATTGGGCAAAATTCGACGTCGCCCCAACGGCCCCGGGGGCGAGGCGCCACATTCGGAACGCCTTAGACCGTGGGATGTCTAGGTCACAGCTCCGACTCGATCCGCGCGATCCGAGTCTCGAACTCGACGAGAGCACGCTCCGTCCGTCCCGGCTCGCCCACCGTAGCGAGGTTGAGCATGCCGACGTCGCCGGCGGCCTGCCCCTCGGCGATCTTCCGGCAGGCGCTCGCGATCCGCGGCTGCACGCCGTGCAGGATCTGCAGCGGGTCGACGTCGCCGTACGACTGGGCCATCAGCCGCAGCCGCGCGGCCTCGTCGTCGACCGGCCGGAACAGTGGTACGGAGTTCCACGCCGCGAACGCCAGGTCCTCCACCGGCCGGCCGGGGCTGGCGAGGTCCCAGTCGAAGACCCCGGTCAGCCGGTCGCCGCGGAACACCATGTTGTACGGCGCGACGTCGTGGTGGCAGACGATCTCGTCGTCGGCCAGCGTGCGCTCGGCGAACCGCCAGCGCACCGGCCCGGACGGCCGGAAGCCGCGGACGGCGTCGTGGTACCGCCGTAGCCACCGCATCGCCTCGGTCAGCTGGGCGTCGGAGACCCGGGTCGCGTCGACGTCGACGACCTCGCCGGGCAGGTACGTCAGGATCTCGCGGTCCCGCTCGTCGACCCCCAGCACTCGCGGTACGCCGTCGAGGCCGACCTCACGGAGATACCGCAACAGGGCATGGACGTTCGGCGTCCACGGCCCGGTCGGACGCCGCACCGTGGTGCCGACCCGGACCGCCCCGCCGACGTTGCCGCCGGGCAGCCGCTCGCCGTCCAGCAGCCGTTCTCGCAGCGGCGCGAGGAACGGCTCGTCGGCCGGCAGCCAGCTCACCTCGCCAAGCTCCTCGGCGGCCAGCCAGCGCAGCGCGTCGTGCTCCACCGGCCGTGGCTCCCCGTCCACCAGCCGGCAGACGACCACCCGCAGGACGAGCTGCTCGTTCAGCCGCTGCTCGCGGTCGAGCCACTCGTCGAGCCGTACGTCGCAGTCGAGCTCCTCGCGGATCTCCCGGACGACGGCCTGCTCGGGCGTCTCGCCGGGATCCACCTTGCCGCCGGGCAGCTCCCATCCGCCGGCCAGCGCCGGTGGCTCCGTGCGGCGGGTCGCCAGCAACCGGCCGTCGGCCATGATCGCGGCACCGACAACCAGCCGGGACGGGGGCGTGTTCACAGCCGGTCAGCCTGGCACAACCTAGGGTGTGGCGCATGAGGCGATTGCTCGACGCTGCGCGCGGCCACCCGAGCGCCGTCCTGCTCGTGGCGCAGCTGCTCGGTGTGGTGGCGTACCCCTTCTTCGGCGACCGGGCGGCCGGGCGCGCCGGGCTGTCCCTGTTCTCCCTGCTGTTCCTGGTGCTGGCGATCATGGCCGTGCGCAGCACACCGGCGTTCACCTGGATCGCCGGTGTGCTCGGCATCCCGATCGTGGTGCTGACGATCCTCGAAGCGGTCTACCCGGCGAACGAGACCATCGAGCTGTGGTCCTCGGTGGTGCACGCGCTCTTCTACTTCTACGTCGCCTACGGGCTGATCCGCTACATGTTCAACGACAACGTCGTGACCCGCGACGAGCTCTACGCGACCGGCGCCGCCTTCACCGTCGTCGCGTGGGCGTTCACCTACGTGTTCGTGGTCGTGCAGATCATCTACCCCGGCTCGTTCACCGCGGCCGTCGACCCCGAGGGCCAACGCAGCTGGTTCGAGATGCTGTTCCTCTCGTTCACCACGCTGACGAGCACGGGGCTGTCCGACGTCGTACCCATCCGGCCGCACGCCCGGGCGATCGTGATGATCGAGCAGGTCGCCGGGCTGATGTACGTCGCGATGATCGTCTCGCGGCTGGTCGGCCTCACGCTGACTCGGGCCCGGATGTGACACACGCAACAGCTGGCGGCGCGCCCCTTTCGCATCTCGCGAGTTCGCGCCAGACTCAGGTCCGTCGTCCGGGGGATCGTGATCAGCGGAGAGGCCACATGGGTTCGAGCTCAGACGGAGTACGAGAGGCGGTTGCCACCCTGCAGCAAGCAGTCGAGCGGCTACGACACGAGTACGGCGACACCCTCGGCGTACGCCGCCTGTACTCGGACGTGCAACGCTTCGAGGCCGACCTGGCCGAGCTCGGCGACCCGCAGCCGGGGCACCGTCCGGGTCCGGCCCCGGAGGAGCTCGAGGAGATCCCGGACGACGACTACGACGCCAGCATGTGGTCCGATGCCGAGCAGGAGGGGTTCGGGGCACCGGACCGGCACGCCCCCTGATGACGGCCGGACTTCTTGGGGCCGGCCGCGCACGCATCCCGCAGAAGACGCTCCGCAAGGACCGCTGGTGGCTGGCGCCCGCCGCGACGTTCGTCGTGTTCGCCGCGTTCGTGGTCTACGCGACCTGGCGCGCGTTCACCGGCGAGCTGTACTACGCCAAGCCGTACCTCTCGCCCTTCTACTCCCCGTGCTTGACGACCGAGTGCCTCGAGGGGTCGAGCGACTTCGGCAGTCCGATCACCTGGTGGGCGCTGTCGCCCGCACTGATCATCTTGATCTTCCCGCTGGGCTTCCGGATGACCTGCTACTACTACCGCAAGGCCTACTACCGCGCGTTCTGGCTGTCACCGCCGGCCTGCGCGGTCGCCGAGCCACACGGCAAGTACTCCGGTGAGACGCGCTTCCCGCTGATCGTGCAGAACCTGCACCGCTGGTTCTGGTACGCCGCGGTCGCGGTCGGGGCCGTCTTGACCTTCGACGCGGTGCTGGCGTTCCGCAACGAGGACGGCGAGTGGGGCCACATGGGCCTCGGCACGCTGATCTTCGTGGTCAACGTGGTGCTGATCTGGCTGTACACCCTCGGCTGCCACTCCTGCCGGCACATCGTCGGTGGCCGGCTCCGGCACTTCTCCAAGCACCCGGTCCGCTACCGGCTGTGGGGCCT
>JBOHDE010000090.1:2899-14207 GCA_050699035.1 Nocardioidaceae bacterium | reverse complement strand
CCTAGAGCCAGCCCCGGCGTACGGCCTCGACACCGGCCTGGAAGCGGGACGTGATGCCGAGCTCGACCAGCAGCGCGGCCACCCGCCGCCGGACGGTACGCAGTGACATGTCGAGCGCCCGCGCCATCTGCTCGTCCTTCGACCCGGCCGCCAGCATCTCCAGCAGCCGCCGGTGCTCGTCGGTCACCGCGGTCGCGCCAAGGCCGGGCAGCGCCATCCCGCGCCCCCACTGGAACTCGAACAGGTCCCGCAACGCACGCACGAGCGCCGGATGGCGGACCACCAGGCGGCGGCCCTCGGTGCGGTCGAAGTGCTCGGGGAGTACGGCTGCGACGTCGCCGAAGACGGCCAGCCGGATGGGTACGGCCGGCAGCACGCGGAGCTGTTCACCGGCGTGCGCCCGCGCCGTCACCATCTGCGGCCGCTGGTCGCGGATCAGGTCGGGGTAGATGACCCGGGAGGTCCGACCCTCCCGCAGGGCGTCGACCACGATGCGGTCCATCCGGATGCCGGTCGGCAGGTTCCACTGGTCGGGGCGCATGAACAGCATCTCGCCCGTGCTGTTGTGCAGCAGGGTCTCCATGGTCGAGATCAGGTCGGCGACCTCGATCGCCTCGACCCCCACCGGCTCCCAGTCACCCTCGCGGTTGCTGGCATGGTCGAGGACGTAGTCGCTGATCGAGGCGCGGACCGCGCCCAGCGCGTGCTCCTCGTCCTGCAGCCGCTGCTGCTGCTCGACGACGAGCCGACCGAGCGCAAGGTCCGGCGGCTCGGCCCGGACGGCGTCGCCGTCGACCCGGACCAGCCGTTGCGCGACCAGCCGTCCCACCTCGCGGCCGACCTCGGCGAGCGGACGGCCAACCCGGTCGCAGAGGCTCTCCAGCAGTTCGCCGTCGTGGCGTAGCACCATCCGGTAGACCTGCTCGGTCCGGGCGTCGATGCCGAGCATGCGGAGCCGGTAGCCGTACGCGACCGGGTCGACGCGCTCCTCCTGCGACCGCGGCCGGCTGACAGGCGGTCCTCGGTGTCCGGCTCGGCCAGTCATGGTGGCAGGTTACGGCCATTGACAGGTTGGAGACAGTAGGTCCGGGCGGAATCGGGAAGTATGGGGCCACGCGGCCGCGGTGTCGGAGTCGAAGCAGGGGACGATTTCGATACCGGGGTCGCGGCCTTTCGGCCCAGTCAGCGGCCCAGTCAGCGGCTGAGCTCGTCGGCCGCCTCGGCGCTGGAGTCGCGCAAGAACGTCGCACACCGCTCGGCCTCGTGGTCCTCGCCGATCCGGGCGGCCGCGGTGGCCAGCGCCGCCAGCGCACGCAGGAATCCGCGGTTCGGCTCGTGCGACCACGGCACCGGGCCGTGGCCCTTCCAGCCGTTACGGCGCAGCGCGTCGAGACCGCGGTGGTAGCCGACCCGGGCGTAGGCGTACCCCTCGACGTCACGGCCGTCCGCGAGTGCGCCGTCGGCCAGCGTCGCCCAGACCAGCGACGACTCGGGATGCGCGCGGACGACCTGCTCAGGCTCGGTGCCGGCGGCGAGCTCGGTGGTGGCGGGGTCGGCGGGCAGCAGCGTGTCAGCGGGTTCGGGCAGCAGGTTCGTCATGCTGACCATCCTCCCCGACTTCACCCCTCGAACCGACATTTTGCGGGCCCGATCGACCCCGAAACTGTCGGTTGGGTGGGTGAAGTCACCTCAGGCGGCGCGGACCCACGCCGGTGGCGGTCCGAAGTACCCGGTGATGCGCCCACCCGCCGCGGTGGCCATCGCGGCCGCTCGGGAGCAGGTGAGCTGCACGCACCGCTCGACCGCCACCGGGTCATCGGCCTGGGTGGTGGAAAGGCGGCCCATCGCGATGCCGGCCCGCTCGGCACGTTCGTGTCGCTGCTTCTCCAGCAGAAGTACGTCGTTCGGTGCGTCGGCGGCGTACTTGACATCACCGTCGATCTCGAGGACGGCATGATGTCGACCGATTCGCAGGTCGGTCCGGCCGATGCAGCCATGCTCGTCGTACATCCAGGCCTGCGGCTCCAACCCGAAGCCAAGGCGGTAGGCGTGCAGCCGGGCGACGGTCTCGTAGGGCGACTCCGACCGTCCGTCGGCGAGGTCGACGACCTTGCGGGCGCGGCGGATGCCCGGCCAGTTCTCGCAGTAGGCAACCACCGCGGCCAGACCGTCCGGCGTGACGTCGCCGAGGTGCAGCGCGGCGTCGACGCACACCAACCCCTCCTTCACCGGGAGATGACGCGCCAAGTCGACCGCGGTCCGAGGACCGCTGGTAACAGTCAGGCCGTCCCGCGTCACGACGTGTTCGGCCGGCAGCCCAGCGGACTCGATCACCCAGGTCGACCGATGGACCGGCGTGCGGCTGGTGTCGCCGCGGTCGATCGTCAGCCACGGCCGAGCGTCCCACGACCCGAGGAACGGCCAACCGAACGCCCGGCCCGCGCTGTAGTGGCTCACCACCGCGCGAGGTGACGCGAGCAGGGCGGCGTTCAGCTGCAGGCGCATGCGGCCCGGGCCGTCGCTGTCGTCAAAGACGCGGGCCACGCAGAAGATGCCGCGGCGCAGCCGACGCCAACGACACGAGTCGACTCGCCAGCGGATCTGGCGCTCGCTGTAGCCGGCGAGAGCCGCCTCGGCAGCCGTGAACACACCACCGTGGAGCGTGCTCAGCAGATCGGCGTCCTCGCTCATCCGACCAGGGTGCCGCCGACTGGCGTACCCGCGCTCGCGTCATCCACAGCCTCGCCCACACTTCACCCCCCGAACCGACAGTTTCCGGGCGCGAACGACCCCGAAAATGTCGGTTCGGGGGGTGAAGTTGGGTCAGGAGACGGTGGTGCCGGCGGACCGGAGGTTCTGGCAGGCCTCCACGACCCGGGCCGCCATCGACGCCTCGGCGGCCTTGCCCCAGGACCGCGGGTCGTAGGTCTTCTTGTCGCCGACCTCGCCGTCCACCTTGAGCACCTTGTCGTAGCCCGCGAACATGTGCGCCGCCACGGCCCGGGTGAAGGCGTACTGCGTGTCGGTGTCGACGTTCATCTTCACCACGCCGTAGTCGACGGCGGCCGAGATCTCCTCCGCGGACGAGCCGGAGCCGCCGTGGAACACCAGGTCGAACGGCCGCGCGTCGTCGGCCAGGCCGAGCTTGCCCGCCACCGCCTGCTGTGCGTCACGCAGGATCTCGGGCCGCAGCTTGACGTTGCCCGGCTTGTAGACGCCGTGCACGTTGCCGAACGTCAGTGCGGTCAGGTAGCGGCCCTGCTCGCCGGTGCCCAGCGCCTCGGCCGTCGCCAGCGCGTCCTCCGGTGTCGTGTAGAGCTTGTCGTCCATCGCGCCGACGATGCCGTCCTCCTCGCCGCCGACCACGCCGACCTCGATCTCCAGGATGATCTTGGCGGCGGCCGCAGCCGCCAGCAGCTCCTCGGCGATGGCGAGGTTCTCGTCCAGGGGTACGGCGCTGCCGTCCCACATGTGCGACTGGAACAGCGGCTCCTCCCCGGCGGCCACTCGCTCCCGCGAGATCTCCAGCAGCGGCCGGACGAAGCCGTCCAGCTTGTCCTTCGGGCAGTGGTCAGTGTGCAGGGCGACGTTGACGGGGTAGCTCTTGGCAACCTCGCGCGCGTACGCCGCGAACGCGACCGACCCGGTCACCATGTTCTTCACCGTCGACCCCGACAGGTAGTCCGCGCCGCCGGTCGACACCTGGACGATGCCGTCGCTGCCGGCGTCGGAGAACCCGCGCAACGCGGCGTGGAGGGTCGGCGACGAGGTCACGTTGATGGCGGGGTACGCGAAGTGGTCGCGCTTCGCCTTGTCGAGCATCTCGGCGTAGACCTCGGGACTCGCAATGGGCATCGGAAAGCTCCTCGGGCACAGCAGCGGGGTCGCAGGTTTTCGGAGTCCACAGTATGGCGCGGACGCGGCACCGGAGTCGACGGGTGCCTCCGGTCAGAGCTGCTCCACGACCTTGCGAGCGGCCACCTGGACCGGGTCCCAGACGCTGGAGAACGGCGGCGCGTAGCCGAGGTCGCTCATCATCACCTCGTGCACCGTGAGCCCGGCCCACAGTGCCGTGGCGCAGGTGTCGATCCGGATCGCCGAGCCCTCACGACCGACGATCTGGGCGCCCAGCAGCCGACCGGTGGGCCGGTCCGCGAGCAGCTTCACGGTCATCGGCCGGGTGTCCGGCATGTAGCCGGCCTGCGTCGTGGTCTCGATCGTCGCCGCGACCACGTCGTACCCCAGCTCCGCCGCCTCGTCCGACCCGAGCCCGGTGCGCGCCACCTCGAGGTCACACACCTTGCTGATCGCGGTCTTCAGGATGCCGGGGAACTCCGCGTCCTCGCCGGCGATCCGCAGCCCCGCGACGAGCCCCTGCTTGTTGGCGTGAGTGCCGAGCGGCACATGCACCCAGCGTCGCGCCACCCGGTCCCACGACTCGACGCAGTCGCCGGCGGCGTACACCCCGTCGGCGACCTCCATCCGCGCGTTCACCCTGATGCCGCCGCGATCTCCGAGCGGCAGCCCCGCCGCGGCGGCGATCTCGGCGGCGGGGCGAACGCCGATGCCGAGCACCACCAGGTCGGCCGCGTACGACCGGCCGCCCGCACGCACCGCCGTCACCCGACCGGCCGAGTCGAGGTCGAGCGACTCCACCGCCGTGTCGCACTCGACGTCGATGCCCAGGCCCTCCATCGCGTCGGCGACCAGCGCGCCGAGGTCGGCGTCGAGCGTGCTCATCGGCTGCGCGCCCCGGTCGACCACGGTCACGTCGTAGCGCCGGCGGACCAGGGCCTCGGCCATCTCGATCCCGATGTAACCGGCACCGATCACCACGGCCCGGCCCGGCTCGTCGCTCAGACCGTCGATCAGCCGGGCACCGTCGGTGAGCGTCTGCACGCCGTGCACGTTGGGGGCGTCGAGACCCAGCAGTGGTGGCCGGATCGGGGTCGCGCCGGTGGCGATCAGCAGCCGGTCGAAGCCGACCGGGTCGGACCCGTCGACGGCGACCTCGCAGCGGTCGAGGTCGATGCCGGTGGCACGGGAGTCCAGGCGTACGTCGATGCCGTTGCGCCGGTGCTCCTCCGGGCTCCGTACGACCAGGTCGTCGACCGACCCGATCTCACCGCCCACCCAGTACGGGATCCCGCAGGCGGAGTACGATGTGAAGCGGCCCTGCTCGAGCACGACCACGTCGAGCGCGTCGCCACGGAGCCGCTTGGCCCGGCTCGCCGCCGTCATCCCCGCCGCGTCGCCACCGATGACCACCAGCCGCTGCGTCATGCCGACACCCTAGGGTGCGTCTCCTTGCTCTCGACCGTCGCGAGCGGCGCTCGGTGGGATGCATCGCAAGGCGGAGGAGGAGGCGCGATGCGCAGCATCGTGCGACGACGACAACGCCGCGAGGCGCCCTCCGAGGGTCGCGCAGCAGGTCAGCGGAGTAGGGAGACGCACCCTAAGGACTCGCGTGCTCGCGAACCCACGCGTGCATCGCGATGGCGGCCGCGGCCGACGCGTTGATCGAGCGGGTCGAGCCGAACTGCGCGATCGACAGCGTCGTGTCGCAGGCGTCGTGGGCGGCCGCCGACAGCCCCGGCCCCTCCTGGCCGAACAGCAGCACGCAGGCAGCCGGCAGCACATATGTCTCCAACGGCACCGAGCCCGGCAGGTTGTCGATGCCGAGCAGCGGCAGGCTGTGGTCATGGCACCAGGCCGCGAGGTCGTCCAGCGACTCGTGGTGCCGGATGTGCTGGTAGCGGTCGGTCACCATCGCGCCGCGCCGGTTCCACCTGCGCCGTCCGACGATGTGCACCTCGGCCGCGAGGAACGCGTTCGCCGTACGCACGATCGAACCGATGTTGAAGTCGTGCTGCCAGTTCTCGATCGCCACATGGAAGGGATGCCGCCGACGGTCGAGGTCGGCGACGATCGCGTCCACCCGCCAGTAGCGGTAACGGTCGCCGACGTTGCGCCGGTCGCCGTGCTCGAGCAGCTCCGGGTCGAGCCGGTCGTCGGTCGGCCACGGGCGCGGGTGCGGGCCGACACCGACCTCGTGCCCCGCGACGACGTACCCCTCCGACGGCTCCATCCGAGATCACAGCCGGCGGGCGCGCCACCGCTGCATCAGCCGGGAGCCGACGAAGTACGCGACGAGCAGCAGCACCGCGACGATGACGACCTTCTGCACCGGTGACACCCAGCCCTCGACGCGGTCCCAGTTCTCCCCGAGTACGTACCCGGCGAGGACGAAGGTGGTGTTCCAGATCAGGCTGCCGATCGTGGTCAGCAGTACGAACAGGGTCAGCGACATCCGCTCGATGCCTGCTGGGATCGAGATGAAGCTGCGGAAGATCGGGATCATCCGGCCGAAGAACACCGCCTGCGGGCCGAACCGCTGGAACCACTGCTCCGAACGGTCGACGTCGGACACCTTGACCAGCGGGACGCGGACGGCGATCGCCCGCATCCGGTCGCGGCCGAGCGCGGCGCCGAGGCCGTACAGCACCAGCGCACCCACCAGCGAGCCGATCGTGGTCCAGACGATGGCGCCGACGAGGGACAGGTCACCACGGCTGGCGGAGAAGCCGGCGACCGGGAGGATCAGCTCGCTCGGCAACGGCGGGAACAGGTTCTCCAGCGCGATCGCCACCCCGGCCCCGGGGGCGCCGAGTCGGTCCATCAGGTCGACCGCCCAGCCGGCAACGCCGTCGAGGTCGTCGGGGTCCGAGGTGGTGGCGAGCGCCAGCAGCCCGCTCACAGCCCGAGGTCCGCCGAACCGAACGCGCAGCGGTACTCCAGCCCTTCGGCCTCGACCTTCTCGCGGGCACCGGTGTCGCGGTCGATGATGACCGCCACCGCGACCACCTCGGCGCCGGCGTCACGAAGCGCCTGGACGGCGGTCAGCACCGAACCCCCGGTCGTGGACGTGTCCTCCACTGCGAGCACCCGGCGCCCGGCGACGTCCGGACCTTCGACCCGGCGCTGCAGCCCGTGTGCCTTCTCGGACTTCCGGACGACGAACGCGTCGAGCCGGTCGCCCGCTGCCGCCGCGGCGTGCAGCATCGCCGTCGCGACCGGGTCGGCACCCAACGTGAGGCCGCCGACCGCGTCGAAATCGAGGTCGGCGGTCACCTCGCGCATCACCCGACCGACCAGCGGCGCGGCCTCGGCGTCGAGGCTGATCCGCCGCAGGTCGATGTAGAAGTCCGCCTCACGGCCCGACGACAGGGTCACCGCACCGTGCACGACAGCCTTGTCGAGGATCTGCCGCACGAGTGCGTCGCGGTCGCTCATGGCGCGGACTCTACTGACTCCGCTCACCCACGTTTGCGCTCGGTGTCGACCAGGTGGCCGAACGAGACCAGCCGGTCGGAGGTGTGGAACAGCTCGGCACAGGTGGTCAGCGTGATGCGGGCCTGGTCCGGCTTGGTGTCCCTCGGCTCACCGGGCACCGGGTCGATCACCCAGGTGTCGTCGGGCTGCACGACCAGGTCGTTGGGGTCGGTGTCCATCTCGTAGGTGTAGACGGCGTCCGCCGTCTCGACGACGACCTCGTCGCCCTCGCGCATCTTCGGCAGGTCGCGGAACGGCTCGCCGTGGGTGACCCGGTGACCGGCGATCGCGAAGTTGCCGACCTGCCCCGGCAGGGCCGTACCCGGGTAGTGCCCGAGCCCCTGCGCGAGGTCCTCAGGTCGGACGCCCTCGATCACCGGCACGACGTACGTGTCACCGAAGCGCGGGATCTTCACCAGCGCGAGCGCGTCGCCGAGGTCGCTGCCCTCGGACGGCCCGAGCAGGTCACCGACCGCGGGGTCGTCCCACGAGTTCAGCAGGTCGTTAGTGATGTCCTGCTGCTTGTTCTTGGAGACGATGTTGGTCCCCCAATACTCCCACGCGACGTACCCGAGCAGGCCGACCCCGGCCAGCACGAGCACCAGCCCGGCCAGCAGCAGCGGCTTGCGGCGGCGGGCGGGTGGCGGTGGCGGCGTGGCCCCGGGGCTCACGGTCTGCGTGGTCACGGGGTTCATTGTGCGTCAGCAGGTTCACCGGCGACACCGGCCGCTCGCGCCTCGGTCACGACCCCGGATCAGGACCTGCGAAAAGCGGTGGCTGCGACCTCACCGCGCTGCTAGGAAGTGGGTATGACCTCAGAGCTCCCGATCCGCCCCGTCAGCCTTGAGGAGTACGCCTCCTTCGCCCGCGTGATCGAGCACGGGTTCGGCGGTGAGCCCGACGCCGAGGAGCTGCAGGAGCAGGAGCGCGAGCTGCTCGAGTTCGACCGGACCCTCGCCGTGATCGACGACGACCGGCCGGTGGCGAGTGCGGCGGCCTACTCGTTCCAGCTGTCGGTGCCGGGCGGTCAGCCGGTGCCGACGGCGGGTGTCACCTGGGTCGCGGTGCTGCCGACGCACCGCCGGCGCGGCATCCTCACCCGGCTGATGCGTCGCCAGCTCGACGACATCCAGGCGGCCGGTCGTGAGCCGATCGCGGCGCTGTGGGCGTCGGAGTCCTCGATCTACGGCCGGTTCGGGTACGGGCGGGCGACCAGCACGCTGTCGTTCGCGGTGCCCCGGGCGTACAACCAGCTGCGCCCGGTGCCCGGCACGGCCGACCTGCACGTCCGGCTGGTGGAGCCGTCGGACTCGCTGGCGGCCGCGCACACCATCTACGAGCACGAGCGGTCCCGCCGTCCCGGCGTACCCGATCTGCCGAACGAGAAGTGGGTGCGGGCGCGGGTCCTGTTCCCGGAGAGCCGTCGCGAAGGCGGTTCCCCGCTGCGCACGCTGCTGGTCGAGGACGCGGTCGGGGCGCTGCGCGGCTATGCCCGGTACTCCACCAAGTCGACCTGGGAACGCACCGGCGCGACCGGCATGGCGACCGTCCGCGAGCTGCATGCCGTCGACGCCGCCGCGACGGCGAAGGCGTGGGAGTACCTCCTCAATCTCGACCTGACCGTCACCACGAGGGCCTACAACCGGGCCGCCGACGACCCCCTCCTCGACCTGCTGGTCGACCCCCGGCGGGCCGCCCCGGAGTGGGGCGACGGACTCTATGTCCGCATCGTCGACGTCGGCGCCGCCCTGTCCGCGCGCCGCTACGCGACCCCGGTCGACGTCGTCATCGACGTACGCGATCCCTTCTGTGACTGGAACTCCGGGAGCTGGCGACTCAAGGCCGACCCGGCCGGCGCGCACTGCGAGCGGAGCGACGCGACCGCCGACCTGAGCCTCGACGTGCGTGAGCTAGGCGCGGTCTACCTCGGGGGTACGTCACTGGTCGCGCTGGCCGGGGCCGGGCTGGTGACCGAGCACCGGGCCGGCGCGGTCACGGCACTCAGCACCGCCTGCCGCCACGAGCCGGCCCCGTGGACGCCGTTCGTCTTCTGACGGCTGCCTCCTCGCCGACCCGAGGCAACTGAGAGCTACCGACGTCCTGGCGTACATAGGTCTCAGTTGCCCCGCGTCCGGCGCCGGCCTCGACCAACCCGCCTCGTTCTCGGGGGCACCCCGGCCGGGCGGCGCGGTGGCCGTGCGTAGGGTGCACGCCATGGGCGACCGGCAGCTGAGTGAGCGATTGCAGGGCCTCGGCACGACGATCTTCGCCGAGATGTCGGCCTTGGCGGTGCGCACCGGCGCGGTCAACCTCGGCCAGGGGTTCCCGGACACCGACGGCCCGATCGAGATCCGCGACGTCGCCATCGCGGCGATCCGGGACGGTCGCAACCAGTACGCGCCGGGCATCGGCGTGCCCGAGCTGCGACAGGCGGTCTCCGCACACCAGCAGCGTTTCTACGGCCTCAGCTTCGACCCCGACACGGAGGTCCTGGTCACGGCCGGCGCGACCGAGGCGATCACCGCGACGCTGCTCGCCCTGGTCGACCCCGGCGACGAGGTGGTCGTCCTCGAGCCGTACTACGACTCCTATGTCGCGGCCATCGCGATGGCGGGCGGGGTACGACGACCCGTCACCCTGCGGCCCCCCGACTTCCGGCTCGACCTCGACGCGCTGCGTGCCGCCGTCACTTCCCGGACCAAGCTGCTGCTGGTCAACTCCCCGCACAACCCGACCGGCACCGTACTCACCGACGACGAGCTGTCCGCGGTCGCCGCGGTCGCCGTCGAGCATGACCTGCTGGTCGTGACCGACGAGGTCTACGAGCACCTCGCGTTCGACGAGACGGTGCACCGCCCGCTCGCGACGTACGACGGGATGCGCGACCGGACGATCACGATCTCCAGCGCCGGCAAGACGTTCTCGCTCACGGGATGGAAGGTCGGCTGGGTCTGCGCGAGCCCCGACCTGGTGGGTGCCGTCAACACGGCCAAGCAGTTCATGACGTTCACGTCGGGGGCGCCGCTGCAGCCCGCCATCGCGTACGGCCTCGGGCTGGGCGACGACTACTTCACCGCACTCCGGGCGACGCTGCAGGCCAAGCGGGACCGGCTGTGCGACGGGCTCGCGTCGGTCGGGTTCGAGGTCTTCGTGCCGCAGGGCACCTACTTCGTGACGACCGACATCAGGCCCGTCGGCGGCACCGACGGCGTGGAGTTCTGCCTGTCGCTACCCGCGCGGTGCGGTGTGGTGGCCGTGCCGCACCAGGTTTTCTACGACGACGTCGAGACCGGGCGGCCGCTGGTCCGCTGGGCCTTCTGCAAGCGCGACGACGTACTCGACGAGGCAATCGACCGGCTCACCCGGGGCCTCCGCCCTTAACAGTTGTCAGACAGTTCGTGCGCCCCACCGCACGTTCTGCCTGACAAGTCACCAGGGCCGGTTGGCCGGCGGCGAGTAACCGCCCGGCAGCCGCTTGGCGGCAAACCAGTCACGCACCGGCGGCAACCAGAGCAGCACGACCACCGCGGCCACCCACACGATGCCGAAGATGCCTTGCACCTCGCCGAGCACCAGCGTCACCAGGCCGATGACGAGGTACAGCCCGCCAAGGACGGTCAGCATGATGCGGGCCCAGTTGGCGCGTCGCCACGCGAAGATCGAGGCGACCAGGATCAGCACCGCCCAGACCAGGAAGAAGCCGCCGACCGCCCGCAGCACGACCGTGAGGTCGGCGGTGCTGAACGTCGGGTCGTCCAGCGCCTCGGCGAATCCGTCGATGACGTCCTTGTTGGTGGCGAAGGCCAGCAGCACCACGCCGATCAGGAGCAGCAGACCGCTGCCGATCCAGGTCATCACCAGGGCGCCGATCAACGCACCGGGACGGGCGTCGGGAGAGGAGGGGTACGGCTGGGGGGCGCCGTAGTACGGCTGCTGGCCGTACTGCTGCCCGTACGGCGGCTGCTGCCCGTACGGC